>JAMPXV010000195.1 GCA_023700985.1 Lysobacter sp.
AAAAAGGGGTCGGCGATTTCAACCGGTCGCTGCAACACTAGCCTGTAGTGCCTCTGCGGGCGATCGCCAGTCCAATGTCTGACGGGGCCGTCCGTTCAGGCGTGATGCGACTGCGTTCAGGTGAGTTTGACTGTAGCCCGAGAGGTTATCGCCTTTCGGGAAGTATTGGCGCAGCAGGCCGTTGGTGTTCTCGTTGCTGCCGCGCTGCCAAGGACTTCTTGGATCGCAGAAGTAGACCTTCACGTCGGTGGCGACCGTGAACTGCTTGTGGGCCGCCATTTCGGTGCCGCGGTCCCAGGTAAGCGATCGGCGCAGTTCCGCCGGCAGCTTCCGGATCTTCTTGGCTAATGCCTTAGCCACCGATTCGGCCTCCTTGCTGTCGATCTTGACCAGCATGACGAACCGCGTGCGGCGTTCGACGAGCGTGGCGATCTGGCTGCTGTTGCCCCCCATGAGCAGATCACCTTCCCAGTGACCAGGCACCGCCCTATCCTCGACATCGGCAGGCCGCTCCCGAATCGAGACGGCGTCGCGAATCTGGCCCTGTCCATGGCTCCCGGCAGCCCCTTGCGGTCGACGCATGGCACTACCCCTGCGCAAATGGGCAGCCAGCTCCTTCCTGAAGGCACCGCGCGCCTGCACGAACAGGCTGCGATAGATCGTCTCGTGGGAAACCTGCATGGATAGTTCATGAGGATACCGGCGCTTGAGCCACGCCGATATCTGCCCCGGCGACCAATCCCACCGCAGCTTGCGCGCTACCACCCGATTCAGCGCACCGCTTACCGCCAGCCGGGCGCGCTTCGGGCGCTTCGCCCGTGCCCAAGCGTTCGAATCGGCTTGCGTCGCCCGATAGCACTGCCTGCCCCCGTGGCGATTGACCTCCCGCGAAACCGTCGACGGTGCTCGATTCAACTTCTCCGCAATGCGGCGGAGGGAAAGATTGCCCGCTATGCCTCGCGAGATCTCCTCACGTTCCGCAAGCGACAGCGCCCTCGATGATCTGCTGCGCGTCCTCGGCGCAATCCCACCATGCCGGGCGACCACCGCATAAATCGACGACGCCTGCTTGCCTAGCGCCTCGCCGATCACCGTCAAAGACTGGCCACTACTCCACCGCCGCCAGAGCTCCGCGCGCAGCCCTTCCGAATATCCCTTTGCTTGGTACGACGCCATTGAACACCTCCCTACCCAATTGAATCAGAAGGTGTTGCAATGACCGGTTGAAACCGCTGTCAGATCCCTTTATTGGGACGGTTCTACAGAACCGGTCTATTCAGAAGCTTGTGCACGGACCTCGCAGATCACGGAATAGACCGGTTCTGTAGAACCGTCCCAATAAAGGGATCTGACCCCTTTTTCCTGGCGACCTACGACGCGTTGGGTGAGGGCGGCGCCGAGGTGAAGGCGTCGCAGTAGAACTCGTCCTCGGGCAGGCCGCGCTCTTCCACGAAGGTCTTCTTCGCGACGTCGGTCATCGCCGGGGCGCCGCAGGCGTACACCTGGTAGCCCGAGAGGCTCGCGAAATCGTCGAGCACCGCCTGGTGCACGAGTCCCGTGCGCCCCACCCAGTCGTCCTGCGGGCCGGGGTCGGAGAGCACCGGGATGAAGGTGAAGTTGTCGTGTTCCTCCTGCCACCTCACCGGCAGCTCCGGGAGGTACAGGTCGGCGAGCGTGCGGGCGCCCCAGTAGAGGACCATCTGGCGGTCGATGCCCTTGTGGAACGCGTGCTCGATCACCGCCTTCACGGGCGCGAAGCCCGTGCCGCCGGCGACCAGGATCATCGGCTTGTCCGAATCCTCGCGCAGGTAGAAGGAGCCCAGCGGCCCCTCGAAGCGGACGATGGCGCGCTCCTTCATCTCCTCGAAGACGTACCGCGAGAAGGTGCCCCCGGGCGTGCGGCGCACGTGCAGCTGCAGGTGCGTGTCGTCGTGCGGCGCGTTGGCCATCGAGTAGCTGCGCCGCACGCCGCCCTTCATCAGGATGTCGATGTACTGGCCGGCGAGGAACTGCAGGCGCTCGGAGGCCGGGAGCTTGAGGTAGAGGATCGCGACGTCCTCGGCGGGCATCTCGATCTTCTCCACGCGGGCCGGCAGCGTGCGGATGGCGAGGTCCTTGAGGCCCGCGAGCTCGCGGATCTCCAGCACCACGTCGGACTGCGGCCGCGTGCAGCAGGTGAGCGCCTTGCCGGCCGCCTTCTCGGCTTCCGTGATGGCGCGGTCCTGGTGGTCGCCGTACTCGACGGTGCCGCTCCTGAGGTTGCCCTTGCAGGCGCCGCAGGCGCCGTTGCGGCACCCGTAGGGCAGGCCCACGCCCTGGCGGATGGCCGCCTCGAGGATGGTCTCGCCGGGGTTGACGGAGAAAGTGCGGCCGCTCGGCTCGAGGCGCACCTGGCGCTCGGCCTGGGCAGGGGATGGGTTCACGGGAAAGCCTTCCGTACGACGGGGACGGCGCACGGCGAAGCCGGCGCCGCAAAACTGGCGTCAGATTCTACCTGATGGGGCGGCCCGCTAGCTTTCGCGGCGATACTGGCCGTCGATCACGGTCCGGTGCGCGCGCGCGGGGGCGTGCGCGTGGACGGGCTCGGGAACGCGGCGCGGCAACAGCAGCAGCGTGAGCGCGATGAAGTCGGAAATGACGCCGGGGAAGATGAGGAAGAGGCCCGCGAGCACCGTGCGCGCGCTGTCCACGAACGCGGCGATCGAGAACTGGCCGGCCGCAAGCGCCGCGCCAAGCCGCGCCACGAGGGCGAAGCGCGCCTCCTTGAGGAGCGCGATGCCCGCCATCGCGGCGAACACCACCCAGCCCAGCACCCACCAGCCGTGCGCTTCCGCAAGGCGCGCGAGCACGACGAGTTCCAGCAGGGGGAAACCCAGTAAGATGGCCAGCAGCAGAAACCTCATTTGTTCCCTTCCTCGCCCGGCCCGCGTCTCGAAATGGCCGTAATCGCCGTACTGACAAACCTACCCGACTCCGAGTCGGCTTTCAATCTCGCGCGCCACCTCGTGCGCCGGCGCGTGGCCGCCTGCGTGAACGTCCTCTCCCCCGCCACGTCCTTCTACCGCTGGGAAGGCCGGGAGGAACAGGCCGCCGAGATCCCCGTGCTCATCAAGTCTACGCGCGAGCGCTACGCGGAACTCGAGCGCGAGATCCGCGCCCTGCACCCGTACGACCTGCCCGAGATCATCGCGTTCCCGGTCGAGCAGGGCCTCGAGAACTATCTGGGGTGGGTGGAGGACGAATGCAAGCCAGCCTCCGAACCCCCGCCATGAAATCCGCCTGTCTCTTCCTTGCCGCCGCATGCCTCGCCGGCGCCGCCATCGCCGCGCCCGCCGGCTCCGACGACCCCCTGGAGCCGGACCAGGCGTTCCGCCCCTCGGCCCGCCTCGTGGCGGGTGACGCCACGGCGGGCTCGCAGCGCCATGGCATCGACATCGAGTACCGGATCGCGCCGGGGTACTACCTCTATCGCAGCCGACTCAAGTTCGAGCTCTCGCCGCCCACCGTGCTCGTCGGCACGCCGGAGCTCCCGCCGGGGATCGAGGTGGATGATCCGTTCCTCGGAAAGTCGGCGATCTTCCGCGAAAACGTGACGATCCACCTCCCATTTGCAGTGAGTGTAGCCAAGCCGGGGCGCTACAAGGTCAAGATCACCGCCCAGGGGTGCGCCGAGGACCGTCTCTGCTACTCGCCCTTCCCCCAAGAGGTCGTCGTCAATATTCCACCCGGCTATCGCATGTCGGATTCGCCCGTCCTGCCGCGATGAGGGGTTGGCTGCCTCTCGCCGGGATAGGCCTGCTCGCCGCGCTCGCCGGCGTCTCCCTGTGGCTCGCGGGCCGGCACGCCGCGCCGCCGCCGATGGAGTCGGGCCCCGTGGACGTCACCCCGGCCGCGATCCAGGCGGCACGGTTCGTCGACGGCGAGGGCGCCGCGCAGTCCCTCGGGCAATTCTCCGGCAAGGTGGTGGTGGTCAACTTCTGGGCCACCTGGTGCACGCCCTGCCGGGAGGAGATGCCGGGCTTCGTGAAGCTCCAGGCCCGGTGGAAGGACCGCGGCGTCCAGTTCGTGGGCCTCGCCCAGGACGACCCGGCCAAGGTCGCCGCGTTCGGGCGCGAGCTGGGCGTGAACTACCCGCTCTGGCTGGGCGGCGCCGAGGTGATGGACCTCTCCCGCCGGCTCGGCAACCGCCTGGGTGTCCTGCCGCACACGGTCCTGCTCGACGCCCAGGGTCGCGTGGTCGAGTCGCGTATCGGCATCTACGCCGAGTCGATGCTCGATTCGCGGCTGGCCGCCGTCACGGGCAAGTGACCGTAATTTCGGCGAAATACAGGTAAACTCCGCTAAACGGCCGCAATCAATTCCGGCCTCGAGCGGGGAGGCCGGGCCTCAAGCGCAAACCGTGCCTGAAATCCTCGCGCGCCCGAGGGCACAGGCGGCCGGAGATTGCAACTTCGGCGATTGCTGGACATCGTGCGAGGAGTTCCGGCAAACTCGTTGGTCATGTCCGGCATCCTGGTTCTTCACGGACCCAACCTCAACCTGCTGGGAACGCGCGAGCCCGAGATCTACGGCCGCGTGACCCTGGCCGACATCGACCGCAAGCTCGTGGCACGAGGGCAGGCGGCGAGGGTGGTCGTCCGGACCTTCCAGAACAACGCCGAAGCGCCGCTCATCGAGCGCATTCATGCCGCGAAAAGCGACGAAACGGCATTCATCATCATCAATCCTGCGGCTTTTACCCACACCAGCGTTGCGCTTCGCGATGCCCTCGCGGCGGTAGCCATCCCGTTCATCGAGGTTCACCTCTCGAACGTGCACGCCCGCGAGCCCTTCCGGAAGCATTCCTACTTCACCGACCTGGCGGTCGGCGTGATCTCCGGGCTGGGCGCGCAGGGCTACGAGCTGGCACTGGAAGCCGCGCTGGTGCGCCTGGCCCCCACGAAGGGCTAGGGGCCACCCCGGAGGACCGCGATGGACCTGAGGAAGCTCAAGAAGCTCATCGACCTGGTGCAGGAGTCCGGCATCGGGGAGCTGGAAATCACCGAGGGCGAGGAGCGCGTGCGCATCAGCCGCGCCGGCGTCAACGCCCCCGTGGTCATGGGCACCCAGGCCCCGATGGGGATGATGGCCGTGCCCGGCGCCGCCCCGGCGCCCGCCGCCCCCGAACCGCCGCCCGCGCCCGCCGGCCACACGCTCAAGTCGCCCATGGTGGGCACCTTCTACCGCTCGGCCTCGCCCGGCGCCCCGTCCTTCGTCGAGATCGGGCAGGTGGTCGCCAAGGGCCAGACCCTCTGCATCATCGAGGCGATGAAGCTCCTCAACGAGATCGAGAGCGACGCGGCCGGCACGGTCAAGGCGATCCTGGTGGAGAACGGCCAGCCGGTCGAGTACGGCCAGCCGCTGTTCGTGATCGAGTAGTGCCCCCCGCCACTCCCAAGATGTTCGAGAAGATCCTCATCGCCAACCGCGGCGAGATCGCGCTGCGCATCCAGCGCGCGTGCCGGGAGATGGGAATCAAGACGGTGGCCATCCACTCGGAGGCCGACGCCGACGCGAAGTACGTGATGCTCGCCGACGAGTCGGTCTGCATCGGCCCGCCGCCCTCGCGCGACAGCTACCTCAACATCCCGGCCATCATCAGCGCGGCCGAGGTCACGGACGCGCAGGCGATCCACCCCGGCTACGGGTTCCTCTCCGAGAACGCCGACTTCGCCGAGCGCGTGGAAAATTCCGGCTTCGTCTTCATCGGCCCGACCGCCGCCTCCATCCGCATGATGGGCGACAAGGTGGCGGCCAAGGCGGCCATGAAGCGCGTGGGGGTGCCCTGCGTGCCCGGCTCCGACGGCGCGCTTCCCGACGACCACAAGGAGATACGGCGCATCGCCGCCCTCGTCGGCTACCCGGTCATCATCAAGGCCGCCGGCGGCGGCGGCGGGCGCGGCATGCGCGTGGTGCACACCGAGGCCGCGCTCATCAACGCCGTGAACACCACCCGCTCGGAGGCGCAGAACGCCTTCGGCAACCCCACCGTCTACCTCGAGAAGTTCCTCGAGAACCCGCGCCACGTCGAGATCCAGGTGATGGCCGACGAGCACAAGGCCGCCGTCTACCTGGGCGAGCGC
>JAMPXV010000196.1 GCA_023700985.1 Lysobacter sp.
CGCAACATCGCCATCATCGCCCACGTCGACCACGGCAAGACCACGCTCGTCGACAAGCTCCTGCAACAGGCCGGCACCTTCGCCAAGCACCAGCACATCGTCGAACGCGTCATGGACTCGGGCGACATCGAGAAGGAACGCGGGATCACGATCCTCTCGAAGAACACCGCCGTCGACTACCACGGCGTGCACATCAACATCGTCGACACCCCCGGCCACGCGGACTTCGGCGGCGAGGTGGAGCGCGTGCTATCGATGGTGGACGGCGTGGTGCTGCTGGTGGACGCGGTCGAGGGCCCGATGCCGCAGACGCGGTTCGTCACGCGCAAGGCGCTCGCCCTGGGCCTGAAGCCCATCGTCGTGGTGAACAAGATCGACCGCGAGAGCGCGCGGCCCGACTGGGTCGTGAACCAGACCTTCGACCTCATGGACAAGCTCGGCGCCAGCGAGGACCAGCTCGACTTTCCCGTGGTCTACGCCTCGGCCCTCAACGGCTGGGCGTCCCTCGATTCCACCAAGGTGGGCGAGGACATGCGCCCGCTCTTCGACGCGATCCTCAAGTACGTTCCCGAGCCCGTGGGCGACCCCGAGGGCCCCCTGCAGCTGCAGATCAGCGCCGTGGACTACACGAGCTTCCTCGGCCGGATCGCCGTCGGCCGCATCCGCCGCGGCACGATCCGCAAGGCCCAGGAAGTGATGATCCTCGCGGGCGACGCCGCGCCGCGCAAGGCGAAGATCGGCCTCGTGCGGGCTTTCCAGGGGCTCGAGAAGGTCGAGATGGACGAGGCGGCCGCGGGCGAGATCGTCTCCGTCACCGGCATCGAGGACTTCACCATCGGCGCCACCTTCGCGGACCCCGTCAACCCCGAGGCGCTGCCGTTCCTGGGCGTCGACGAGCCCACGCTCACCATGAACTTCCAGGTGAACACGTCGCCCTTCGCCGGCCAGGAAGGCAAGTACGTCACCAGCCGCCAGATCCGCGACCGCCTCACCAAGGAGCTGATGTCCAACGTGGCCCTGCGCGTCGAGGACACGGACGACGCCGACATCTTCCGCGTCTCCGGGCGCGGCGAGCTGCACCTCACCATCCTCATCGAGAACATGCGCCGCGAGGGCTACGAGGTCGCTGTGGGCAAGCCCCGCGTCGTGGTGAAGGACGTCGGCGGCGAACGCCACGAGCCCTGGGAGATCCTCACGGTCGACGTGGAACAGGATCACCAGGGCCGGGTCATGGAGGAGCTGGGCCGCCGCGGCGGCGAGCTCCAGGACATGGTGCCGGACGGCAAGGGACGCGTGCGGCTCGACTACAAGATGCCCTCGCGCGGCCTCATCGGCTTCCACATGGAGTTCATGACCCTCACGCGCGGCACCGGCATCAAGAGCCACGTGTTCGACGAATACGCGCCCGTGAAGGGCGAGCTGCCGTCGCGCCGCAGCGGCGTCCTCATCTCTTCCGAACAGGGGGAGGCGGTGGCCTTCGCGCTGTGGAACCTCGAGGCCCGGGGCCGGATGTTCGTCTCCCCCGGCGAGCGGGTGTACGAGGGCATGATCATCGGCATCCACAGCCGCGACAACGACCTCATCGTGAACCCGGTGAAGGGCAAGAAGCTCACCAACGTCCGCGCCGCCGGCAAGGACGAGAACGTGCTCCTCACGCCCCCGATCCTGCTCACGCTGGAGGGCGCCGTCGAGTTCATCGACGACGACGAGCTGGTGGAAGTCACGCCGAAGAACATCCGCCTCCGCAAGCGCCACCTGCTCGAGCACGACAGGAAGCGCGCCACGCGCGAGGAACAGGCCGCCTGACCCCCTGACCTTGGACGCCGCGGTCCTCATCCTGGTCGCCATCGCCGCGCTGGCCGCGGTGGGGGCGCTCGTGGTGGCGACCCGGCTGGCCCGCCGCGTGGAGGCGCTGCCCGGCGAAGTGGCCGGCGACCGCGAGGGCCACCACCGCGCGGTGCTCACGGACATCGCGAGCGGGCTGGCCGATTCCGCCGACCGCATCGCCTCCCGCCAGAGCGAGGAGGGCGATCGCCTGCGCCGCGCCGTGGGCGACGAGCTCGCGCGCAACCGCGAGCAGCTGCAGGCCTTCGAGCGCTCGCTCCAGGAGAAGGTCGACAAGCGCCTCGACGAGATCGGCGGCAAGGTGAGCGAGCGCCTCGACGAGGGGTTCAAGCGCACCAACGAGACCTTCGTGAGCGTGATGACGCGCCTGCAGACGATCGACGACGCGCAGAAGAAGATCGACGCCCTCACCACCAACGTGGTGAACCTGCACAACCTGCTCGGCGGCAAGAGCTCGCGCGGCGCCTTCGGCGAGCGCCAGCTCGAGGACATCGTGAAGAACGTCCTGCCGGAGGGCGCCTTCGAGTTCCAGTACCAGTTCCCGACGGAGGGCAACGTCCGCGCCGACTGCGTGCTGAAGCTCCCCGAGCCCACCGGGCTGATCGCGATCGACTCCAAGTTCCCGCTGGAGAACTACGAGCGCATGACGGCGGACGCCACCGACAAGGAGGCGCGCACGACCTTCAAGTACGACGTGCGCCGCCACATCGACTCGATCGCCGAGAAGTACATCATCCCCGGAGTGACCAGCGACGGCGCGGTGATGTTCGTGCCCGCCGAAAGCGTCTTCGCCGAGATCCACGCGCACCACCGCGACCTGGTCGAGCACTCGATGCACCGGCGGGTGTGGATCGTCTCGCCCACCACGCTGATGGCGGTGCTCAACACGGCGCGCGCGGTGCTCAAGGACGTCGAGACGCGCAAGCAGATCCACATCATCAAGGACGAGCTGGGCAAGCTCGGCCGCGAGTTCGGCCGCTTCGACGAGCGCATGAAGAAGCTCGCGGAGCACATCCGCCAGGCCCACGAGGACGCGGGGCAGGTGCAGATCACCAGCAGGAAGATCAGCGAGAAGTTCGCCGCCATCGAGCGCGCGGAACTGCCCGGCGCCATCGAGTTGCCGGCACAGCCCGACGGCAACCCGCCGCAGCTCAGCGTGGTGCCGAAGCCGGACTAGGCGGGGCCGGGAAGGTCACGCGCACCGTGAGCCCGGTCCCTCCCGGGCCGTCGCCGAGGTCGATCGACGCGCCGTGCGCGCGCGCGATGTCCCGCACGATGGACAGGCCGAGGCCGACGCCGGCCTGGTGGCTGGACGCGAGCCGGTAGAAGGGCTCGAACACGCGCTCGCGGTCGGCCGCCGCCACGCCCTCGCCGCTGTCCTCCACCTGGATCGACGGCGCCTCGCCAGGGCCCGAGAGTCGCACGGTCACGCGGCCGCCCTCCGGCGTGTAGCGGATCGCGTTGTCGACGAGGTTCTTCACGAGCTCGCGCATGAGCGTGGGGTCGCCGCGCAAGGGCACGGCGTGCTCGCCCTCGAAGCCCAGGTCGATGCGCTTGGCGACCGCCCCGGCCCCGAGCTCGAGACAGGCCTCGCGCGCGACGCCGGCGAGGTCCAGGTCGCCGAAGGACGGCGTGGCGATGCCGTGCTGCGCCCGGGCGCGCGTGAGCAGCTGGTTGGCGAGGTGGATCGTGTCGCCGACGGAGCGGTCCATGGCGGCGAGGGTTTCGCGCAGCCGGGCGGGATCCTCCTCGCGAAGGGCCAGGCTGGCCTGCGCGCGCAGCACGGCGAGCGGCGTGCGCAGCTGGTGCGAGGCGTCGGCGATGAACCGCTCCTGCCGGTCCAGCGTTCCCTTGAGCCGGCCGACGTAGTCGTTCATGCCGGCCACGAGCGCGCCCACTTCCTTCGGCACGTCGCGCGAGTCGATCGGGGCGAGGTCTCCCGCCGAGCGCGCGTCCAGTTCCGCGCGCAGCCTGCCCAGCGGCCCGAACGCCGTCCTCACGACGACCAGGATCACGAGCGCGGCGAGGGCCACCAGCAGCAGCTGGCGGGACACCGTGTCTATCATGAGGTCGCGCGTCAGCGCCTCGCGGGAGACGAGGGTCTCGGCCACCTGGATGAGGGCCATGCCGCGGGCGGTGTCGTCGAGGACGGGCTGGTGCAGGGCGACAACCCTCACGGCCTCGCCCCGGTACTCGGACGAGTAGAAGCGGGCGAGGGCGAAATAGTCCTCCGAGCGGGGCACGTCGGGCGGCAGGGGCGGCAGGTCGTCGTAGCCGGAGACGGCGCCGCCGTCGAGGCCGCCGACGCGGTAGTAGACGCGGCCGCGCAGGTCGGATGCGAAGAAGTCGAGCGCGATGTAGGGAACCTCCACGGCCACGCGGCCGTCGCGAAGCTCCACGCGATCGGCCACCGCGCGCGCCACGGCGAGGAGCGAGCGGTCATAGGCGGTGTTGACCGCCGCGACCGCCGTCCGGTAGGTGCTGACCGAATTGACGGCCACGAGCACGGCGAGGGAGGGCAGCAGCCACCAGAGCAGGCGGGCCTGGAGGCCCCGGGCGGGGCGCGCGATCACGGCCTCACCTCCTCGAGCAGGTAGCCGAGCCCGCGAAGGGTGACGATGCGGACGCGCGCGCCGGCGAGCTTGCGGCGCAGGCGATGGACGTAGACCTCGATCGCGTCCGCCTTCGCCTCGCTCTCGAGGGGGAAGAGGCGCCCGTGCAGCTGGTCCTTGGCCACCACCTTCCCGGCGCGGAGCAGCAGCGACTCCAGCACCGCGGACTCGCGCGGCGTGAGGTTGAGAAGCCTGCCGCCGAGCTCGAACGCGTGGCTCGCCGGGTCCAGCACCAGGTCGCCGCACGCGGGGCGGGTCTCGCCGCCGGCCTGCGTGCGGCGAAGCAGCGCCCGGATTCGCGCCTCCAGCTCGTCGATCTCGAACGGCTTGGCGAGGTAGTCGTCGGCACCGAGGTCCAGGCCGCGCACGCGATCCGACACCTCCCCGCGGGCCGTGACGATCAGCACCGGCGTTCGCGTGCCGCGCGCGCGCAGCCGGCGCAGCACCTCGAGCCCGTCCATCCTGGCGAGCGACAGGTCGAGGATCACCAGGTCGTAGCGCTCGGTCGCGAGCCGCGAGTCGGCGTCCGCCCCGTTCAGCGACCGTTCCACCGTGTAGTGGCTCTTCTCCAGGGCGCGCGCCACCCAGCGCGACAGCTCCACGTGGTCCTCGACCAGCAAGATCCGCATCCCCTCCCTCCGTCCGGCGGGCCCGAAAGCCACTTGTAAGGATTCCCCGCTTATCCTGCATTGTATGCACCAGAGGAGCTGCCGGCCGAGCCGGGAAGCTCCCGATGCGTCACACAACCACCCCGGAGGAGTCCCATGCGCAAGCCGCTGTCGATTTTCGCCCTATCCGCCGTCGCCGCATTCACGAGCCACGCCGCCCTCGCCGCCATCGACAAGCCCGAGTGCATCGTGGGCGCCAAGCCGGGCGGCGGTTTCGACCTCACCTGCAAGCTGGCCCAGACGGCGCTCATGGACCTCAAGCTCCTGAAGGAGCCGATGCGCGCGACCTACATGCCCGGCGGCATCGGCGCCGTGGCCATGAACACCGTGGTCGCCCAGCGCGCCGCGGACCCGAACGTGATCGTCGCGTTCTCGGGCGGCTCGCTCCTCAACATCGCCCAGGGCAAGTTCGGCAAGTGGACGGAGAACGACGTGAAGTGGCTCGCCGCCGTCGGCACCGACTACGGCTCCATCTCCGTGGGCAAGGCCTCCCCCTGGAAGAACCTGGCCGAGGTCGGCGCCGCGATGAAGGCGGACCCGGCCAAGGTCCCGCTGGGCGGCGGCGGAACGGTCGGCAGCCAGGACTGGACCAAGGCCGCGCTCTTCGCCAAGAAGCTCGGCATCGACCCGAAGGCCATGCGCTGGGTGTCCTTCGAGGGCAACGGCGAAGCCACCACGGCGCTCATGGGCGGCCACATCCAGGTGATGTTCGGCGACGTCTCCGCCGACGAGGCGCAGGCCGAGGCCGGCAACATCAAGATGATCGCGGTCCTGGCCGACAAGCGGCTCGAGGGCAAGCTCGCGCACGTCTCGACCGCCAAGGAGCAGGGCTACGACCTGCAGTGGCCCATCATCCGCGGCTTCTACACGGGCCCGAAGGTGCCGGACGCGGACTACAAGGCCTGGCAGGACATGATGAAGAAGATGATGGCGACGAAGGA
>JAMPXV010000197.1 GCA_023700985.1 Lysobacter sp.
CCCACACGATGATGAAGAGCGTGTGCTCCTGGATGAGGTATTTCGCGGTCGCGTCGAGCGTGCTGAAGCACAGGCCCGCGAGGAGGAACATCGGCAGGGCCCGCCGAAGCGGGTGGTCGGATTCCATGGCGCAACGATACACGGCGCACGGTTGGCCCTCGTGGCACCGCGCGAGATGGCGCCGGGTGTTGCGCCCCTACCAGCGCAGCAGCAGCGGCCCCGCCGCGGCCCCGGCCGCCGCAGGCAGCGCCATCCCCAGCACGTACCACGTGCCGAGGAAGGGCGGCGCCATCTCGGGGCAGTGCAGCGAATAGGCCGCAGCCCCCACGGTGCCGGCGAGCAGCCCGGAGAACGCGCCGGCAAGCACCGGCCGCGTGGGTGCCAGCCCCTTCATCGTCCAGAACGCGGCGGCGAAGGCGGGCACCGACAGGAAAGCGATGTTGAAAGGGCACGAGGCCCAGCTGCTGCCCAGGACGAGCGGCAAGCGCTCGCCGGATGGAGCCGCCATCAACGCCGCGGCAGCCAGCAGCCAGATCACGCCGACGGGAACGAGCAACGCCTCCGCCGTCCAGCCCAGGCGCACGCCCGGGCGGGCAAGACGGGTTGCCGCCACCAGCGCAGCCGCGAAGAGCGCCAGCGGGAAGCCCAGCTTCACCCAGAACATCGGGTCACCCGCCGCCTGCCGGAGATCGGGACGCACGCCATAGAAAACGACCATGAGCAGCAAGGCCCCGAACCCCCCGCCCACGACGGCAGCGCCGTAGCGACGCCGCACCGCCCCCGGCGCCACGGGTTCGGCGTTGCTCGCCAGCATCGCAATGAGCTTTTCCGTTTCCATCGCCTATCCCCGGATGAACGCCGCGAGCGCCTTGAGCCCGCGGTGGATGCCCACCTTCACGGCGGGCTCCGACATGCCCGTCCGCTTCGCCGCCTCGGCCACCGACAGTCCTTCGATCTTCACGAGCTGGATCGGGAGGCGGTGCCGGTCCGGCAGCCGCGCGAGCAGCGTGGCCATGTCGCGCTTCGCCTCGCGCGCCTCCTCGTCGGACGCGCCGAGTAAATCGCTGTCGTCTTCCAGCGGATCGTTCATCGCCTCGCGGCCCGCGCGCCGGCGCAGGAAGTCGATCATCTTGTAGCGCGCGATGGCGTGCACCCAGGCCGTTAGCGGCTGGGCGGCGTCATAGGTATGGCGCTGGTTGTGGACCGCCAGCAAGGTTTCCTGCACGAGGTCCTCCACTTCGTCGGGCACGCGCGCGAGCCGCCCCCGGAGGAAGGCGCGCAGGAACGCGCTCAGGTCCTTCAGGAACGCGGCGTAGGCCGCGGCCTCGCCGGAAAGCCCGCGCAGGAGGAGCTCCTTCAGATGCTGTTCCCGCGCGCTCAAGTGCTTCCGGCTCCCTGTTATTCGCGCGGGCGGCCCTTCCGGTTACAGGCGGCGCGAAATCCCGTGCGAAGCCCGTGATTTTGCCCGAGCGCGTAACCGCGCGCCAATCGGCGACGAACTAGCTCCCGGACCGATCGTTCAGGCTTGCCTTGGGCACCTGGCGCGGATCCTCCCTCGACAATCACCAGGAGCCTCGACATGAAATCACGCAACCTCGCCATCGCCGCCATCGCCCTCGCCACCCTCGCCTCCGGCGCGGCACTCGCCCAGGACAAGGGCAAGAAGGAAGTGGAGAAGTGCTACGGCGTCTCGCTCGCCGGCAAGAACGACTGTGCCGCCGGCCCCGGCACCAGCTGCGCGGGCACCTCCAAGGTGGACTACCAGGCCAACGCCTGGAAGCACGTGCCGAAGGGCACCTGCACGTCCATCAAGACGCCGAAGGGCATGGGCTCGCTCGCGCCGGTCAAGGGCTGAGCGCTCGACGGAACCTCGGGACATGGCCCCTTTCCTCACCGCCGGGCTGGGACTCAAGCCCCGGCACTACGCCGAGGCGCGGGACTGCCCGGCGGCGGGGCTCTGGTTCGAGGTGCATCCCGAGAACTACCTCGTCGACGGCGGGCCGCGGCTGCGCTGGCTCGCCGCGATCAGGGAGCGCCACCCGGTGAGCCTGCACGGCGTGGCGCTTTCGCTCGCCGCGGACGCGCCGCCTGACGCGGCGCACCTTGTCGCCCTGCGCCGGCTTGCGGACCGCATCGAGCCCACGCTCGTCTCCGAGCACCTCGCCTGGTCGACGTGGCGAGGCGCGTATCACCCCGACCTCCTGCCGTTTCCGCGCACGAACGAGGCGCTCGCGCGCATCTCGTCCAACGTCTCGGCCGCGCAGGAGGCGCTGGGCCGGCGCATCGCGGTCGAGAACCCCTCGCACTACCTGCGGATCGATGGCCACGAGTGGGAGGAGATCGATTTCCTCTCGGAGCTCGCGCACCGGACAGGTTGCGGGCTGCTCCTCGACGTGAACAACGTCTTCGTGAGCGCGGCGAATCTCGGGTTCGACGCGGCGGACTACATCGACGCATTTCCGGCCGCTCCCGTCATGGAGATCCACCTCGCGGGCCACTCGCGCGACCCGGCCCTGGGCGAACGGCTGCTCGTCGATTCCCACGACGCCCCGGTAAGCGAGGCCGTGTGGTCGCTCTACGGGCGGCTGGTGTCGCGCATCGGGCCGCGGCCCACCCTCATCGAGCGCGACGACAACGTGCCGGAATTCGCCGAACTGCTCGCCGAGCGCGACCGGGCGCACGCGCTTCTCTCGGCACCGATGGCGAGGGCCGCCTGATGCGCACCCTTTCCGCCGCGCCCCTCGCGCAGTTCCAGGATGCCTTCTCGCGCGCGCTCTTCGAGGAACCCGCGCAGGCCGGCGCAGCCGTGGCGGCGCTCGTCGCGCAGCCGGCCTTCGCCGTCTACCGGAACACCGTCGCGAAGGGCTGCATCGACGCGCTGCAGGCGAACTTCCCCGCCGTGGCGCGATTGGTGGGCGAGGACTGGTTCCGCGCGGCGGCGGCCGTGTATGTCGCGGACGAGCGGCCGGCCGTGCCTTCGCTCCTTGCCTACGGCGAATCATTCCCGCAGTTCCTTCGCGCATTCCCGCCGGCGGCAGAGCTCCCCTACCTGGCCGGCGTGGCGCAACTCGACCGATTCTGGACGGCGGCCCATGTCGCCGCCGACGCCTCTGCGCTCGAGCATTCCGCGTTCGCGCGTTTCGATCCGGACATGCTCGGCGAGGCGATGCTGCATCCGCACCCGGCCGCGCGCTGGGCGTGGTTCGACGAGGGCCCGGTCTTCACGATCTGGAGTCGCAACCGGGAGGAATGCGCGGACGAGGGCGACATCGACTGGCGCGCGGAGGGTGCGCTCATCACCCGGCCGGAGGAGGCCGTGCGCTGGACAAGCGTGGACGCGGCGGGCTGCCGGTTTCTCGACGCGTGCGCGCAGGGCCAACCGATCGCGCAGGCGCTCGATGCCGCGCTCGGGGTCGATCCGGATGCGAACCTCGTCCGGCTGGTATCGGGCCTCCTCGCAGCCGGCGCCTTCGCGCAACTCACGCTTCCATCCCGCAACGAACCCTGAGGCAAACGCCATGAACGACATCGCCGCCGCCCTCGCCACGCCTGCCGCCACCGGCCTGCGCGCCTCCTGGAACCGCATCGCGGATCTCGCTTCCCCCTGGGTGAGCCACTCCCTGCTCGCCCTTTGCGCCCGAATCGCGCTGGGCGCCATTTTCTTCCTGTCGGGGCGCACCAAGGTCGAGGGGCTCCTCACCGTGACCGAGGGCACCTACGCGCTGTTCCGCGAGGAGTACCGCGTCCCCATCCTGCCGCCGGAGATCGCCGCGCACCTGGCCACCTATGCCGAGCACCTGCTGCCCGTGCTGCTGGTCGCGGGGCTCCTCACGCGCCTGTCGGCCCTCGGCCTGCTCGGGATGACGGCGGTGATCCAGCTCTTCGTGTACCCCGACGCCTGGCCGACGCACCTCAGCTGGGCCACGCTCGCCCTTTACCTCGCGGCGCGCGGTGGCGGAACGGTCTCCATCGACCGCGCGCTGGGACTGCGGTAGGGTCTGCACAGGTGGCTGCCAGCCAGCCCGGCCTGCTTTCCCTCTCCGGCAATCACGCCACACTCCACGAAAGGCACTCCCCCATGAAGCTGCTTCGCACGATCACCGCCGTCGCCCTCGCCTGCCTGGGCACCGCCGCCGTTGCCGCGGAAGGGCTCGTTGCCGTGAAGAGCCCGCATACCGCCAAGGCCACGATGGACCGCCTGGAGGCGCAGGTGAAGAAGCGCGGGCTCAACGTCTTCCTGCGCCTGGACCATGCGGCCGGCGCGGCCAAGGTCGGCAAGACCCTTCGGCCCACGGAGCTCCTCGTCTTCGGCAATCCGCAGGGCGGCACACCCTTCATGGAGTGCGCGCAGTCGGCGGGAATCGACCTGCCGCTGAAGGCCCTGGTGTGGGAGGACGCTTCCGCGCAGGTCTGGGTGGGCTACAACGATCCGGCCTTCCTCGCGAAACGCCACGAGGTGCCGCAGTGCCCCGTCGCCGGGAACCTGCAGAAGGCGCTGGCGGGCATCGCGGAAGCCACGGTGGCGCGCGACTGAATCCTGACTGGGGCGCGAATCCCGGCGCCAGCCCGGTCCGCGTGTTCGCGGTTCATAATTCCCTCTTCCCCGGTTCGGCTCCGGGACGGGAGGCTCGCGCATGAGCAGCAAATCCTTCGATGCGATCGTCGTCGGAGCCGGCCAGGCCGGCCCCGCCATCGCCGCGCGCTGCAGCAAGGAGGGGCTGCGCACGGCCATCATCGAGCGCGGGCATTTCGGCGGCACCTGCGTGAACGTCGGCTGCGTGCCGACCAAGACGCTGGTGGCGAGCGCCCGCGCCGTCCACCAGGCCCGCCGCGGCGAGGAGTTCGGCTTCGCATCCGGCGACATCCGCGTCGACATGGCGCGGGTGAAGGCGCGCAAGGACGCGATCGTCCGCCAGTCCCGCGAGGGGGTCGAGGCCTGGATGCGCGGGCTCGCGAAGGCCGAGGTCATCGTGGGCGACGCCCGCTTCGTCGCGCCGTCCACCCTGGAGGTGGCGGGGCGGCGGCTCACCGCGCCGCGCATCTTCCTGAACGTCGGCGGGCGCCCGGTCACGCCGGAAATTCCGGGCATCGGCGAGGTGCCGACCCTGGACAACGCGTCGGTGATGGAGCTCACCGAGGTTCCCGGGCACCTGGTGATCGTCGGCGGCAGCTACATCGGGCTCGAGTTCGCCCAGATGATGCGGCGCCTCGGCGCGCGGGTGACGGTCGTGGAACGCGCACCGCGCCTGCTGCCGCGCGAGGACGAGGACGTCTCCGACGGCATCCGCGCGATCCTCGAGGCCGAAGGGGTGCGCTTCGAACTCGGCTCCGAATGCATCTCCCTCTCGCGGGAAGGCGACGGCATCGCGGTCGGTGCGGCATGCGGCGGCGAGCACCCGCGCATCGTGGGCAGCCACGTGCTGCTCGCGGTGGGCCGGCGCCCCAACACCGACGGCCTCGGGCTCGAGGCTGCCGGCATCCGCAGCGACGAGCGCGGCTACGTCGTCGTGGACGACCAGTGCCGCACCAGCGCGGAGGGCGTCTGGGCGGTGGGCGACTGCAACGGGCGCGGCGCCTTCACGCACACCTCGTGGAACGACCACGAGATCGTCGTCGCGAACCTCTTCGACGGCGACCCGCGCCGGATCGCCGACCGCATCCCCTGCTACGCGCTCTTCATCGACCCGGCGCTCGGGCGCATCGGCATGTCCGACGCCCAGGCGCGCGCATACGGCCGCCCGGTGCTGCACGCGAAGATGCCGATGAAGCGCGTGGGCCGGGCCCGCGAGATGGGCGAGACCCAGGGCTTCATGAAGGTGCTGGTCGACGCCGAAAGCCGGCTGCTGCTGGGCGCGGCGATACTGGGCGTCAACGGCGACGAGGTCGTGCACTCGCTCCTGGACGTGATGGCGGCGAGGCAGCCCTACACCGCGATCTCGCGAACGGTGCACATCCACCCGACCGTCTCCGAACTCGTGCCGACGCTGCTGCAGCAGTTGCGCCCGATGGACTGACCCGCCGGACGCGGCAAC
>JAMPXV010000198.1 GCA_023700985.1 Lysobacter sp.
CTCGAGCGCCCCGCGGTCCCGCGCGACGATCGCCAGCATCGCGCCCTTCGCCGCCAGCTGCCGCGCGAGTTCCGCGCCGATGCCCTTCGATGCGCCGGTGATGACGACGACGTTGTCCTTCATTTGCTCCCCTTTGTCATCCCCGCGAAGGCGGGGATCCAGCTCGACCCGCATTCCATGGCTGGATTCCCGATGGCTCGGGAATGACCAGGCTCTCGTCATCCCCGCGCAGGCGGGGCTCCTGTCTCTCAGAACAAACCGATCGACAAATCCTTCCAGTCGGGATTGGATTTCTCGATGAGCGCCAACTTCCACGCGCGGTTCCACTTCTTGAGGCGCTTTTCCCGCGTGATCGCCGCCTCAGCATTGTCGTGCATTTCGAACCACACGAGGGTCTTCACGCCGTACTCCTTCGTGAACCCATCAACGACTCCTTCCCGGTGTTCCCACAAGCGCCTGGGAAGATTCGAGGTCACACCGGTATACAGAGTGCCGTTGCGGCGGGAGGCGAGGATGTAGACGGCAAATTCCTTGTCCATGGCATCTGGATCCCCGCCCCCCGATTCAGGCGTTCGGGGGCAAGCTTCGCGGGGATGACGGGATCATGGTCATTCCCGAGTCATCGGGAATCCAGCCAAGGGTAGTGGGCCGAACTGGATCCCCGCCCCCCGATTCAGGCGTTCGGGGGCAAGCTTCGCGGGGATGACGGCGCATTGCCATCAACGCGCGACGTAGAGATCGGCGGACAGCTACTGCGGCGAGACATGCCTACTTCTCGGTCTCCGGATCCGGGATGTGGTTGAAGGCGATGTGCATGCCGCCCCGGTCCCGCGCCTTGTGCGCCGACGCGAAGTAGACCGCCTGCTTGCCGAAGCGGGCGTTCAGCTTGTCGAGCGTCTCGTAGAGGCTCTTCGACTTCGACTCGGCCGCGAAGAGCGAGCCCGTGTGGCCCGCCTCCGACACCAGGTCGGAGAAGGCCATGCCCACCTGCAGGATCGTGCGCCGGTCCTTCGGCCGCCCCGCCCACAGCTTCTCCAGCGCGTGCAGGAAGAGGACGGTGTCCTGCGTGTCCACGAGGCGCATGTCGGCATCCCAGCGCGAGCCGTCGAGGTACCGGAGCGCCACCGTGATCCGCGACGCGTAGTGCCCCGACTTGCGAAGCCGCGTGGCGGCCTTCTGCACGAGCCGGTCGAGGATGGCCAGCGCGTCGGCCGGGTTGCGCCGCTCGGGGGCGAGGACGCTCGAGTGCGAGATCGAGCGCGTGTCGCCGTCGCGCGCGGCCACGGCCTCGCCGCGCAGCCGGTCGTGCATGATCTCGCCGCCCACGCCGCCCCACACGGCGCGAAGCTCCTCGCGCGTGCGGCCGCACAGGTCCTCGACGGTGCGGATGCCGTGGTGGAGCAGGCGCTTCTCCATCTGCTTGCCGACGCCGGAGAGGTCGCGGAGCGCGAGGCCGAAGAGCCGCTGCGGGAGCTCGCGCTGCTCGATCAGCACCAGGCCGTCGGGCTTCATCATGTCGGAGGCGGTCTTGGCGATGAAGGTGTTGGGGCCGATGCCGATGGAGGTGCGCAGGCACTCGCCCACGGCGCCGCGCAGCGTCTCCTTCACCTTGCGCGCCAGGGCCAGGGCGCGCTCCGGCTCGCGCCAGCGGCCGGTGAGCTCGCAGTCCATCTCGTCGATGGAGAGCACCTCGCGCACGGGCACCACGGTGTCCACCGCGGCCACGGCGCGGTGGTGGAAGTCGATGTAGACCTCGTGGCGGGCGAGCACCAGCTCGATGCCGGGGCACAGCCTTTTCGCGTCGCCCACCTTCGTGCCCGTCTTCACGCCGAAGGTCTTCGCCTCGATGCTCGCGGCGATGCACACCGTGGTGTCGGCCATCATCGGCACCACCCCCACCGGCCTTCCCCGCAGGCGCGGCTCCACCTGCTGCTCCACCGAAGCGAAGTAGGAGTTGAAATCGACCAACAGCGAGCGAAGGGTCATCGATTCGAAAAAGGGGTCAGAGTCATTTCGGCTGAAATGACTCTGACCCCTTTTTGCTAGATGTCGGTGGCCTCGACGAAGGCAGCCACCACGGCTTCCAGCCCCCTCGCGTCCTCGTCGTCGAAGCGAGCGAGCCGCGGGCTGTCGAGGTCGAGCACGCCGACGAGCCGGCCGTCCTTTGCCACGGGGACCACGATTTCGCTCTCGGAGGCGCTGTCGCAGGCGATGTGGCCGGGGAAGGCGTGCACGTCGGGCACGACCACGGTGCGCCGGGTGGCCGCCGCCGTGCCGCACACGCCCTTGCCCAGGGCGATGCGCACGCAGGCGGGCTTGCCCTGGAACGGGCCCAGCACGAGGCCCCCGTCCTTCAACCAATAGATCCCCGCCCAGTTGAGGTCGGGCAGGGTGTGGAAGACGAGCGAGGCGAGGTTGGCGGCGTTGGCGGTGGCGTCGCGCTCGCCCTCGAGGAGCGCGCGCGCCTGGGCCAGCAGCTGCGCGTAGAGCTCAGGCTTGGACAGGGGGGTGTCGGCGTTGGCGACGGCGAACATGGCGGCGATCCGCGGGGGCGACGCCGCTAGGTTACCACCCGGGCGGGAGGGTCAGCCCGCGGCCTGCCCCGCCGCCAGGGCGTGCATCTGCGCGGTGAGGGCCCGGGCCTGCTCGATGTTCCACTGCGCGGCGAGGTCCGCCTGGGACGCGAAAGGAAATACCATGAGCCGCGGGCGCTGCGGGGGAGGCAGCTCGCGGCCGGGAAAATGCTTGGCAAGGAAGCGCTCGCGGTAGTGCAGCCAGCGTTCGTCGAAACGCCCCGGCGAGTGATGCAACACGAGAAATCCGTTGTCGACACCGACCTGCAGACCCACTTTCGCGGCACTGAAGGCGAAATCCGCGTCGTACCCGTGGAAGCCGTCGAAGGTCGCCTCGTCGAAGGGCGAGCGCTGCCACGCGTCGCGGCGCGCGGCAATGAACATGCCGTCGAGCGCCTGGATCCCCCCGACGCGCTCGCCTTCCACGCCGTAGAGCTTCATGGTCACGCCGCCCCCCGGGGCGGGCCCGGCGCAGGCGCCGTGCAGGTACGGGTGGCCGGCGGCTGGCCAGTAGGCGTCCACGCACCGCGTCGTCCCGGCGGCGCCCACGATGTCGAACTGCTCGAGGCCGGCCACCAGCACCCGCGCGAAGTCTTTCCGCAAGTGCTCCACGTCGTCGTGGGAAAAAACGAGAAGATCGCCCCGCGCAGCCCGCGCGGCGCGGTTGTAGGCCTCGGCGAGCGAGCGCGCGTCGCGGATGGCGACGATCTCGTGCGCCACCCCGGCCAGGCGCTCGCGGTAGTTGGCCGTCACGGCCGCAAGCTTCGCGTCGTCGATGGAGCAGACGATGACGGAGACGAGCATCAGGCGCGCGCCACCGCGCGATAGATGCCCACCGTGCGCTCGGCGCAACGCTCCCAGGTGAACTCGCGGGCACGCGCGATCCCCGCGCGTCCTAGCCGTTCGCGCAGCGCCGCGTCCTCGACGAGCGAGCGCAGCGCCTGCGCCATGGCCGCCTCGTCGTCAGGGTCCGCGAGGAGCGCGGCCTCGCCCGCGACCTCCGGCAGGCACGAGGCGCTCGAGGTGACGACGGGCACGCCGCAGGCCATTGCCTCCACCACCGGCAGCCCGAACCCCTCGTAGCGCGACGGGTAGGCCATGGCGAGCGCTCCCGCGTAGAGGGCCGGCAGGTCCTCCTGCGGCACGAAGCCGAGGAAGCGCACGGCGCCCTCGCGCTCCAGCCGCTCCACGAGGGTCACGAGCTTGTCGTTTAGCCAGCCCTTGGCGCCCGCCACGACGAGCGGCCGCCCGTCGCGCACGCCTTCGGGAAGCGAGGCCCAGGCGCGCATCGCGAGCGCGAGGTTCTTGCGCGGCTCGAGCGTGCCGACCGACAGGAGATAGCCGCCATGGACGAGGCGGTGCTTCGCAAGCACCGGCGCGGTCGCCGCGGCGTCGCGCGGCGCGAACTCCGGGCCGACGCCCAGGTGGATCGCCGTCACGCGTTTCGGGTCCAGCCCGAAGTGCGCCACGGCCTCCCGCCGGACGGTCTCGGAATCGGTGATCACGTGCTCGGCCCGCTCCAGCGTGCCGGGCAGGTAGCGCGCCAGGTGCTCCAGCCGGTCCGACGGGTGCGACTCGGGATGGTGGACGAACGAGAGGTCGTGCACCGTGACCACGAGCGGGCCGTCCCACGGCAGCGCCACGTAGTTGGGCTCGTGGTAGAGGTGCGGGCGCAGGAGCCGCATGCCGCCCGAGAACATGAGGCGCTGGCCGGCGCGTGAAACCACGTAGGGGTAGGGCACCAGCTTCTTCACGACGCGCTTCACGTCGTCGATGGCGGCCACGGGCGAGGCGACGGCCTTGCGTCCCCAGTGGCTCGCGTAGAAGTAACGCGGCTGGACGTCGCCGCGCGCCTCGATCGCCGCCATCAGTTGCCGGATGTACTGGCCGACGCCGGTGAGGGGAGAGCGGAGGGGGACGGCATTGACGGCCACGCGGAGCATGGCCGGATTATCGCCGATCACAAAAAAGGGGTCAGATCCCTTTTCCCCGTTCGCAAATTCCCCGACCCGGAGCAGGATGGGCGAGCGCAAGTGTGCGTCGGCAGGGGGCGCCGAGGGTTTCCGGGAACCGACGGCCGAATGTTCGCTCGAATTCCATGAGTTTCGGAGCGCGGCGCCGCCGTTCGCCCCTTCCCGGCGCCGGATACAATGGAAAAATGGGGCATTGGAGTGCTGGTGCATGGCAAAGCGAACCCTCCTTGTCGTCTTTCTCGTGGTCCTGGCATGCGCTCTGGCCTTGCGCGAGGGAGGCTTCGTGGTTTTCGACCCGGCCGGTGCCGGGGCAGGGATCCGGGCCGGCGAATCGCCTGATGGGGGAAACCCTCCGAGCGCACGGGGCGCCGCGCTGCCGTCCCTCACCACCTTCACCGCGGGCCCGGGTGAACTGCCGGCAGCCGGTGTCCCGGTGCAGCCGACGGGCGGCCCCGACCGCACGCATCGACGTCCTTCCGGGGCGATCGCGGGCTCCAACCGGCCGGCCGCCTCCCCCGTGGGGTCCGGCACGCCAGCTGCCCCGCGCGACGTCGCGAGTCTCGATGTGCGCCGCGCCGAGGCCCGCCGGCTGCTAACCGCCCTCTATCGCGACTTGAAAGGTCGCGAGGGAGACCCCGATGCGATCGCGATGTGGGCGGACCTGATCGCGGCCGGAACGATGACCCGGGAGCAGGCTGTCGAGCATTTCCTGGACTCCGCGCGAAGCCTCCAGACTTCCGTGCCGCTCGCGCGCCTGTACTTCGCGTCCTTCCAGCGCGTCCCGGACGAAGCCGGGTGGAGCCATTGGCGAGACGTCGCGGCGTCGGGCCAGTCTCTACAGACGATCAGCGACGCGTTCGCCGCCAGCGACGAGTTCGCCGCGATCTATGGTGGCCTGGGTGACCCGCAGTTCCTGGACCTGGCCTACCGAAATACGCTGGGCCGCTCACCGAATCCCGCGGAGCTCGCGCAGTGGCAGTCCCAACTCGCATCGGGGGGCGCCACGCGCGGGCGCGTGCTGCTGGCCCTTTCGGAGTCGCCCGAGTTCCGGGAGGCGGTGACGAACGAGGTGAACGCTTCGCTCCTCTACTCGGGGCTCCTCGGGCGTACCGCAGATGCGCCGGGGTTTGCCGCGTGGATGCGAACCATCGAGCAACAACGGCTCACGCGCTCCGCTTTGATTTCCGGCTTCCTGGACTCCCCGGAATATCGCGCGCGAACCGCTACGGCAGGCAGCCCTGGGCGATGATGGCGCCGACGCGGCCGCTGAACTCGCTGCTTGCGATGAAGGCCTGGCGGACCTGGTCGCGGGTGCGGGCCCCGGAGGCCACCTGGTCGATCCAGTACTGCACCCCGGTGAGGTCCCCGCCACGGCGCAGGAAGGCGTTGTAGAGGTCGCCCACGAACTGCGAGTGGGTGCGGTTGCGGGCCGCGTACTCGGCGCCGTTCAGGAAGCTGCCCGAGATCGACTC
>JAMPXV010000199.1 GCA_023700985.1 Lysobacter sp.
CCCCGCCAGTACCGCATCGGCGAGGAGGACCTCCTGGAGATCAAGGTCTTCGGCGTGGACCAGCTCACCAGCACCGTCCGCGTGAATCCGCGCGGCCAGATCACGCTCCCCCTCATCGGCGTCGTCTCGGTCGCCGGCCTCACCGCACAGGCCGCGGAGGCCCTGGTCGCCGCCAAGCTGGGCGAAAGCTACCTGCAGAACCCCCAGGTAAGCCTCTTCATCAAGGAATTCACCACGCAACGGGTCACGGTGGAGGGTGCAGTGGTCCGGCCGGGCGTGTATCCGCTCAAGGGGCACAGTTCCCTCCTTACCTCCCTCGCACTCGCCGGCGGCCCGGCGCGGATGTCCGAGACAAGCCAGGTGCTGCTCTTCCGCCCCGACGGCACCGGCAAGCGGGTGGCCACCATGTACGACGTGGACCGCATCCGTACCGGCGAGCTCCCGGACCCCGAGGTCTTCAACGACGACCTCATCGTCGTCAACCGCACGGCCAGCCGTGTCGTCCTGCGCGATTCCCTGTTCGGCGACGTGCTCGACGTGATCAACCCCTTCCGCTACGTCCCCATTCCGTGACCGGCTCCCTGGAACCGCGCGGCCACCCCGAACGCAACACGGCAGTGGCATTGCCGCCTCGCGGCGCTTTGGCGCTGGGCCCGGACGATGGCACCACGGCCCTGGATGCGCCCGACGATTCGCTGCACCTGCGCGACATCCTGCGCATCTTCCTCAAGCACAAGTGGACGATCCTCGCGATCCTGTGCGCCGCGGCACTGTTCTCCGTGGTGATGACCTACATGGCGGCACCCGTCTACCGCGCCACCACCACAATCCAGATCGACCGCTTCACGCCGCGCGTCCTGGACTTCAAGGATGTCTCTTCGGGAACGGACTCGAACGAATACTGGTCCGACGGTTCCGACTTCTATGCCACCAATTACGAGCTGCTGAAAAGCCGCGCCGTGGCCGAGCGGGTGGTGGAGGAGCTGGGGCTGCGCAAGAACCCCTCCAGCCTGAGCCTTTCCAGCGAGCAGGCGCCCTCGGCACCCGCGGGTAACTCCCAAGGCGGGAATTTCGCCGAGAACATCCTGTCGTGGCTCATCCGCGGCCCGGCGCCCGTCGCCATCGACCCGGCCACGCGGTCCGACAATGCGGTGGTCTCGGCGTTCCAGTCCTCGCTCACGGTGGAGCCGGTGCGCAAGTCGCGACTGGTGCGCCTGCACTTCGACAGCACGGACCCCTTCTTCGCCGCCAAGGCGATCAACACGCTCTCGCAGTCGTTCATCAACCTGAACCTGGAGCGGCGTTTCGAGGCCTCCGCCTACGCCAAGACCTTCCTGGAGGACAAGCTCCTCCAGACCAAGGTGAAGCTGGAGGATTCGGAGCGCGAGCTGCTGGAGTTCGCCCGCGGGGCGGAGATCGTGAGCCTGGACGACCGCAAGACCGTGGTCAGCCAGAACCTGCAGGAATTCAACTCGGCGGTGACGAAGGCCGAGCAGGAGCGCATCCGCGCCGAGGTGCTCCTCAAGCAGGTGGATTCCAACCCGGAGCTGCTGGCGCTCGCGCAGGAGAACAAGAAACTCAACGAGCTCAAGTCCGTCAAGGCCAAGCTCGAGACGGAGTACCAGGAGAACCTCAAGGTCTACAAGCCCGCCTACCCGAAGATGCTCCAGATCAAGGGGCAGATCGACGAGGTGGACAAGCAGATGAAGGCGGCACTCGAGGAGATCCGCGGAATCGTGGTCGCCACCTACCGCACGGCGAAGTCCCAGGAGGATGCCCTCAAGCAGAAGCTGGAGATGGCCAAGCGGGAGATGCTCGACGTCCAGGGGCGCAACATCCGCTACAGCATTCTCAAGCGCGAGGTGGATACCAACCGCACGCTCTACGACGGCTTGCTCCAACGGCTGAAGGAAGTGGGTGTCGCCGGCGGCGTGGGCATCAACAACATCACCATCGTCGACAAAGCCAAGGTGCCGCTGGCGCCCTTCAAGCCCAGCCTCGACCGCAACCTCAAGTTCGGGCTGGCCATCGGGCTGCTCCTGGGGCTCGCCGTGGCCTGGTTCATCGAGTACTTCGACGACTCCATCCGCCTGCCCGAAGACGTGGAGCGCGAGACCGGCGCGGCGGTGCTCGGGGTCGTGCCCAAGCTCAAGGCCAAGGAGGCGGTGAGGCTGCCACAGATTGCGCTGGCCTCCCATGAGGATCCAACTTCAGCCATCGCGGAAGCTTATCGTTCGGTGCGCACGTCGCTGCAGTTCTCCACGGCCCACGGCGCGCCCAGGCGGCTCGTCGTCACCAGCAGCGGCCCCGGCGAAGGCAAGAGCACCACGGCGGTCTCGCTCGCGATCAACTTCGCGGAGATGGGCAAGCCCGTGCTCATCATCGACGCGGACCTGCGCGCCCCCGTGCTGCACAAGATCCTGGGCGTGGAAAACTCCCACGGCCTCTCGAACTACCTCGCGGGGGACGTGAAGGCGCTCACGCTGGTGCATGGCACCAAGGTGCCGAACCTGTTCGTGCTGACGACCGGCCCGCTGCCGCCCAACCCCGTCGAACTGCTCTCTGGCCCGAAGCTTCTGTCGCTGCTATCGGAATGCGAGGGGCACTTCGCACACATCGTCGTGGATGGTCCCCCGGTGCTTGGGTTGTCGGACGCCATCGTCCTGTGCAACCAGGTCGACAACTCCGTCTTCGTGATCGAGTCCGGCAAGACACGCAAGGGGCACGCCAAGGCGGCGCTCAGGCGGCTGCAGCAGGCCGGGGTGAACCCGATCGGCGTGATCCTCACCAAGCTGGACACGTACCACGACCTGTACAGCCGCGCCTCGTACTACTACTACCAGCAGCCCGCCACGGCACTGCCCCCGCGCCAGTCCAGCGAGGCCTGACCTACAGCAGGCGGGTGGGCCGCGCCGCCGCGTAGCCCTGGTAGCCGGCAAGGCCCAGCTCGCCCAGCAGCGGAATCAGCCCCTCGCTCTCCACGGCCTGGGCGAAGATGCCGATGCCCAGCGGCGCCGTCGAGCGCACGATCGACGTGACGAGGAAGCGGCAATCCTGGTTGTCCTCGATCTCGCGCGAGTAGCCCATCGAGAGCTTGATGTACTGCGGCCGCAGGGCGTGCACCAGCATGAGCGAGTCCTGCCGCATGCTGAAGTTGTCCAGCGCGAACCGGGCGCCCCGCTTGCGAAGCTCCTCGCCGAAGCGCCGGGTCAGCTCGAGATCCTCCAGGGCGCCGAACTCGGTCATCTCGAAGGTGAGGCGCGCCGCGAGGGCCTTGCGGGCATCCAGGAGCGCCAGCAGCCGGCGCATGTCCTCCGGGGCGGCAATCGTCCGGGCCGCCACGTTGACCGCGTAGGCCTCCTGCCCCGGGTTCTTCTCGAGATGTCCGAGGAGCTTGTCGACCATCAGGCAGTCGAGGCGCCCCACCATGCCGTGGCGCACCGCCATGGGCAGGAACTGCGCGGCCGCGATCGGCTCGCCATCGCCCTGCACGAGCCTCACCGTCACCTCCCGGTGCACGCCCTTGCGCTCGGGCAGGCCGAACACCTCCTGCGTGTAGAGCGCGATGGCCCCCGAGTCGATGCATTCCTGGATCAGCGCGCGCCAGGCCTGCGAGCCCTCGGAGGCGGACTTGTCGAAGGCCTCGATGGCGAACTCGTTCTCGCCCTTGCCGCGCGCGACCTCCACCGCGTGGTCGGCGGAGGCGAGCAGTTCGGAGAGTTCCCGCAGCGCGCCCTGGCGGTGCGTGACGCCGCAGTGGAAGTGCAGCTCCGCGCCCAGGCCCTGGTCCGCCAGCAAGCGCTCGAGGCGGCTGCACACCCGCAGCACCATGTCTTCCAGGCCGGCCTGGTCCACGTTCACCGCCACGAACGCGAACCCGGCCCCGCCCATCCGCGCGCAGAGTGTCGAGCGGCCCCCGCATGCGTCCACGAGGGCCGCGGCAACGAGCGCGATCACCTCGTCACCGCGCCGGTAGCCCGCCTTCGCGTTGAAGTCGCCGAAGTCGCGGATCTCCACCAGCGCCAGGGCGCTTGCCTGGACGTCGCCCGTCGACTGGATCAGGGCCTGGAGCTGCCGCTCGAAGCCGCGGCGGTTGTAGAGCGCGGTGAGCGGGTCCACGTACGCCTCGCGGCGCAGCTTCTCGGCAAGTGCCGCGTCCTCGTCCATCGCCTTGCTGATGCGCCCGGACATGTCGTTCATGGCGCCCACCACGCTCGCCAGCTCCCGCGTCTTGGGCACGATCGCGACCGTGGTGAAGTTGCGCTGGCCGATCTGCACCGCCACGCGCTCGATCTCCCTGAGTGGCCGCAGCATCATGGCGAGGAACGCGGCGCCCGCGCCGATGGCCGCGAGGTAACCGAACACGAGCCAGGCCAGCGTCTGCATCCCGGTCTGCCAGAGCTGCTGGTAGGCGAAGTACGGCTGGCTCGTCACCACCACGCGGCCCAGTTGCGACCAACCGGAGCTCACCAGGGACTGGGCGCTGGGCGCGTGGATGGGGAAGAGTGCCGCGAACCACTCCGGCACGCCCGCCTCCTTGGCCGGGAGCGCCTTCCTGACCAGCACCTGCCCGTCCACCGACACGACGCGCAGCTCCTGGAAGTAGCCTCGGTCGAAGACGGGGTTCACGATCGTCTCGATCATCGCCTTGTCGTCGAGGCGGCCCAGCGTGGCCATGCGCAGCGAGAGGGACGTCGCGGCATCCTGCGCCTGCGAGCCGAGCTGCTCCTGGAGCTGCGCGCGGGCGTTGGCAAGGTAGATGGCCTCCACGCCGGCGAGCAGCACGAAGAAGAGGATCGAGACGCCGATCGTCAGTTGCTTGAAGAGGGTCATTTTCTTGGTAGCCGGCGGGGTGCGCTCAATGGGCCAGCTCGCGCCCGAGCTTCTCCAGGAGCTCCTTCCACTTGCGGTTGGAGAAGTTGTCCACGCGCACGGAGGCCTTTCCCGGCTGCACGAGCAGGAGGTCGTCGTCGTTGAAGGAGTACACGGGCGTGAGGTCGGGGCGGCGCGAGGCGGGCCGGATGGTGCCGTCCAGGATGTCGAGGATCAGCGGGTCCGCGCGCGGCTCCGGGTAGTAGGCCAGCACCATGTGCGCCTCCGTCGTCTGCGCCTGCTTGGCGTAGACCATGCGCAGCCGGTTCACCGGGATGCCCAGTTCCTTCAGGGCATAGTACTTGGCGATGGCGTAGTCCTCGCAGTCCGCCCCGTTGATCGAGAGCATTTCCGCCGGCGTGGCCCAGTACTCCTCCACGTTCCAGATCGAGGCATCCGTGGTGGAGGGAACGCGGTTGAAGAACGCGTTGACCGGGTCAAGCAGCGCGGGCTGGCCCGCGGTGGACGTGATGAAAGCCTTCCAGCCGTCGATCCGCCCGCGCACGCCCGCGCCGAAGCGCTGCTCGTAGCGGGCCATGAGCCCCGGCGTGACGCTCGCGGAGTACCCCGGCTCGCGCGACGCGGCGAAGGCGGTCGCGGCGACGGCGGCAAGGGCGCACAGGATGGCAGCGGCGTTCAGCCGCCGGGGGGGGGTCATGGACAGGCGCGGCGGGGAGGCATTCCCCGTAGAATAACGGAACCCCACGAGCGAAACCCTCGCCATGCCGGATGCCAGCCACACCGCCTCCCAACTGCTCGCCTTCCACGCCGAGCCGGTCCGCTACCGCCCCCGGCTGACCCACGGCCGCGAATCCTTCCCCGGCGGGGGCCACGTCTTCCGCTTCGCCCAGGGGAAATTCCCGGCGGGCATCCTGCGCGAGCTTTCCACGCAGGAGCGCGAGCGCCTGCAGGAGGCCGCCTCCTTCTTCGTGCGGCAGGTTTGCTTCTGGGAGGACGCCACGCACTACCAGATGCTCTGCGTCGCCCCCGATTCGCGGCTGGCCGCCATCCGCGAGAGCTACCACGGCCTGATGGCCCTCATCCACCCGGACCGGCAGGCCGACGGCGAGGAGCGCTGGCCGGCCGAGTGCGCGCAGCGGGTCAACAAGGCGTGGGCCGTGCTTTCCGACGA
>JAMPXV010000200.1 GCA_023700985.1 Lysobacter sp.
CTCGCGCAGAACCTCTTCGGCGACATCTCGCGCACGAGGATGCTCCTGATCGGCGTGGGCGAGATGGTGGAGCTCGCCGCGACCTACTTCGTGGCCCAGGGCCCGCAGGGCGTGGTGGTGGCCAACCGCACGCTCGCCCGCGGCGAGGCCTTCGCCGAGCGCTTCAACGGCACCGCCATCGCGCTCGAGCAGCTCCCGGAGCGGCTGCACGAGTTCGACATCGTGATCACCGGCACCGCATCCACGCTGCCCATCCTCTCCAAGGGCGCCTTCGAGCGCGCGCTCAAGACCCGGCGTTACCGCCCGATGTTCGTGGTCGACTTCGCCGTGCCGCGCGACGTGGAGCCCGACGCGGCCGAGCTGGAGGACCTCTTCCTCTACTCGATCGACGACCTGGGCACCATCGTGCAGGAGGGTGCGGGCCAGCGGCAGGCCGCCGTGGCCGAGGCCGAGATCATCGTCGACCGCCAGGTCGAGGCGTTCCAGGCCTGGCTCAAGGCGAGGACTGCCGTGCCGGCGATCGTGCAGCTGCGGGCCCGCGCCGACGAGTACCGCGCGGCCGAGCTCGCCAAGGCGAAGACGCGGCTCGCCAAGGGCGAGGACCCGGCGAAGGTCCTCGAGGGCCTGGCCGCGGGGCTCGTGAACAAGATCCTCCACCACCCGACGCAGGCGCTCAACCGCGCCGTCGAGAGCGAGCGCGACTCGCTCGTGCGCGCCGTCGAGATCCTCTTCCCCGACAACGGCGGCGGACGGGAAGAGCCGGGGGGCCCATGAAGCCCAGCGTGGCCGCGAAGCTCGCGAGCCTGGTGTCGCGCGCGAGGGAGCTCGATGCGCTCCTGTCCGACCCGGACGTCACCGCGAACCTCGACAATTACCGCAAGCTCACCCGCGAGCACGCCGAGATCGCGCCCGTCGTGGGCCGCTACGGCGACTACCTGGCCGCGGAGGGTGACATCGCCACGGCCGAGGACATGACGAAGGACCCGGCGATGCGCGAGTTCGCGGAAGCCGAGATCCGCGCCGGCCGCGACCGGCTCGAGGAGATCGCCGCCGACATCCAGAAGATGCTCCTGCCGACGGACCCCAACGACGAGAAGAACCTCTTCCTCGAGATCCGCGCCGGCACGGGCGGCGACGAGAGCGCGCTCTTCGCAGGCGACCTCTTCCGCATGTACGCGCGCTTCGCGGAGCGCAACCGCTGGCAGGTCGAGGTGATCTCCCAGAGCGACGGCGACGCCGGCGGCTTCAAGGAGATCATCGCGCGCATCGCCGGCCAGGGCGCCTACTCGCGCCTGAAGTTCGAGTCCGGCGGGCACCGCGTGCAGCGCGTGCCGGCCACCGAGACCCAGGGCCGCATCCACACGTCGGCCGCCACGGTGGCGGTGATGCCCGAGGCCGACGAGGCGGGCGGCGTGGAGATCAACCCCGCCGACGTGCGCGTGGACACCTACCGGTCCAGCGGCGCGGGCGGCCAGCACGTGAACAAGACCGACTCGGCCGTGCGCCTCACGCACCTGCCCACGGGCATCGTGGTCGAGTGCCAGGACGGCCGCAGCCAGCACAAGAACCGCGAGCAGGCCTGGCGCGTGCTCGCCGCGCGCATCAAGGACAAGCAGGTGCGCGAGCAGCAGGCGAAGGAGGCGAGCGAGAGGAAGAGCCTCGTCGGTTCCGGCGACCGCTCCGACCGCATCCGCACCTACAACTTCCCCCAGGGCCGCGTCACCGACCACCGCATCAACCTCACGCTCCACAAGATCGACGCGATCATGGACGGCGACCTCGCGGAGCTCACCGGGGCGCTGATGGCCGAGCACCAGGCGGAACTGCTGGCGGGCCTCGCGGAAGGATCGTGACCCCGCCCTCCGCCCTGGAGGAGCGCCTCGCCGGAACGCGCGCGGCCGGCGCCGGCGGCTCCCAGGTGCGGGAGCTGAGCCTGAAGGGCATGGCGCAGCCGCTTCGCGTGCGCGTGCTGGCCGCGCCATGAGGCGCACGGTGCGTGCGGCGCTCGAGGAAGCCGCCGTCCAGATCGGCCGCGTCGACGCGCGCGTGCTCGCCTGCCACCTCCTCGGCACGGGGCGGGCGTGGCTCGCGGCCAACCCCATGCACGTGCTCACGGAGTCCCAGGACGCGCGGTACGACCTGCTGGTCGCGCAGCGCGTGATGGGCCATCCCGTCGCCTACCTCGTCGGCACCCGGGAGTTCTACGGCCGCGACTTCGAGGTGGGGCCCGCGGTCCTCATTCCCCGGCCGGAAACGGAGACGCTGGTCGAGGCGGCGCTCGCGCGCCTGGGCCCGGCGGGCGAGGTACTGGACCTCGGCACCGGCAGCGGCGCGCTCGCGGTGACGCTCGCCTGCGAGCGCCCCGGGGCGACCGTGCACGCCGGGGATGCCTCCGGGGAGGCGCTCGCCATTGCCCGGGCCAACGCCGCGCGCCACGGCGCGGGCATCGCCTTCGCGCACGGCAGCTGGTACGAGCCCTTCGCGGGGCGGCGCTTCGACCTCGTCGTCGCCAACCCGCCCTACGTGGCCGCCGGCGACCGCCACCTCGCCGAGGGCGACCTGCGCTTCGAGCCGCGCGAGGCGCTCACCGACGGCAGCGCCGACGGGCTCGATTCCCTGCGCGCGATCGTCGCCGGCGCTCCGGAACACTTGAAGAGCGGCGGCTGGCTCCTCGTCGAGCACGGCTACGACCAGGCCGGGGCGTGCCGCGCGCTGCTCGGGGCCGCGGGGCTCGCGGACCTCGTCTCGATCCCGGACCTCGCGGGCATTCCCCGCGTCGCGGGAGGCCGCCGGGAATGACCCCGCGGGCGCGGGGTCTTTGCGCCGCGAAATCCCTCCCGGCGTCGTAAAATGAGGGCCTGCTCCCGATCCACCCCATAACGAAAGAATCTCCATGAGCGTCCAGGACAAGATCCGCAGCACCGTCACCACCAACCCCGTCGTGCTCTTCATGAAGGGCTCGCCGCAGATGCCCATGTGCGGCTTCTCGGCCACGGCCACTCAGATCCTCCAACTGTGCGGCGTCGAGAACTTCACCGCCATCGACGTGCTCCAGGATCCGGAGATCCGCCAGGGCGTGAAGGAATTCGCCAACTGGCCCACCGTGCCGCAGCTGTACGTGAACGGCGAGTTCGTCGGCGGCTCGGACATCATGCGCGAGATGTACCAGTCGGGCGAGCTGCAGAAGCTGCTGGAAGGCGCGAAGAAGCCTTCCTGAGCCGGGCCCGCGGCGAGGCCACGCGCATGCCGCGCCTCCTCGCCGCCGCCCTCTGCGCGCTGCTCGCCTGCGCGCTCCCGGCCGCCGCCGCCCCCGGCGTGGCCGCGGCCTCCGACCTCAAGTTCGCCCTCGACGAGATCGCGCGCGCCTGGTCGGCGGAGACGGGCAAGGCCGTCCGCCTCACCTACGGCTCCTCCGGCAACTTCCGCCGCCAGATCGCGGAAGGCGCGCCCTTCGAGGTCTTCCTTTCCGCCGACGAGTCCTACGTCCTCGCCCTGGCGAAGGACGGCCGGCTCGTGGACGAGGGAGCGCTCTACGCCATCGGCCGGCTGGCGCTCTTCGCGCCCGCCGGCTCGCCGGTCGATCCCGCCGAGGGCCTCGCCGGCGTGGCGGCCCTCGCGCGCGCCGGCCGGATCGGCAAGTTCGCCATCGCCAACCCGGCGCACGCGCCCTATGGCCGCGCGGCACGCGAGGCGCTCGAGAGCGCAGGCGCGTGGAAGCTTCTCGAGGCGCGCCTCGTCCTCGGCGAGAACGTCTCGCAGGCCGCGCAGTTCGCCACCTCGGGAAACGCCGCCGCCGGGCTCGTCGCGTACTCGCTCATGTTCACGCCCGCGGTCTCGGGCCGCGGCCGCTTCGCGCTCGTTCCCGGGTCGGCCCACGCGCCGCTGCGCCAGCGCATGGCCCTGGTGAAGGGCGCGGGCGAGGACGCCCGCGCCTTCTACCGCTACTTGCAGGGCCCCGCGGCGCGGGGGATATTCACGCGCTACGGCTTCACCCTCCCGGGCCCGTGATGGACTGGACCGCCCTCACCCTCTCGATCGAGCTCGCCGCGTGGACGATGGCGGTCCTGCTGCCCGTGGGCATCGCGCTGGGGCGCCTGCTCGCGTGGCGGCAGTTCGCGTGGAAGCCGCTGGCCGAGGGGGTCCTCGCGCTCCCCCTCGTGCTGCCGCCCACCGTGCTGGGCTTCTACCTCCTGGTGAGCCTGGGCGCGGCCTCCGCCGTGGGCCAGTGGTACCAGTCGGCCTTCGGCCGCCCGCTCGTCTTCAGCTTCGAGGGCCTGCTCGTGGCCTCCGTGGTGTTCAACCTGCCCTTCGCGATCCAGCCGATGCAGCGCGCCTTCGAGTCGATCCCCCGGGACGTGCGCGACGCCGCGGCCTGCTGCGGCCTCACGCCGTGGCAGGCGCTCGTGCGCATCGAGCTGCCGCTCGCCTGGCCGGGCATCCTCTCCGGCATGGTGATGACCTTCGCGCACACGCTGGGCGAGTTCGGCGTCGTGCTCATGGTGGGCGGCAGCATTCCCGGCGAGACGCGCACCGTCGCCATCGCCATCTACGACAGCGTGCAGTCCTTCGACAACGCCGCGGCGGGGGTCATGTCCGCCGTGCTGCTGGGACTGTCGCTCGTGGCGATGGCACTCGTGTACGCCACCAGCGCGCGCCGGACTCGCCGCCGTGGCTGACCGCGCCGCGACAGGCCTCGAGGTCCGCCTTTCGCAGGCGGGGCCGATCGCGCTGCAGGTCGAGCTGGACTGCGCCGCGGGCGAGGTGCTGGCGCTCGTGGGTCCCTCGGGCAGCGGCAAGTCGACGGTGCTGCGCTGCATCGCGGGCGTCATCCGCGCGAAGTCGGGGCGCATCGCGGTCGGGGGCGAGGCGTGGTTCGATTCCGATGCCGGCTTGTCCCTTCCGCCACGGCACCGCTCGGCGGGATTCGTCTTCCAGAACTACGCGCTCTTCCCGCACATGAGCGCGCAGGCCAACGTGGAGGCGGCGATGGGCCACGTGGCGCCGGGTGATCGCGCGCCACGGGCGCGGGCGCTGCTCGATCGCGTGAACCTGAAGGGGCTGGAGTCGCGCCGCCCGGCGGAGCTCTCCGGCGGGCAGCAGCAGCGCGTGGCGGTGGCGCGGGCGCTCGCGCGCGATCCGCGCGTGCTGCTCCTCGACGAGCCCTTCTCCGCGGTGGACCGCAGCACGCGCCAGATCCTCTACCGGGAGCTCGCCATCCTGCGCCGCGACCTCGCGATGCCCGTGGTCCTGGTCACGCACGACCTCGACGAGGCCGCCATGCTCGCCGACCGCATGTGCATCCTGCACCGCGGGCGCACGCTGCAGGCGGCTGCGCCCCACGACCTCATGTTGCGCCCGGCGAGTTCCCTGGTGGCGCGGCTCGTGGACGTGAAGAACATCTTCCGCGGCAAGGTGCTCGCGCACGACGAGGCCGCCGGCACCACGCTGCTCGAGGGGCTGGGCCAGCGCCTGGAGGCGCTGTTCGACGGCCGCTTCGCCGCGGGCACGGAGGTGCAGTGGGCCGTCCCGGGCTCGCACGTCATCCTGCACCGCCGCGACCGCCCTTCCCGCGGCGAGCGCGAGAACCCGGTCCGCGGCGTCATCGCCGATTTCCTGCCGCTGGGCGAGAACGCGAGCGTCGTGATCCGCGTCGACGGCCCGGGCGAGCACCTGCGGGTCACCTTCCCGCTGCACGTCGCCCGCCGCAACGGCCTCGAGGCCGGCGCCGAGGTCGTCGTCTCCCTCCTTCGCGACGGCATCCACCTCATGCCCGACTGAGAAAAGGGGTCAGAGTCATTTCAAGAAAAGGGGTCAGATCCCTTTTTCGAGCCATTTCGTCACTGCGACGCGAAAAAGGGATCTGACCCCTTTTCTTGAAATGACTCTGACCCCTTTTCTCAGTCGGGCATGAGGTGGATGCCGTCGCGAAGGAGGGAGACGACGACCTCCGCGCCGGCCGCGAGGCCGGTGCGGCGGGCGC
>JAMPXV010000201.1 GCA_023700985.1 Lysobacter sp.
GCCGGGACGGTTCTCGACCACCACCGGCTGCTTCCAGGCCTCGCCCAGGTGCCGGGCCACGATGCGCCCGGCGATGTCGGCGCCCGAGCCGGGCGTGAGCGGCACGATGATGCGGATGGGCTTGGTCGGGTAGTCCTGCGCGACGGCAAGTGTGGCCGCCGCCGCGAGAATCGCCGCGGCGGCTAGCGTGGTCAGGCTCTTCATTTCGTCTCCTCCTGGAGCGGGTCGTTGTCTTGTCTCGGGGGTCAGGCCGGCGCGGCAAGCTTGTCGTCGACGCTGTCGATGAACCCGCGCACCGCCGCGTTGAACGCCTGCGGCTGCTCGATGTTGGACAGGTGCGCCGCGTCCTCGAGGATCACGAGGCGGGAGCCGTCGATCATCCGGTGCAGCACGGTGGACTGGTTCACGGTGCAGGCGGGGTCCTGCCTCCCGGTGAGGACGAGAGTCGGCGCCTTGATCCCGAGGAGCATGGTGGTCTGGGCCATGTCGCGCACCGCGCACGCGCAGGCGATGTAGCCTTCCACGCCCGTGCCGAGGATCATGCCGCGGACCTTCTCGACGTCGGCCGGGGCGCGGCGGATGAATGGCTCGGTGAACCAGCGCTTGATGGTGCCGTCGACGAGCCCCGGGATGCCCTGGCTGCGCGCGATGGCGAGGCGCTCCTCCCAGAGCTCGCGCGGCGGCATCTCGCTCGCCGTGTCGCAAAGGGAAAGCGAGAGCACCCTGGCCGGGTAACGGGCGCCGAGCTGCTGGCCGATCATGCCGCCCATCGACAGGCCGACGAAGTGCGCGGACTCGATGCCGAGCGCTTCCAGGAGGCCGGCGGCGTCGTCGGCCAGCTGCGCGATCGAGTAGGGGCCCGGCGTGGTCGAGGAGCGGCCGTGGCCGCGCGTGTCGTAGCGCAGGACGCGGTAGCGCCCGGCGAGCGCCGGGACGGTCCAGTCCCACATCTCGTAGCTCGACATGAGGCTGTTGCTCATCAGCACCACGCGGCCCTTCTGCGGGCCGTCGAGCCGGTAGGCGATGCGGGCGCCGTTGACGGCGATGGTGTCGGTCATGGCTCAGCGGCTCCAGTCGGGGTGCTGGTCGTGCAGCTCGCGGTGCTGCTCGATGAGCACCTGGTAGAAGGAAAGGCGCTCGGCGGAGATGGCGCCGCTGCCGGCGGCGGCGACGATGGCGCAGCCGGGCTCGGAGATGTGCGCGCAGTTGTTGAACTTGCAGGCGCCCAGGAAGGGGCGGAACTCGGGCATCGCCTCGGCGATCTGCCCTTCCGTCAGGTGGAAGAGTCCGAAGGACTGGAAGCCCGGCGTGTCGATGATGGCGGCGTCGCGGTCCAGCCGGAACATGCGCGAGAAGGTGGTCGTGTGCGTGCCGATGCCGAGCGATGCGGAGATCTCGCCCACGCGGGCCACCTCGCTCATCACCAGGGCGTTGACCGTCTTCGACTTGCCCATGCCGCTCTGCCCGACGAGGAGGGTGATCTTGCCGTCCAGCAGCGGCAGGAGCGAGGCGGTGTCGAACTTCGCCGACATCGAGATCACGTTGTAGCCGATCCTCTCCCAGGCCTCGAGCGAGCGGCGCGAGGCCTCGTGCTCCGGCAGGTCGGACTTGTTCAGGGCGATGATCGCCGGGATGCCGGCGGCCTCGCAGGCCACGAGGCTCAGGTTCAGGAACGCCTCGCTGAAGACGGGGCGCGGGGCGAGGAGTATCACCGCCTGGTCCACGTTGGCCGCGAGCGTCTTCTCCTTCCACTGGTCGGAGCGGAACAGGATGTTGCGCCGCGTGCCCACGCGCTCGATGGAACCCTGCGCGGAGCCCGTCAGGCGGACCTCGACGAAGTCTCCGCAAGTGGCGTCCTGCTTGCGCCCCTTGCGCGAGCAGACGATCTGGCGGCGGTCGGCGAGCTCGACGAGGAAGTCGCGCCCGAAGTCGGCGATCACGCGGCCTTCGGCGACGACCTGCTGCTCCCTTTCGCGCCGGGTCGTCATGCGCGGGCCCGTCGCTTCGTGGCGGGAGGCATCGGCGGCTCCTAGAGGTCGAAGAGCGCGTCGACCTTCGCGGCGCAGATGAAGTCGTTCTCCGACAGCCCGCCGATGGCGTGCGTCCAGTACGACACCCTGCACTGGTTGTAGCCGACGGCGAGGTCCGGGTGGTGCCCCTCGCGGTGCGAGATCCAGGCGGTCGCGTTCACGAAGGCCATCGTCTCGTGGTAGTCGGCGAAACGGTACGTCTTCGCGATGGCGTTGCCCTCGAGCGCCCAGCCGTCCAGCCCCTTGAGCAGGGGGCCGACCTGCGACGGCGTGAGCGCGGCGACGCCGCCCTCGCAGGGCAGGCACTTCTTGCGGGCGAGTTCGTTCATGGCGGGCAGGGGGATATCGAGGAGGGGCGCGTGAGGCTCAGGCGGGTTTCTCGGCGAGGCGCCGCAGGCGCGCGATGCGCAGTGCCGCGGGCGGATGGGAATCATACACCAGCGAATGCAGCGGATCGGGCGTGAGGGTGGCGGCGTTGTCGCGGTAGAGCTTGCCCAGCGCGCTCACGAGGTCGTCGGCGCTCGCGTGGCCCGCGGCGAACTCGTCGGCCTCGAATTCCTGGCGGCGCGAGTGGAGGCTCGCGAGCGGCTGGAAGGGGAAGGTGAAGACCGGGACCACCATCATGAACGCGGCCAGCAGCGCTCCCGTGGGCACCGGGAACGCGAGGCCCAGGGCGGCGGCGAACGCCGGCTCCTGCGCGGCCCAGCCGAGAACGGCCAGCAGCACGAAGGCGAGCGCGAAGCGCATCGCGAGGAGCCTCGGGATGTGGCCGCGCGCGAAGTGGCCCAGCTCGTGGGCGAGCACGGCCTCGATCTCGCCCTGGGTGAGGCGCTCGACGAGGGTGTCGAAGAAGACGATGCGCTTGTCGCGGCCGAAGCCCGTGAAGTAGGCGTTGCCGTGGCTCGAGCGCTTCGAGCCGTCCATCACGAAGAGGCCCTCGGCGCGGAAGCCGCAGCGCGCCACGAGCGCCTCGATGCGCCGGCGCAGCTCGCCCTCCTCCAGCGGCGTGAAGCGGTTGAAGAGGGGGGCGATCCAGCGCGGGAAGACCGCCACCAGGACCAGCGAGAAGGCCACCCACGCGAGCCAGGCCCAGACCCACCACCAGGCGCCCGTGGCCTCGATGAACCAGCACACGGCGAGCACCAGCGGCGTGCCCAGCGCCACGGCGAGCGCGATGCCCTTGGCGATGTCCGCCGCGAACGTGCCGGGAGTCGTCTGGTTGAAGCCGTGGCGCGACTCCACGCGGAAGGTGCGCCAGGCGTCGAAGGGGAGGGAGGCCACCGCGCCCACCGCGACGAACGCGAACACCGTGGCGAGGTCGCGCGCGTAGCCCTCGCCCAGCAGCGACCGGGAATAGGCGTCGAGGAGCGCGAGACCCCCGCCGACGCTCATGGCGAGCAGCAGGGCGCCGTCGATCGCGACGGCCTCCGCGGCGGCCACGCGCACCTTGTCGCGCGTGTAGTCGGCCGCCTTCGCGTGGGCCTCGGGCGGCACGAGGGCGGCGAAGTCGGGGGGCACGCGGTCGCGGTGGCGCGCGACGTGGCGGGCGTGGCGGGCGAGCAGCCACAGGCGCCAGCCCAGGGCGCCCAGCGCGAAAACGACGAAGATCGTGGAAAAGTGGCTCAAGGCGTATGGTGGGAGGGGCCGCCGCGTGACACAATCCGGGCGCCCCAACACTCTCTCATTTTATGGCACAGGACAACGCACCGCTCGTCTGGGTCGACATGGAAATGTCGGGACTCGTTCCCGACCGCGACCGCATCCTCGAGGTCGCCATCGTCATCACCGACGGCGAGCTCAACACGATCGCCGAGGCCCCGGTCTGGGTCGTCCACCAGCCCGACGAGGTGCTGGACGCGATGGATTCCTGGAACAAGGGCACGCACGGCCGGTCAGGGTTGATCGACAAGGTGCGCGCCTCGAAGTTCAGCGACGCCGACGTGGAGGCGATGATCCTCGACTTCCTGAAGGGCCACGTGGCGGCGGGCACCGCCCCCCTGGCCGGCAACACCGTGCACCAGGACCGGCGCTTCATGGCGCGCTACATGCCGGCCTTCGAGTCGTACCTGCACTACCGGATCGTCGACGTCTCCACCCTCAAGGAGCTCGCGCGGCGCTGGCGCCCCGACGTGCTCGCGGGCGTGGTGAAGGAATCGAAGCACGAGGCGCTCGCCGACGTCCACGAGTCCATCGAGGAGCTGCGCTACTACCGGCGCACGTTCCTCAGGGCCGATCCCGCGGTGCCGGACGCGGTGCCCGGGACCGCAGGCTAGTCCCGCGCCCAGTCGCGCGAGCGCTCGACCGCGCGGCGCCACTGCGCGAGGCGCCCGGCGGCCTCGTCGCTCCCGATGAGCGGCTCGAAGACGCGGTCGCGCGCCCAGAGCGCGGCGATCTCCGACTCGTCCTCCCAGAAGCCCACCGCGAGCCCCGCCATGTAGGCCGCGCCGAGCGCCGTCGTCTCGGTCACGCGCGGGCGCACGACCGGCACGCCGAGGAGATCGGCCTGGATCTGCATCAGGAGGTCGTTGGCCGTGGCGCCCCCGTCGACGCGCAGCTCGGCGAGCTCGATGCCGGAGTCGGCGGTCATCGCGCGCAGCAGCTCGGCGCTCTGGAAGGCGATCGCCTCGAGGGTCGCGCGGGCGAGGTGCGCGCCCGTGGAGCCGCGCGTGAGGCCCACGATGGTGCCGCGCGCGTGCGGGTCCCAGTGCGGCGAGCCCAGCCCCGCCAGCGCCGGCACGAAGAAGACGCCGCCGGCGTCCGGCACGCTCGCCGCGAGCGGCCCCACGTCCCCGGACTTCGCGATGATCCCCAGCCCGTCGCGCAGCCACTGCACGGCCGCGCCCCCGATGAACACCCCGCCCTCGAGGGCGTAGTGCGCCCCCTCGTCGCGCCGCCACGCCACCGTGGTGAGCAGGCGGTTGCGCGAGACCGCGGGCCGCTCGCCCGTGTTCATCAGCATGAAGCAGCCGGTGCCGTAGGTGTTCTTGGCGAGCCCCGCCCGGTGGCAGGCCTGGCCGAAGAGGGCGGCCTGCTGGTCGCCGGCCAGGCCGGCGATCGGGATGCCTTCGGGGAGGCCCGCGCAGCGCGTGGTGCCGACGACCTCGCCCGCGGCCGCGATCCGCGGCAGCAGGGCGCGGGGGATGTCGAGGATGGCGAGGAGCTCGTCGTCCCAGTCCAGGTCGTGGATGTTGAAGAGGAGGGTGCGCGAGGCGTTGCTCGCGTCGGTGACGTGGACCTCGCCGCCGGTGAGCCGCCAGGCGAGCCACGAGTCGATGGTGCCGAAGGCGAGCTCGCCGCGCTCGGCGCGCGCGCGCGCGCCGGGGATCGCGTCCAGCAGCCAGGCGAGCTTCGTCCCCGAGAAGTACGGGTCGACCTCGAGCCCGGTCCGGTCGCGGATGCCGGCGTCGTGGCCGGCGTGACGCAACGCGTCACATCGGGACGCGGTGCGTCGGTCCTGCCAGACGATGGCGTTGGCGAGCGCGCGGCCGGTGGCGCGGTCCCACAGCACCGTGGTCTCGCGCTGGTTGGTGATCCCGACGGCCGCCACGTCCCGCCGCGAGAGCCCCGCCGCCGTGAGCGCGCGGGCGGCGACGTCGCGCTGCGTGGCGAAGATCTCCTCGGGGTCGTGCTCGACCCAGCCGGGCTGGGGGAATATCTGGCGGAATTCTTGCTGGGCTACGGAGATCGGCGTCCCGGCGCGGTCGAAGACGATGGCGCGGGAGCTGGTCGTTCCCTGGTCGAGGGCGAGGATGGCTTTCATGAGGGGGCTGCCGTGAGGGCCATCATAAGTTAAAATTCGCGCCTGACCCCGCACGGCCGCAAAGGAGCATCC
>JAMPXV010000202.1 GCA_023700985.1 Lysobacter sp.
GCAGCAGGTGCGTGAAGCCCTGCGACAGGAGCAGGGGGCGCACGCGCTCCACCACCTCGCGCAGGCCGCGGTCGCCGGCGACGACGTCCTCGTGGAGGTTGCGCACGGCCGGGTCGCGCGAGCGCACGGGAGTGACCGCCAGCCCGGGCACCGCGGCCTTCGCCTGCCGCTCGAGCTCGCGTGCCGTGGCGATGTCGAGGTCGTCGTTGGGCAACTGCATCCAGTCCCTGCGGTTGCGCTCCGGGCCGCTGCCGGCGGACACCGGGCTGCCGACGATCAGCAGCCGGTCGCCGACCAGCGAGAGCGCCGCCAGGCGCGGCCCGTCGGACGCAGGAGGCGCCGCCAGCGCACGCGCACCGGCAGTGAGCGCCAGCACGCAGAGAAAGGCGCGACGGGTGTTCATGGGTCGTTTCCTCCCGCCCTTCCGGCCGCGGGCCCGCAGGACGGGGCGCGCCGGCGAAGGGCACCACGCGCCATGCTGCGGCGCACCGCGAAAATATCATGATTTCGCATTGACACGCTTAACGTTCGTTGGCATTTTCGGTCGCTCGAACACACCCGCGGGCAAGCCGCGGCGGCAGCGCCGGTCACCAGGGGGGAACGAGCCATGATCGAGATCCGCGACCAGCAGCTTCGCCTGCTATTCCTCACCCATCTCGTGCGGGAGCTGCAGCGCAGCGCTTCCGAGAACCGCCCGGCCCCGCCGGGCCTGGACGGGGCGCAGCTCGCGGAACTGCGCGCGCTCAGCACCGACGACCTGGTGCGCCTCTCGGAGATGCAGGAGCCGCGCGTGGCGGTGCAGATCGACGCGGGTTCCTTCGAGCACGGCCTGCGCCAGGTGGACTACATCGGCAAGAGATCGCGGCAGATCGAGCACTTCATCCGCCACGGCGCCACCTCGACGATGCTCACCCGGCTCTTCCGCATCTCGTCGACCGACGTGATCCTCAAGCGCCGGCTCTTTGCGGGCACGCACGAGAAGCTGCGCCGCCCGGCGATGCCGCCGCCGGCCGTGCGCGAGGCCATCCAGAAGCGCTGGTGGGAGATCCGCCGCGGCCGGGAAGTCGACCCCGTGCGCCCGGAGGACTACGAGGCGCTGCACGCCGGCTACCCGTCCTGCACCTACGCCACCCTGTGGGCAGTGGTGCACGAGTTCGAGAAATAGCGCCGGCCTAGAGGTGCTGCACGAGCTCCCGGCGCACGAACTCGTGGAAGTGCACCATGCCGTCCTCGTAGGGGGACTGGTACGGCCCGTGTTCCTCGCGCCCCTCCTTCCAGAGGATGCGCCGGCCCTCGGTCATGCGGTCGCAGATGTCCTCGTCCTCGACCGCGGTCTCCTGGTAGGCCTTCTGCTCGGCCTCCACGAACTCGCGCTCGAAGTGGAAGATCTCCTCGGGGTAGTAGAACTCCACCACGTTGCGGCATTTCTCCGGGCCCATCGGGTAGAGCGTGGAGATCACCAGCACGTGCGGGTACCACTCGACCATGATGTTGGGGTAGTAGGTGAGCCAGATCGCGCCGTGCGGCGGCGGCTCGCCGTGGCGGTACCTGAGCACCTGCTCGTGCCACCTGGCGTACACGGCGCTGCCCGGCCGGGCGAGCTGGTTGTTGATGCCCACCGTCTGCACGCTCCACCAGTCGCCGTACTCCCACTTGAGGTCGTCGCAGGTGACGAAGTGGCCCAGCCCCGGGTGGTAGGGGGCGACGTGGTAGTCCTCGAGGTAGACCTCGATGAAGGTCTTCCAGTTGAAGTCGTAGTCCACGACGTCGACCTTGTCGAGGAGGTAGCCCTCGAAGTCCAGGTCGGCCGCCGCGGCCATGCCCGCGAGGTCCTTCGCGATGTCGCGCGGGCCGTTGAAGAGCATGCCGTGCCACTGCTGCAGGCCCTGCCGCGGCAGGTCCAGGCAGGGGTGGTCCGGGAAGTGCGGCGCGCCGATGTGCCTGCCCTCGCTGTCGTAGGACCAGCGGTGGATGGGGCAGGTGATGGTGCCGCCGGGGAGCTGGCCGGCGCCCTTGAGCATGACCGCCTGCCGGTGGCGGCAGACGTTGGAGACGAGGTCGTGGCGCCCGGCGTTGTTGACGAGCACCCAGCCCGCGCCGTTCCCGCGCCAGTCGAGCACGCGATAGCTGCCCGGCTCGGGCGCCATCGCGGCGTGGCCGACGTAGCCGGGGCCGCGGTCGAAGAGGAGCTTCTGCTCGATTTCGGCCACTTTCGGGTCGAAGTACCACGAAAGCGGCAAGTGCGTAGGGGTCCGGGTGAGCGCCAGTTGGCTCGCCAAGTCCGACATGATCCGTACCTCCGAGTGTTCCGAAGACGACGAAAGCAATACCGGGCTAATCGAGTCAGCTAGCTTTTAACTCTGCAGCTCCGTCCCGAACGGCAACTGAGGATTCGAGGCCCGATTCTGCCCAAAGTTCCCCTCCCGGGCAATAGCTAAGGTCCTGATACTTGAGGAGAATCAACCTTGCCCGCGAAGGGCCTTGGCATGGCGCGTGACAGGGCCAGAATGACGCATTGCGCCAAAGTGCGATAAGGTGCCGACCCATGCCGAAGACTACCGCACCCCCCGACGACATCCCGTTCGAGAAGGCCCTCGAGGAGCTCGAATCCATCGTGGCCCGGATGGAGGAGGGCAAGCTCCCCCTCGAGGAGTCGCTCGCGGCCTACCAGCGCGGCGCGGAGCTGCTGCGCCACTGCGAGGGCAAGCTGTCCGCCGCCCAGGCGCGCATCGCCGTTCTCGAGGGCGACGTGCTCAAGGACCTGCCGACGGCCGAATCGTGAGCGCCACCGACTTCCCGGCCTGGTCGCGCGAGGTGGCCGGGCGCATGGAGACCGTCCTGGCCGGCCTCCTGCCCTCGCCCCGCATCGCCCCCTCGCGGCTGCACGACGCCATGCGCTACGCCGCCCTGGGCGGCGGCAAGCGCGTGCGGCCGATGCTCGTCTTCGCCGCCGGGCAGGTGTCGCAGGCCGACCCGGCGCGGCTCGAGGTCGTCTCGGCGGCCATCGAGCTCATCCACGCCTACTCGCTGGTGCACGACGACTTGCCGAGCATGGACGACGACGTCCTTCGCCGCGGCAAGCCGACGTGCCACGTGGAGTTCGACGAGGCCACGGCGCTGCTGGCGGGCGACGCCATGCAGAGCCTCGCCTTCCAGCTCCTCGCCGAGCACCGCCTGGCCGACGACCCCGTGGCGCAGCTGCAGATGATCCAGGTCTTCGCGGTGGCGTGCGGCTCGCGCGGGATGGCGGGCGGGCAGGCCATCGACCTCGACGCCGTGGGCAAGGCGCTCACCCTGCCCGAGCTCGAGAACATGCATATCCACAAGACCGGCGCCCTCATCCGCGCCTCGGTCCTCCTGGGCGCGCGCTGTGGCCGGCCGCTGGATCCGCAGGCCCTGGGAAGCCTGGACCGGTACGCGAAGTGCATCGGCCTCGCCTTCCAGGTGGTCGACGACGTGCTCGACGAGGAAAGCGACTCCACCACCCTCGGCAAGACCGCCGGCAAGGACCGGGAGGCCGGCAAGCCCACCTACACCAGCCTGCTGGGCGTTCCCGAGGCGAGGAAGTTCGCCTCCAGCCTCCTGGCCGAGGCCCAGGAGGCCCTGGCCGGGCTCGACGAACGGGCAGACCGCCTGCGCCAGCTCGCCGACTTCATCGTTCGCCGCGACCGCTAGCCCTCCTAATCTGATTACTTTTCAGGTGCGAGCGGGCGGACTTGCCCCCGAAAGTAATCAGATTAGGAAAAGTAATCCGATTAGGCCCGGTTTGAGCCAGCGCAGGCGGGCTTCCGCCAGATGCGGCAAAATGCCCGTCTGCGGCCCCCCCGGCCGACCCCGGACAATGAGCGCCTACCCCCTTCTCGAGACGATCAACGACCCGTCGGACCTGCGGCGGCTGGATCGCAAGCAGCTTCCCGAGCTCGCCGAGGAGCTGCGCCGCTTCATCCTCGAGTCGGTGTCGAAGACGGGCGGCCACCTGTCCTCGAACCTGGGCACGGTGGAGCTCACGATCGCCCTTCACTACGTGTTCACCACCCCCGAGGACCGCATCATCTGGGACGTGGGCCACCAGACGTACGGCCACAAGATCCTCACCGGCCGGCGCGCGGGCATGGCGAGGCTGCGGCAGAAGGGCGGCATCGCGGGCTTCCCGCGCCGGGAGGAGTCGCCCTACGACGCCTTCGGCACCGCCCACTCCTCGACATCCATCTCCGCCGCGCTGGGCATGGCGGTGGCCGCGCGCCAGCTCGGCCGGGACAATCGCGCGATCGCCGTGATCGGCGACGGCGCCATGACCGGCGGCATGGCCTTCGAGGCGCTCAACAACGTGAAGCAGTCCGGCGCCAACGTGATCGTCGTCCTGAACGACAACGACATGTCGATTTCCGAGAACGTGGGCGCGCTCAACAACTACCTCGCGAAACTCATGTCGGGGCGCTTCTACGCGGCCACCAAGAAGACGGCCGACAAGATCCTGTCGGTGTCGCCACCCATGAAGGAGCTCGCCAAGCGCTTCGAGGGCCACGCCAAGGGCATGCTCACGCCCTCGACGCTCTTCGAGGAGTTCGGGCTCAACTACACGGGCCCGATCGACGGCCACAACCTCGAGGTCCTGATCGAGACGCTCACCAACGTGAAGCGCCTCGACGGCCCGCAGTTCCTGCACGTGGTGACCAGGAAGGGCCAGGGCTACGCCTTCGCCGAGGACGACCCCATCGCCTACCACGGCCCCGGCCGGTTCGACCCGGGCGTGGGGCTCGCCAAGCCCGCCCCCGCGGACGCGAAGCCGCGCCCCACCTACACGCAGGTCTTCGGCGACTGGCTCTGCGACATGGCCAAGCTCGACCGGCGGCTGGTGGGGATCACGCCCGCCATGCGCGAGGGCTCCGGGATGGTGCGTTTCTCGCGCGAGCACCCCGACCGCTACTTCGACGTCGGCATCGCCGAGCAGCACGCCGTCACCTTCGCGGCCGGCCTCGCCTGCGACGGCATGAAGCCGGTGGTGGCGATCTACTCCACCTTCCTGCAGCGCGCCTACGACCAGCTCATCCACGACGTGGCCCTGCAGAACCTGCCCGTGGTGTTCGCCCTCGACCGGGGTGGCCTCGTGGGCGCCGACGGCCCCACGCACCACGGCGCCTTCGACATCTCGTACCTGCGCTGCATCCCGAACCTGACGGTGATGGCGCCGGCCGACGAGAACGAGTGCCGGCAGATGCTCTACACCGGCTTCACGCTCGACGGCCCCTCGGCCGTGCGCTACCCGCGGGGCGCCGGCCCCGGCACGGAAGTGCTTGCGCCGATGCAGGCGCTGCCGGTGGGCAAGGGCGAGGTCCGCCGCGAAGGCCGGCGCATCGCCATCCTCGCCTTCGGCTCCATGGTGCGCCCGGCCCTGGAGGCGGGCGCGGAACTGGGCGCCACCGTCGCCAACATGCGTTTCGTGAAGCCGCTGGACGACGAGCTCGTCCTGCGGCTCGCCACCACCCACGAGCTCGTCGTCACCGTCGAGGAAAACGTCCTCGAGGGCGGCGCGGGCTCCGCGGTCCTCGAGTCGCTCGCGGCCCAGGGCGTCGAGGTGCCGGTCCTGCAGCTGGGCCTACCCGACCACTTCGTCGAACACGGCGATCCGGCGCAGCTGCTGGCCGATTGCGGCCTCGATGCAGCCGGCATCGCCCGTGCCACCCTTGAAAGGCTTTCGCAAGGCGATGCGTCCCAACGACCGGGCATGGCGGCTTAGCGCCGCGGCAATCCTCCTCTCGACCGCGATGGTTCCCGCGGCCGCCGCCGACAAACCCTGCACCGGGGCCGACAAGGCCTTCGACGGCGTGACCTCCTGGGCCGC
>JAMPXV010000203.1 GCA_023700985.1 Lysobacter sp.
ATGGGGCGCGCGGTGATCGGGGGCATCATCACGTCCACGATGCTGACCCTGGTCGTGGTGCCGGTGCTCTTCACGTACCTCGACAGCTGGGGCAGGAAGGTCAAGTCCCGGCTCGTCGGTCACGCCCCGTCGGGGGGTGGCGCGATCGCCGACCCCGTCGCCTCGAAGCGCGCCGAAGACTGAGAAAAAGGGGCAAAAAAAGGGGTCAGATCCCTTTATTGGGACGGTTCTGCGGAACCGTCCCAATAAAGGGATCTGACCCCTATTTTTGCCCTCTAGAAGCCGACGGCGTGGCCGTCCTTGCGGTGGTCGGAGCCGGCGCAGTAGCCGTCGTCCAGGCGCCAGGCGAGCTGCGCGCCGCCGAAGCCGAACATCGCGGCCTCGGGCTCGACCACGCGGTGCCCGCGCGCCTTCAGCTCGTCGATGACGCCCGGCGCGAAGCGCTCCGTCTCGAAGCTCACGGTGAAGTCGGCGTTCACGATCCAGCGCGGCCCGTCGGTGGCCACCTGCGGGTTCTGGTGGTAGTCGACGATGCGGGTGACCATCTGCGTGTGGCCCTGCGGCTGCATGTGCCCGCCCATCACGCCGAAGCTCATCACCGGCTTGCCGTCCTTCGTGAGGAACCCGGGGATGATCGTCTGGAACGGGCGCTTGCCGGGGCCGACGAGGTTGGGGTGCCCGGGCTTGAGCGAGAACCCCGAGCCGCGGTTCTGCATCGAGATGCCCGTGCCCGGCACGACGATGCCCGAGCCGAAGCCCTTGTAGTTGGACTGGATGTAGGAAACCATCATGCCGTTCGCGTCGGCGGCGGTGAGGTAGATCGTGCCGCCCTCCCGCGGCTCGCCCGGCGGCGGGTCCTGCGCGCGCTTCATGTCGATGGCGCGGGCGCGGGCTGCCAGGTAGTCGTCGGCCAGGAGCAGGCCCGCGTCGAACTCCATCGTGGCCGGGTCCGACACGTAGCGGTAGGCGTCGGCGAAGGCGAGCTTCATCGCCTCGATCTGCAGGTGCAGGCTGTCGGCGCCGTCCACGGGCAGCGCGGCGAGGTCGAAGTGCCGCAGCATGCCCAGCGCCATGAGCGCCACGATGCCCTGCCCGTTGGGCGGGATCTCGTGCAGCCGGTAGCCGCGGTACTCAACCGACAGCGGCTCCACCCAGTCGCAGCGGTGCGCCGCGAAATCCTCGACCGTGTGCGCCCCCTCGTCGGCCTGGGACGCCAGCGCGATGCGCTCGGCGAGCTTGCCGCGGTAGAAGCTCTCGCCCTTGGTCGCGGCGATCTCCTCGAGCGTCTCGGCCTGCTGCGGGCAGTAGAAGCGCTCGCCGGCGCGCGGGGCGCGGTCCTTGGGCAGGAACGTCCACGCGAACTCGGAGAATTCCTTGAAGTTGGGCGCCTGCCTCTCCCAGCTCATCGCCGTGATGGGCGAGACCATGAAGCCGTCGCGCGCATAGCGGATGGCCGCCTGGAAGAGGTCGGGGAACGGGAGCTTCCCGTAGCGCTGCGACAGCGCCACCCACGCCGACACGGCGCCGGGCACCGTCACCGCGTCCCATCCCTTCGCCGGCATCTCCGCGTGCCCCTTGAACCGCTCCGGCGTCCAGCCCGCCGGCGCGCGCCCCGAGGCGTTCAGGCCCACGAGCTTCTCGCCGTCCCACAGGATCGCGAAGGCGTCGGAACCGATGCCGTTGGCGGTGGGCTCCACGACAGTGAGGGTGATCGCGGCGGCGAGCGCGGCGTCGACCGCGTTGCCGCCCCTCGCAAGCGCCTGCAGCCCCGCCTGCGCGGCGAGCGGTTGCGAGGTGGCCACGACGTTCTTGGCGAGCAGCGGCATGCGCTGCGACGGGTAAGGGAAGTCCCAGGTGAACATGTGCGGGCTTTCGGGTGGTTGGCTACTCGGGCTTGACGCCGGCGTCCTTGATGACCTTCGACCATTTCTGCGAGTCGCGCTGGATCGCCTGCGCGAAGTCGGTCGCGCTGCCCCCGGCCGACTCGAAACCCATCTGCGTGAAACGCGCCTGGATGTCCGGCAGCGCGAGCGCCTTGTTCATTTCCGCGTTGACGCGCTCCACGACCGCCTTCGGCGTGTTGGCCGGCCCGAGGAGCCCGAACCAGGTGAGGCTCTGGAAGCCCGGCAGCCCTGCTTCCGCGATCGTGGGGAGGTCCGGCGCCAGCGGCGAGCGCTTGGGCGAGGAGATGGCCAGCCCCTTCACCTTGCCCGCCTTGATGTTGGGCTGCGAGGTCATCACGTTGTCGAAGAGGAGCGAGACCTGCCCGGACATGAGGTCGGGGATGGACTGCTGCGTTCCCTTGTAGGGCACGTGGTTGAGCTTCACCCCGGCCATGGAGGCGAAGAGCTCGGTGGTCAGGTGGGAGATCGTGCCGATGCCGCTGGTGGCGTAGTTGAGCTTGCCGGGTTCCTTCTTCGCCAGCGCGATCAGTTCCATCACGGAATTGGCCGGCACCTGGGGGCTCACCACGAGGATGTTGGTGGCATTGCCGACCCACACGATGGGCGTGAAGTCCTTCACGGGATCGTAGGCGAGCTTGCCCATGTAGGGGCCGATCGAATGCGTGCTGGTCGTGGCCATCACCAGCGTGTAGCCGTCGGCCGGGCTCTTCGCCACGAAGTCCGCGCCCAGCGAGCCGCCGGCGCCCGGCTTGTTCTCCACGACGACCGGTTGCCCGAGCTGGCCGCCGAGCTTTTCCGCGAGCACCCGGGTGAGCACGTCGGTGGGACCGCCGGCCGGGAACGGCACGACGATCTTCACGGTCCTGGTCGGCCAGGTCTGGGCGAGGGAGGGGATGGAAGCCGCGAGAAGCGCGGCGGCGAGGATGAGCGGACGGGATGGCATGGAGGATTCTTTTCGTGGATGCGTGGAATGGAAATGGTATAGCAGCACCGCGCGCCGCGCACCCGTGACTGGCGCACTGGAAGGAACAATCGCCTTCCTGCGGCGGGCGGGCAATAGGCGCTATGCTCGCGCCAGGGAGGAAAGCCCATGACGACCGATCCGAAGGCGCTGGTGTTCGACGCATACGGCACGCTCTTCGACGTGCACTCCGTGACCCGGCTCGCCGATTCGCTCTTCCCGGGCCGCGGCCCGGCCCTGTCGCAGGCGTGGCGGACCAAGCAGCTCGAGTACACGTGGCTGCGCAGCCTCATGGGGCGCTACGACGACTTCAATGCCGTGACGGCGGACGCGCTCGACTGGGCCCTCGAGTCGCTGGGCCTTGCGGCGGAACCGGAGGCGCGCGCCTCGCTCATCCGCGCCTACCGGACGCTCGCGATGTTCCCCGAGGTCCGGGGCGCTCTCGAGCGGCTGGGCGGGCAGCGTGCGCTCGCGATCCTCTCCAACGGGCACCCCGACATGCTCGACGCGGTGGTCGACCACAACGAGCTGCGCGTCTTCTTCGGCGAGCGCGTGCTGAGCGTGCACGAGGCCGGCGTCTTCAAGCCCGACCCGCGCGTCTACGCCATCGTCACGGCGCAGCTCGGCCTGCCGGCCGAGGCGGTCGGCTTCGTCTCGTCGAACGGGTGGGACGCCGCGGGGGCGAAGTCCTTCGGCTTCCGCGCCTTCTGGGTGAACCGCGGGAAGGCGCCGGTGGAGCGGCTGGGCTCGCCGCCCGACGCGGTCGTGGAAGACCTCGCCGGGCTGGCGCGCCTGCTGGCCGGCTAGACGTCCTCGACGAACGTCTCCTCGCGCTTCTTGCGCACCGAGGGCGCCATCACGATCACGAGGAGAAGCACGGCGAGCACGAGGAGCGTCGCGCTGATCGGCCGGGTGAAGAACACCGCCGGGTCGCCCCGCGAGAGCAGAAGCGCCCGCCGCAGGTTCTCCTCCATCATCGGCCCGAGCACGAAGCCCAGGAGCAGCGGCGCGGCCTCGCAGTCGAGCTTGCCGAACAGGTAGCCGATGAACCCGAAGCCGGCCGCGAGCAGCACGTCCATCCACGAATTGTTGATCGAGTAGACGCCGATGCAGCAGAACAGGAGGATCGCCGGGTAGAGGAAGCGGTACTCCAGGGTGAGGAGCTTCACCCACATGCCGATGAGCGGCAGGTTCAGGATGACCAGCAGGAGGTTGCCCACCCACATGCTCGCGATCATCCCCCAGAAGAGCTGCGGGTTGGCGGTCATGATCTGCGGGCCGGGCTGGATGCCGTGGATGATCATCGCGCCGATCATGAGCGCCATCACCGGGTTCGACGGGATCCCCAGCGTGAGGAGCGGGATGAAGGAAGTCTGCGCGGCCGCGTTGTTGGCCGCCTCGGGCGCCGCCACGCCTTCGATGGCGCCCTTGCCGAACCGCTCCGGGGTCTTGGAGAGCTTCTTCTCCAGCGTGTAGGCCGAGAACGATCCGAGGATCGGCCCGCCGCCGGGGAGGATGCCCAGGAAAGAGCCGAGCATCGTGCCGCGGATGATGGGCATGGTCGAGATCCTGAGGTCCTGGAAGGTGGGCATGAGCCCCGTCACCTTCTTCACGAACACGTCGCGCTTCTGGCCGTGCTCGAGGTTGCGGATGATCTCGCCGAACCCGAAGATGCCCATGGCGATGGGGCCGATGCCCACGCCGTCAATGAGTTCGGGCAGGCCGAAGTTGTAGCGCGCCACGCCGGAGTTCACGTCGGTGCCGATGAGGCCCACGAGGAGGCCCAGCACGATCATCGCCACCGCCTTGATGAGCGAGCCGTGCGCGAGCACCACGGCGGCGATGAGGCCCAGCACCATGAGGGAGAAGTAGTCCGCGGGGCCGAACTTGAGGGCCAGCTCCGCGAGCGGGGGCGCGAAGGCCGCCACCAGGAGGGTCGCCACCGTGCCGGCGAAGAACGAGCCGAGGGCCGCAATGGCGAGCGCCTTGCCGGCGTGGCCCTGCTTCGCCATCTGGTGGCCGTCGAGGCAGGTCACCACCGAACTGACCTCGCCCGGCAGGTTCACCAGGATCGCGGTGGTGGAGCCGCCGTAGCTCGCGCCGTAGTAGATGCCCGCCAGCATGATGAGGGCGGAGACCGGCGGCAGCACGAAGGTCGCCGGCAGCAGCATCGCGATCGTGGCCACCGGGCCGATGCCGGGCAGCACGCCGATGAGCGTGCCCAGGAGCACGCCGATGAAGCAGTAGAGGATGTTGGTGCCGGCGAGGGCGACGCCGAAGCCGAGCTGGAGGTTCGCGATCAGTTCCATGGTCACCTCAGACGCGGCAGAGCCGGAACTGCTCGAAGAAGTCGAACCCCGGGCACAGGGGGATGGGGAGCTTCAGCGCGGCGACGAACGCGAGGCTGCAGAAGATCACCAGACCGATGGCGAGCCATACCGTGGGCTTGAGCTTGAACTCCTCGCTGCCGATGCTGGAGACGATCACGACGAAGAGGCCCATCACGATCATCCCGGCGATCTTCAGGCCGAAGCCGAACACCACGATGGGCATGAGGACCCAGAACACCGGCCCCCAGTGGAACTTCTCGACGCCGGGGCCCTTGTTCTTCTCGCGCAGCGCGGTGAGCGCGATCGCAAGGCCCAGGGCCGCGAGGATCAACCCGAGAAAGAAGGGGAAGTAGCCCGGCCCCATTCGCGCCGCCGTGCCGAGCTTGTAGGTGAGCGCGATGCCGGCGAAGAGCCCGCCCACGCCCAGGAACATGATGCCCGCCCAGAAATCCCTCGGGTTCTTGATGAGATTTTTCATGCGCACATGTCACCGGCCGTCGGACCGGCGCCTCCTCGGTGATTCTTCGTGTCCTGTGTCGGCGCGGGTCTTGCGCCGCCGCGTGAAGTATAGCCCTGCTTGGCGTGGGTGAATTGTCGCGTCGCGGAGGCCCCGCCCCCGCGACG
>JAMPXV010000204.1 GCA_023700985.1 Lysobacter sp.
GGCGACCGGGTGAAGAAGCCCAGCTTCGAGGAGATCGTGCAGGAGCTCGACTGGCGCGCGGTGTTCTTCTACATCGCGCTCTTCGCGCTGGTCGGCGGCCTCGAGAAGACCGGCATCCTGGAGAAGCTCGCGCACGCGATGGTGCCGATCTTCTCGCAGAGCATGGCCCTGGGCGCCACCATCCTCTACTGGGTCACGATCCCGATCGTGGGCATCGTCGAGCACGACGCGTACATCCTCACCTTCCTCTACACGGTGCGCGACCTCGGCCAGCAGGGCATCGACCCGTGGCCGCTCTGGTGGATGCTGCTCTGGGCGGGCACGCTGGGCAGCAACCTCACGATCGCGGGGGCCCCGGCGCTCTACGTGGCAGCCAACATCTGCGAGCGCGAGGAGAACCGCAAGGTGAGCCTGCGCGAGTTCCTGCGCTGGAGCGTGCCCTTCACCCTCATCTCCTGCACGATCTGCTACGTCTTCGGCATGCTGATCTGGGTGCTTTGAACCCCGGGCGGGTTGCGCGGTCAGCGGGGAATATAATCCCCGATTGACCGCGGCCCGCCCGATGCGCCTTCCGAGACTCCTCGCCGCCCTCCTCCTCGCCGCCGGCCCCGTCCTCGGGGCCCCCCCGAACGCGCCCGCCACGGACGCCGACCTGGTCGCGGCCCGCGAGGCCTCGCAGCGGCGCGACCTCAAGGCGCTCGAGAACTGGCGCGCGCGCTTCGCCGGGCACCCGCTGGAGGCCTATCCCGCCTACTGGCTCCTCTCGGCCACGCTGGCGAAGGCCGAACCCGCGCAGATCCGCGCGTTCCTTTCCCGCCACGCGGACACCCCGCTCGCGGACCCGCTGCGCCGCGACTGGCTCAAGGTCCTGGGGGCGGCGGGCCAGTGGGACCTCTTCCGCCAGGAGTTCTCCGCGCTCGCCTCCGACGACCCGGAAGTCGCGTGCTACGCCCTGCAGGAGCGGCTCGCGCGCGACGACGCCGAGGCCCTGAAGGAGGCCCGCGCCCTGTGGCTCGCGGGACGCGAGGCGCCCGCCTCCTGCGCGCCTGCCTTCGAGGCTGCCGCCCGCGAGCGGCTGATCGGCTCGCCGGAGGCCTGGGAGCGCATCCGCAAGCTCCTCGCCGCGGGCCTGGTGATGGACGCGCGCCGCGCCAACACCTTCCTCCCGAACAAGGAGCAGCTGAACGAGAAGGCGCTGGAGCGCGCCGCGGCCGAGCCCGCGAAGTACCTCGCCGGCGAGAAGTCCCGCATCCCGACCCGGGCGACGCACGAGCTGCTCCTCTTCGCCGTCACGCGGCTGGCGCGCACGAAGCCCGAGGACGCGGCCGCGCACCTCGAGGCCCACGCGGCGCAGATGGGCCCGGACGACACGCGCACCGGCTGGGCGCGCATCGCCCACTCGGCGGCCCAGCAGCACCACCCGCGCGCCGTCGAGTGGTACGCGAAGGCGGGCGAAGGGCCGTTCACCAACGCGCAGCTGCAATGGAAGGTCCGTGCCGCGCTTCGCGCCGGCGACTGGGCGGCGGTGCGCGCCGCCGTGAACCTCATGCCCCCGGAGGAGGCCCGCGACCCGGCCTGGCGCTACTGGCTCGCGCGATCGCTGGCGGAGGAGGGCTCGGGCCCTGCGGCCGAGGCGATCCTGCGACCGCTCGCGCGCGAGCGCCACTTCTACGGCCTCATGGCCGCGGAGGACCTCGGCATCGTGAAGGGTCCCGACTGGTCGGCGAGGGCCGTGGCGGAGGAAGACCTCGCGCGCGTGCGCGCCATCCCCGCGGTGACGAGGGCTTTCGCCCTCTACCGCCTGGAGATGAACCCCGAAGCGTTCCGCGAGTGGGTGCTGGGCCTGCGGGCCATGGACGACCGCGGGCTGCTGGCCGCTTCCGAGCTCGCGCTGCAGGAGGGGCTGGCCGACCGCGCCATCGGCGCGGCCGACATCACCGCCTCCGTGCACGATTTCAGCCGCCGCTACCCGGTCCACCACCGCGAGCCGCTGGCCGCCGCCGCCCGCCAGTGGGGCGTCGACGAGGCGCTGCTCTTCGGCATCATCCGCCAGGAAAGCCGGTTCAACGTCGCGGCGAAGTCGCGCGTGGGCGCCACGGGCCTGATGCAGCTCATGCCCGCCACCGCGCGCTGGGTCGCGAAGCAGATCCCCCTGCAGTACTACCACCCCGCGCAGCTCAAGCAGCCCGACGTGAACGTCAAGATGGGCACGTACTACTTCCACCGCGTCCTCACCGACCTCGGGGATCCGGTGGCCGCCGCGGCCGCCTACAACGCCGGTCCCGGCCGGGCGAAGCGCTGGCGCGCCACGGGCTCCCTGGAAGGAGCGGTCTACGCCGAATCGATCCCGTTCGACGAGACCCGCGACTACGTGAAGAAGGTCATGGCCAACGCCTGGTACTACACCCACCGGCTCACCGGGAAGGCGGCGAGCCTGCGGGCGATGATGGGGACAGTGGCCACGAGCAACGCGAACGGGGCGGCCAACGTCGCCTCGTCCATCCCGTGACCGGCCCGGCGCGCGTCCTGGTGCTCGGCGCGAGCGGCTTCGTCGGCCGGTCGGTCTGCGCCTGCCTCGCGCAACGCGGCATCACGGTGCGCGCCCTCACGCGCGACACCCTGAAGGCGAGGCCCCTGCAGGTCATTCCCTCCATCGAGATCGTCGCCGGCACTCCCCACGACGACACGGACCTCGCGCGAGCGCTCGACGGCGCCGACGCGGTGGTGAACCTGGTCGGCATCCTGCACCAGAGCCGGCGCGAGCCGTTCGAGAAGGTGCACGCGCAGCTTCCGGCGCGGCTGGCGCGCGCCTGCCACCGCGCGGGCGTGCGCCGCCTCGTCCACGTGAGCGCGCTGCACGCCGATTCCGGCGGGCCCAGCGAGTACCTGCGCTCCCGCGGGCGCGGCGAGGAGGCGCTGCGCGCCGGAGGGGCGGGCCTCGCGGTCACGGTCCTCAGGCCCTCCGTCATCTTCGGCCGCGACGACAGCTTCCTCAACCTCTTCGCCGGCCTGGTGTGGCCGCTGCCCGTCGTCCCCCTCGCGGGCGCCGGCGTGCGCTTCCAGCCGGTGTGGGTGGAGGACGTGGCGCAGTCGGTGGCACGCTGCCTCGAGGAGGCGCGCACGGTCGGCGAGTCCTACGACCTGTGCGGCCCGGGCGTCTACACGCTCGAGGAGATCGTGCAGTTCGTGGCCGGGCTGCAGGGCCTGAAACGGCTCGTCGTGGCGCTGCCGGACTGGGCGGCCTACGCGCAGGCCTTCGTGCTCGAGCACCTGCCGGGGCCGGTGATGACGCGCGACAACCTCGCGTCCATGAAGGCGGAGAGCGTCTGCGGCTGCCCCTTCCCCGCCGTCCTCGGGTTCGCCCCGTCGGCGATGGAGTCGATCGTGCCGGAGTACATGGCGGCCGCGGGCCTGCGCGGCCGCTACGCGCAGTACCGCCGGAGCACCGGGAGGTGACATGGAAAGGCTCACGCTGGTCATCGGCAACAAGAACTACTCGTCGTGGTCGATGCGCGCCTGGGTGCTGCTCGCCCAGCTGGGAATCGACTTCGAGGAGCGGAAGCTGCGCTTCGAGACCGACGAGTGGGACGCGGGCATCGGCCGCCTGTCGCCTTCGGGGCTCGTGCCCGTCCTGTGGCGCGGCGGCGTCGCGGTCTGGGACACGCTCGCCATCGCCGAGACGGTAGCGGAGTGGTTCCCGGACCGGGGCGTCTGGCCGGACGACCCCGTCGCCCGGGCCTTCGCGCGCTCGGCCTGCGCCGAGATGCACGCCGGGTTCCGCAACCTGCGCGCGAACATGCCCATGAACATCCGGTCCCGCCATCCCGGCAAGGGCATGACGCCGCAGGTTCGCACGGAGATCGACCGCATCGAGCACCTCTGGGGCGAGGCGAGGTCGCGCTTCGGCGGCGGCGGCGACTTCCTCTTCGGACGCTTCACGGCCGCCGACGCGATGTTCGCGCCCGTGGTCATGCGCTTCGCCACCTACGCCGTGACCTGCGGCCCGGTGGCGTCCCGCTATTGCGAGGCCATCGGGGCCGCGACCGCCGTCGCCGCCTGGTGCGAGGGAGCGCGGGCCGAGACGGAGTTCGTGGCCGACGACGAGCCCTACGCGCAGCCGCCTCGCCCGTGAGCGGCGCCCCGGGAACCGCGCCATGAAGGTCTACGCGGTCGGCGGCAGCGTGCGCGACGAGCTCCTCGGCCACCCCGTGACCGACCGCGACTGGGTCGTCGTGGGCGCCACGCCGGCCGAGATGGCCGCGCGGGGGTTCCGCGCCGTGGGAGCCGACTTCCCGGTGTTCCTGCACCCCGGGACGCACGAGGAGTACGCGCTCGCCCGCACCGAGCGCAAGACCGCGCCGGGGTATCGCGGCTTCGTCTTCCATGCCTCCCCCGAAGTGACGCTCGAGGAGGACCTGCGCCGGCGCGACCTCACCATCAACGCCATCGCCCGCGGCGAGGACGGCGTGCTCGTGGACCCCCACGGCGGCGTGGAGGACCTGCGCCGCGGGATCCTGCGGCACGTGAGCGAGGCGTTCGTCGAGGACCCGGTCCGGATCCTGCGGGTAGCGCGGTTCGCCGCCCGCTTCGGCTTCGAGGTGGCCCCCGAGACGCTGGCCCTCATGCGCCGGATGGTGGACTCCGGCGAGGCCGACCACCTGGTCCCGGAGCGCGTATGGCAGGAGATCGCGCGCGGGCTGCAGGAGCCACGCCCGGCGCGCCTGCTCGCCGTGCTGCGCGACTGCGGGGCGCTGGCACGCGTGGCTCCGGAAATCGAGGCTCTGGTCGCGCCGGACGGCGGCTTGCTGGTCACGGCGCGGCTCGAGGCGGGCACGGCCTTCGGCCTGCCGGTGCGCTTCGCCTGCCTCACGCTGGGCCTCCCGCCCGAGGCGGTGGCGAGCCTTTGCGAGCGCGTGAACGCGCCCGGGGAGTGCCGTGACCTCGCCGGCCTGGCCGCCCGCGAGCGCGCCGCGGTGGAGGGAGCCGGCGCCCTGGGCGCGGAACCCCTCCTCGCCCTCCTGGAACGCACCGATTCCTTCCGCCGCCCGGAACGCCTCGAGCGGCTCATGGAGGTCTGCGAGTGCGACCTGTGCGCGCGAGGCCTTTCCCGGCGGGTGCCGCGCGAGCGATTGATGGCCGCCCGAAAGGCGGCGCTGGAGGTCGATGCGGCCGCGATCGCCCGCGACCATCCCCGGTCGGTGCCGACGGCCATCCACGCCGCACGCGCGGCCCGGATCGCCAGCGTCCTGTCGGCGGGCTGAGGGCTACCCCGCCCGCCCATGCAGCAAGCCGAAAAAACGAAGGCCCCCGGGGTTACCGGGGGCCTTCGGAATCGCTTCGCTTCACGCCCCTGGCGGGGCGCCGGCGCTTAGCGGCGCTTCGCGCCCTTGCGGACCGGGGCCTTCGGGGCCTTCGTGGCCTTGGCGGCGGACTGGACGGTCGCGACGTTCTGCTCGACGGTCTTCTCGACGGTGTCGTAGAGCTGCTTGTTGATCGCGGCGAGGTTGCCGTAGGCGTTCTGCGCGGCGGCCATGGCGCTCTTCATGTTGCCGACGTAGGCTTCCGAGCCGGCGGGCGCGTACTTGAACGCCTCTTCCAGCGTGGACACGGCGGACTTGTTCATGTCGGAGGTCTGCTTCTCGAAGACCTTCTTCACTTCCGCGTTGGTCTCGGCGGCGGTCTCGTAGACGGTGCGCGAGTAGGCGTAGGCGCGCTTCATGACCGGCTCGAGGGCGGCGGAGTTGATGGCGATGACTTCGTGCACGTCCTTCGCGCCGGCGAGGGCCGCGGCGTGCGCGGTGGCCTGCTCGACGGAA
>JAMPXV010000015.1 GCA_023700985.1 Lysobacter sp.
CCGAAACTGCCGAAGCCGCGGATCTCGATGCGGTTGCCCGACGCGAGGGTATGCGCCATCGCGTCGAGCATGGTCTTCACCGCGAGTTCCGCGTCCTTGGGCGCCAGTTGACTGTGCCGCGCGCTCAACAACTCGATGAGCTGTGACTTGGTCATGGCGTGAGAGTCTCCCCCTTGCATGTCTCTTGTCGGCTGCGTGAGGCCCTTGGCGGGCCTTCTATTCCTTGGACCCGCTGCCGAGCTTGGCCTTCAGCAGGGCACCCAGGTTCGTGGTGCCCGAGCTGGCGCTCGACTCGGCGGCCATCTTCTGCAGCGCGGCCGATTCCTCGGCTGCGTCCTTCGCCTTGACCGAGAGGTTGATCGAGCGGTTCTTGCGGTCGATGTTGACGATCACCGCCTCGATCTCCTCGCCTTCCTTCAGGTAGGCGCGGACGTCCTCGACGCGGTCGCGCGAGATCTCGGAGGCGCGGAGGTAACCTTCCACGTCCTTGTCGAGCTCGATCACGGCGCCCTTGGGCTCGATCGACTTCACCACGCCCTTCACGATGTTGCCCTTGTCGTGCACGGTGACGTAGTTGCCGAACGGGTCGCCCTCGAGCTGCTTGATGCCGAGCGAGATGCGCTCGCGCTCGACGTCGATCGACAGCACCATGGTCTCGACTTCCTCGCCCTTCTTCATCGCCTTGACGGCTTCCTCGCCGGCGGCGTTCCACGAGAGGTCGGAGAGGTGGACCAGGCCGTCGATGTTGCCCGGCAGGCCGATGAACACGCCGAAGTCGGTGATGGACTTGATGAGGCCCGCGACCTTGTCGCCCTTCTTGTGGTTCATGGCGAACTCTTCCCACGGGTTGGGCATGCACTGCTTCATCCCCAGGGAGATGCGGCGGCGGTCCTCGTCGATCTCGAGGATCATCACCTCGACCTCGTCGCCCAGGCTCACCACCTTCGCCGGGTGCACGTTCTTGTTGGTCCAGTCCATCTCGGAGACGTGCACCAGGCCCTCGATGCCGCTCTCGATCTCGACGAACGCGCCGTAGTCGGTGATGTTGGTGACCTTGCCGAAGAGGCGCGTGCCCTGCGGGTAGCGGCGCGAGATGCCGATCCACGGGTCCTCGCCCAGCTGCTTGAGGCCCAGCGAAACGCGGTTCTTCTCGGCGTCGAACTTGAGGATCTTGGCCGTCACCTCGTCGCCCACGGCGAGCACTTCCGTCGGGTGCTTGACGCGGCGCCAGGCGAGGTCGGTGATGTGCAGGAGCCCGTCGATGCCGCCAAGGTCCACGAACGCGCCGTAGTCGGTGATGTTCTTGACGATGCCCTTCACGACCGCGCCTTCCTTCAGCGTCTCGAGGAGCTGCTGGCGCTCGACGCCGGCGGTCTCCTCCATGACGGCGCGGCGCGAGACCACGACGTTGTTGCGCTTGCGGTCGAGCTTGATGACCTTGAACTCGAGTTCCTTGCCCTCGAAGTGCGAGGTGTCCTTCATGGGGCGCAGGTCGACCAGCGACCCGGGCAGGAAGGCGCGGATGCCGTTCACCATGACGGTGAGGCCGCCCTTGACCTTGCCGGAGACGACGCCGGTGATGATCTTGCCGCCCTCGAGCGCCGCGTCGAGCTCGGACCAGGCCGCGAGCTTCTTGGCCTTCTCGCGCGACAGCTTGGTCGCGCCGAATCCGTCCTCGAGGGCCTCGATGGCGACGGAAACGAAGTCGCCGGGCTTGACCTCGATCTCGCCGCGATCGTTCTTGAATTCTTCGGTGGAAATTGCGCTTTCGGACTTCAGTCCCGCGTTCACGATGACCACGTTGGGGTCGACCGAGATGACCTCGGCGGTGATCACTTCGCCCGAGCGCATTTCCTGGCGCGTGAGGCTTTCCTCGAAGAGGGCGGCGAAGCTTTCGGGAGCGGGGGTGGGGTTGGTGGATTGAGACAGCATGGGAATGAGAGCCTGTACTTTCGATCGGCACGACCTTGCGGCCGTGGCTGGTTGGCAAAACGCCAATCGGGGTGAGCGGTCCCCGGGGCCGCGCGCGGGGCGCGGGCACCTGGAACAGCCTAAGCGATTGACACCCTTGGGCTTTTGGCCCCGTCAGGGAGAAAGGGAACTAATTCCCGGTGCGCTCCCGGTACCACGCCAGCACCTGCCCGACCGCCTGGTCGATGGTGAGCGCCGTGGTATCGAGAAAAAGCGCGTCGGGATAATGCCTTAGCGGCGCCACGGGCCTCGCGCTGTCGCGCGCGTCCCGCTGCCTCAGTTCCTCCACAACGTCCGCCATTTTTGCACACATTCCCTTTTCCATCAACTGCTTATGGCGGCGTTCCGCACGGGTGCCGACATCGGCGGTGAGGAACACCTTGAGCGCGGCGTGCGGGAACACGACGGACCCCATGTCGCGGCCGTCCGCCACGAGACCCGGCGGGCGCAGGAACAGGCGCTGGCGCTCGAGGAGCGCCTCGCGGACCTGCGGGCTGGCCGCCACGCGGGACGTGGCCGCGCTCACCGCCTCGGTGCGCACGGCCTCGGTCACGTCCTCGCCGTCGAGCCATAACTTCCCGTCGCGAAAGGAGATTTCCAGCTCCCGGGTGGCGCCGGCCAGGGGTACGGCGTCGTCCAGGGGCACCTGCCGGCGCAGGGCGTTGAGGGTCGCCAGGCGATACAGGGCGCCGCTGTCGAGGTAGTGGAACCCCAGGGCGGCGGCCACGCGCTCGGCCACCGTGCCCTTGCCCGAGGCCGAGGGCCCGTCGATCGCGATCACCGGCACATGATTTGTCATGGCTATCGAAATAATAGAAACAATTGACTTTAGCTATTTACCGTCCGCACCCACCATCCCGCCATGCACTCCGCAAGGGAAAAGACCATGGCCAGGACCGTCACTTTCGGCTTCGTCCACATCGGCGCGGCCTTCGGCGCGGCGCGTCACGCGACGACCCGCGACCACGCCTCGAAGAACCCCGGAAAGGTCTTCGACACGCACCCGGGGTCGTTGATCCGGACCTGACGCGGGCCGAAGGACGCCAGCGCGAAGCACATCGCCATGCGGTGGTCGTCGTACGTGTCGATGGCCACGCGCCCCGGGACGGGCGCGCCGCCCGCGAAGCCGGGAGGCGGCGTGATGGCGAGGTAGTCGGCGCCCTCCTCCACGGTGGCACCCAGCTTGCGCAGCTCGGTGGCCATCGCCGCGAGGCGGTCGGTCTCCTTCACCCGCCAGCTCGCGATGTTGCGAAGCCGCGAGGGCCCGTCGGCGAAGAGGGCCAGCACCGCCGCGGTCATCGCGGCATCGGGAATGATGTTGAGGTCCGCGTCCAGCGCGACGAGCGGCGGGTGCCCCGATACCTCGATCCAGTGGTCGCCGAAGGTGACCTTGCCGCCCATCGCCTCGATCACCTCGGTGAAGCGAACGTCGCCCTGCAGGGCATTGCGACCGACACCCTCCACGCGCAGCGGCCCGCCGCCCAGCAGCCCCGCCGCGAGGAAATAGGACGCGGACGACGCGTCGCCCTCCACCTCGATCGCACCGGGCGAGCGGTAGCTCGCGCCGGCGGGGACCACGAAGGCGCCCCACCCCTCGCGCTCCACGCGCACGCCGAACCGCGCCATGAGCGCGAGGGTCATCTCGACGTAGGGCCTGGAGATCAGTTCGCCGACGACCTCCACGCGGACGCCGCCGCCCGTCGCGCCCAGCGCGAGGAGCAGCCCCGTGAGGTACTGGCTCGACACCTCGCCGCGCACGCGCACCGTCGCCCCGGCGCCTCCCTCGCGCGGCGAGATCGCCAGCGGCGGAAAGCCGTCGTTGCCTTCGTAGGCGATTCGGGCCCCGGCCTGGCGCAGCGCGTCGACGAGGTCGCCGATGGGGCGCTCGTGCATGCGCGGCACGCCGTGCAGCCGGTAGCGGCCGGCGCCCAGCGCGAGCACGGCGGTGAGCGACCGGAACGCCGTGCCGGCGTTGCCCAGGAAGATCGACGCTTCCCTGACCGGGAAGCCCGCCGGCGCACCGGTCACCGACCACTCGCCCTCGGCCGCACCCGGCGAGAGCGCCACGCCCAGCTGGCGAAGCGCGTCGAGCATCACGCGCGTGTCGTCGGAATCGAGGAGCCCGCGCACCTTCGTCGTGCCCTCGGCGAGTGCCGCCAGGAGGAGCGTCCGGTTGGAGATGCTCTTCGAGCCCGGCAGGCGGAGCGTGCCGGCTGCGCGGGTGGCGTGCGCGAGGTCCAGGTGGTCCATCGGGCTCACTCGTCGGAGCTGCTGCGCTTGCCGCCCGGCCAGGCGCGACGGGCGTTGCGCGCCTCGGTCATGAGCCGCTGCAGTCCCGGCCCGTCGCCCCGGGCCACGAGCTCGCGGAAAACGGCGATGCGCGCGCTGTAGCGGTCCATCTCGTCGAGCAGCGCCTCGCGGTTGGCGAGCGCGACGTCGCGCCACATCTCCGGGGAGCTCGCGGCGATGCGCGTGAAGTCGCGGAATCCCCCGGCGGCAAAGCCGAGGAGCTCGGCCGCATCCGGCCGGGAGACGATCTCGGAAACGAGCGCGAAGGCGAGCAGGTGCGGCAGGTGGCTCACGGTGGCGAATATCCGGTCGTGCGCCTCGGCCGGCATCTCGGTCGCCCGCGCCCCGCACGCTTCCCAGCAGGCGCGCACGAGCGCCGTGGCCTCCGGTGCCGTGTCGGGCCCGGGCGTGAGCACCACGCGCGCGCCCTTGAAGAGGTCGGCCGTCGCGGCCTCCACGCCGCTCGATTCACGGCCGGCGATCGGGTGTCCCGGCACGAACTGCGGCAGGCGGTTGCGAAGCTCTTCCGCGGCCGTGCGCACCACGTCGGCCTTGGTGCTGCCGGCATCGGTGACCACCCCGCCCGGGCCCAGGCCGAGGGCGACGTCGTGCAGCACGGTCCCCATGGCGCGCACCGGCACGGAGACGAAGACGAGGTCGGCGCCGGCCGCCGCCTCCGAGGCCGACTCGGCGGCCGTGTCGATGACGCCAAGGGACGCGGCGCGCTCCAGGGCCTGCGCGTCGCGGTCGACGCCGACGACCCTGGCGACGGCGCCCGCGCGGCGCATCGCCAGCGCGAAGGAGCCCCCGATGAGGCCCACGCCGACGATCGCGACGGTCTTCAGGCGGCGCATGGCGGCGGCCTTCCCGGGTGGCGCCGTCCCATGGCTACGCGCCCTCTAGGGCGCGCCCCAGGGCGGCGAGGAAGCGCTCGTTCTGCGGCGCCGTGCCCACCGTCACGCGCAGGTGCTCGGGCATGCCGTAGCCCGCGACGGGCCGCACGATCACGCCCTCGCGCAGGAGAGAGGCGTAGACGCGCGCGGCATCGCCGACGCGAACCGCGATGAAGTTGCCCGCCGACGGGATGAACTCGAGCCCCAGCCGGCCGAAGCCGCGCGCGAGCTGCTCCAGCCCCTCGGCATTCACGCGGCGGCTCTCGGCGATGAACGCCTCGTCGCCCAGGGCCGCGCAGGCCGCCACCATCGCGAGGTGGTTCACGTTGAAAGGCTGCCGAACCCGGTTCATGAGCTCGGCGACCTCGGGGTGCGCGAGCCCGAAGCCGACGCGAAGCCCGGCCAGGCCGTAGGCCTTCGAGAGCGTTCGCGAGACGACCAGGTTGGGCAGGCGCGCGAGCCAGCCCGCGGTCGGCGACCGGCGTTCCGCCGGCAGGTACTCGCCGTAGGCCTCGTCCAGCACGACCAGCGCCGTGGGCGGGACGCGCTCGACGAAGGCGAGGATCTCCTCCCAGGGCAGGAAGGTCCCCGTCGGGTTGTTGGGGTTGGCGAGGAACACGATCTTCGTGTCCGCGCGGATGGCGGCGGCCATCGCCGCGAGGTCGTGCCCGTAGTCCTTCGCCGGCACCTCGATGCCATGGGCGCCGACCGCCTTCACCACGAGCGGGTAGACCATGAACGCGTGGCGCGAGTAGACGGCGGAACCGGCGGGCGTGAGGAAGGCGCGCGCCACGAGCTCGAGCACGTCGTTGGAGCCGTTGCCGAGCACGATGTTCTCCGGCCCGACGGCGAGCCTGGCCGAGATCGCGGCCTTGAGGTCGTGGCCGCTGCCGTCCGGGTACCACGCGAGGTCGCCCAGCGCGCCGCGCAGCGCCTCGATCGCCTTCGGAGAGGACCCGAGGGGGTTCTCGTTGGAGGCGAGCTTGAGGATGTCGGCTTCCGCCATGCCCAGCTCGCGCGCCGTCTCCGCGATGGGCTTTCCCGGCACGTAGGGGGCGATTTCCCGGACGTGGGCCGGGGCGAGGTCTTTCGGGCTCATGGCGCGTTTCTAGAGGACGGCCATCGGGTAGGAGCCGAGCACCTTGAGGTAGCCCGCGATGCGGCCCACCTCCTCGAGCGCGGCGGCGACGTTGGCGTCGTCCCGGTGGCCTTCGATGTCGACGAAGAAGAGGTATTCCCAGAGCGCGACCCGCGAGGGGCGCGACTCGAACTTGGTCATCGAGACGCCGCGCGAGGCGAACGGCGTGAGCATCTCGTAGACGGCGCCGGCGCGGTTGCGCGCCGAGAGCACCAGCGAGGTGCGGTCGTTCCCCGAGGGCTTCGGCTCGTAGTCGCCGAGGATGAGGAAACGCGTCGTGTTGTTGGGCTCGTCCTCGATGTTCGAGGCGAGGACCGAGAGCTTGTAGTGCTCCGCGGCGCGGTCGCCCGCGACGGCGGCGGTGCCCGGCTCCTCGGCGGCGCGGCGCGCGGCCTCGGCGTTGCTCGCCACGGCGATGCGCTCGGCCTCCGGCACGTTGGCGTTGAGCCACTCGTGGCACTGCGCGAGCGACTGGCTGTGCGAGTAGATGCGGCCGATGGTGGCGAGCCCGGTCTCCGGGCGCACCGACATCAGGTGGTGGTGGATGCGGATCAGCACCTCGCCGCAGACCTTGGCCGGCGTCTGGGGCATGAGGTCGAGCGAGCGGCCCACGGCGCCCTCGGTGGAGTTCTCGACGGGAACCACGCCGAAGTCGGCGGCGCCGGATTCCACCGCGCGGTAGACCTCGTCGATCGTCGCCTGCGGCGTCGTGACGGCGGCGTGCCCGAAGTGCTTCATCGCCGCGCTCTCGCTGAAGGTGCCCTGCGGCCCCAGGAAGGCCACGGTGATGGGGCGCTCGAGCGCGAGGCAGGCCGACATGATCTCGCGGAAGAGCAGCGCCACCGTCTCGTCGGAGAGCGGCCCGGGGTTGCGCTCCTTGATTCGGCGCAGGACCTGCGCCTCGCGCTCCGGGCGGTAGGCCTGGCCCACCTTGAGCGTGCCGATCTCGCGCGCGAGCCGGGCGCGCTTGCTCAGCAGCTCCAGGATCGCGTCGTTGACGAGGTCGATCTCGCCGCGCAGCCGGTCGAGCTCGGCGCTCATGCCGGCTCTTCCGCCAGGGGCGGCACGAGGCGCACGGAAAGGACGCCCGGGATCGCGCAGAGCGCCTTGAGCACGGCGCCGCCGACCTCGCTGTCGAGGTCGACGAGGGTGTAGGCCACCTCCCCCAGCGACTTGTTGACCATGTTGTGGATGTTGAGACCGCTCTCTGCCATCGTAGTCGAAATCATCCCCAGCATGTTGGGCACGTTCGCGTTCGCGATCGCCACGCGATGCGGCGAGCCGCGCGGCATCTCGACCGCGGGGAAGTTGACGGCGTTGCGCACCGTGCCATCCTCCAGGAAGTCGCGCAGCTGGTCGATCACCATGGCGGCACTCGCCTCCTCGGCCTCCTCCGTGGAGGCGCCCAGGTGCGGCAGCGCCACGATGCCCGGCACGCCGGCGAAGCGCGGGCTGGGGAAGTCGCAGACGTAGGCCTTGAGGTGCCCCGAGGCGACGGAGGCGACCACGGCCTCCTCGTCCACGATGGCAGCCCGCGAGAAGTTGAGCAGCACCGCGCCCGGCGGCGCGAGGGCGAGGCGCCGCGCGTCGGCGAGGTGGCGCGTCGACTCCAGCAGCGGGACGTGCAGGGTCACGAAGTCGGCGTGCGCGAAGCACTCGTCGACCGAGGCGAGGACGCGCACGGGCGACGGAAGGCGCGCGATCGACTCCGCGGTCGCCTTCGGGTCGTAGCCCACGACGCGCAGGCCCAGCTGCAGCGCCGCGTCGGCGACGAGGCCGCCGATGGCGCCGAGCCCGATCACCCCCAGCGTCTTGCCGCGCACCTCCACGCCCGCGAAGGCCTTCTTGCCCTCCTCCACGCGCTTCTCGAAGTCCGGCCCCGGGGCGAGGGCGCGCACCGCGTCGATCGCGGGAACGAGGTTGCGGGCGGCCAGCAGGATCGCGGCCATCACCAGCTCCTTCACCGCGTTGGCGTTGGCGCCGGGCGCGTTGAAGACGGGGATGCCGCGCCGGGTCATCTCGGCCACCGGGATGTTGTTCACGCCCGCGCCGGACCGCGCGACCGCCTTCACGCTCGCGGGCACGCCGGAGGCCTCCAGCACGTGCGAGCGAAGAAGGATCGCGTCGGGCTCGGCGAGCGCGTGCTCCACGCGGTAGGCGTGCGCGGGGAAGCGCCGCAGGCCCCTGGCGGAGATCGCGTTCCAGGTGGCGATGCGAAACTGCGCCTTCGCGGGCCGGGCGGTCCCCATGGCGGCTCGGCCCGCGCTAGCCGTGGCGGCGCGCGAAGTCCTGGAGGAAGGCGACCAGGGCCGCAACACCTTCCATCGGCATCGCGTTGTAGATGGAGGCGCGCATGCCGCCCACCGAGCGGTGGCCCTTGAGCTGGGAGAGCCCGAGCGCCTCCGCCTCCGCGAGGAACTTCGCGTCGAGCGAGTCGTCCGCCAGGCGGAACGGCACGTTCATGCGCGAGCGGTCCTCCCGGGCCACGGGCGTCGTGTAGAACGGCATGGCGTCGAGGCAATCGTAGAGGAGCGAGGCCTTGGCCACGTTCTCGCGCTCCATCGCCGCGAGGCCGCCCTTGGCGAGCAGCCACTTGAACGTGAGCCCCGACAGGTACAGCGCGAAGGTCGGCGGGGTGTTCAGCATCGAGTCCGCATCGGCCTGCAGCTTGAAGTCGAGGACGTTGGGCGTGCCGGGAAGCGCGTGGCCGATGAGGTCCTCGCGCACGATCACGATGACGAGACCCGCGGGGCCGATGTTCTTCTGGGCGCCGGCGAAGACGAGGCCGTAGCGCGAGACGTCCAGCGGGCGCGACAGGATGTGCGAGGACATGTCGGAGACGAGCGGCACGTCGCCGGTGTCCGGCGTCCAGTGGTATTCCACCCCGCCGATGGTCTCGTTGGTGCACACGTGCACGTAGGCGGCGTCGGGCGAGAGCTTCCACGAGCCCTGCTTCGGCACGTAGCTGAAGTTGCGGTCGGCCGCGGTGGCGGCGACGTTGGGGCGGCAGTACTTCGCGGCCTCCGCGTGCGCCTTCTTCGACCATTCGCCGGTGAGGACGAAGTCGGCCGAACCCTTGCCGCGCAGCAGGTTCATCGGCACCCCTGCGAAGAGCGCCGTGGCGCCGCCCTGCAGGAAGAGGACCTTGTAGTTCGCGGGGACCGCGAGGAGCGCGCGCAGGTCCGCCTCGGCCTCGGCGGCGATGGCGACGAACTCCTTGCCGCGATGGCTCATCTCCATCACGGACATGCCCTTGCCGTGCCAGTCGAGGAGTTCCGCCTTCGCCTTCTCCAGCACTTCCGGGACCAGCATCGCCGGCCCGGAGCCGAAATTCCATACGTGCATCGCGATCGTCCTCCGCGAGGCCGCGCCCCCGTCAGGCCGGGGCGGGCTCCCCGCCGTTGCCGTTGCCGTTGCCGTTGCCGTTGACGCCCTCTTCCTCGTCGCGGTCCATCACCGTCTGCAGCCCGGTGAGCTTCTCGCCCTCGCCCAGGTTGATGAGCGTGACGCCCTGCGTGGAGCGGCCCATCTCGCGCACCTCGCTCACGCGCGTGCGGATGAGCACGCCGCCGTCGGTGATGAGCATGATCTCGTCCTCCTTCGACACGAGGGTCGCGGCCACCACCCTGCCATTGCGGGCCGAGGTCTGGATCGCGATCATGCCCAGCGTGCCGCGGCCGTGCCGCGTGTACTCCGCGATCGAGGTCCGCTTGCCGTAGCCGTTCTCCGTGGCGGTGAGGACGCTCTGCGCCTCGTCCTCGGCGACGAGGAGGGCAATGACCTTGCCGCCCTTCGAGAGGTTCATGCCGCGCACGCCGCGGGCGCCGCGGCCCATCGGGCGCACGTCGTTCTCGTCGAAGCGCACGGCCTTGCCCTCGTCGGAGAAGAGCATCACGTCGTGGCGCCCGTCGGTGAGCGCCACGCCGATGAGGTGGTCGCCCTCGTCCAGGTCCACCGCGATGATGCCGGAGGCGCGCGGCCGGGAGAAATCGGACAGCGCCGTCTTCTTGACCACCCCCTGCTGCGTGGCGAAGAACACGAAGCGGTCCTCGACGAACTCGCGCACCGGGAGGATCGCGTTGATGCGCTCGTCCTGGTCCATCTTGAGGAGGTTCACGATCGGCTTGCCGCGGCTTCCGCGGCTGCCCTGCGGCACCTCGTAGACCTTGATCCAGTAGACCTTGCCCTTGTTCGAGAAGCACAGCACGTAGTCGTGCGTGTTGGCGATGAAGAGCTTCTCGATGAAGTCGTCTTCCTTGGTCGTCGTCGCCTGCTTGCCGCGCCCGCCGCGCTTCTGCGCCCGGTACTCGTCGAGCTTCTGGCTCTTGACGTAGCCGGCGTGGGAGAGCGTCACCACCACGTCCTCGGGGGCGATGAGGTCCTCCATGGAGAGGTCCACCCCGTTCACGACGATCTCGCTGCGCCGCTTGTCGCCGAACTCGCGCTTGATCTCCAGGAGCTCGTCGGAAATGATCTTCGTGACGCGCTCGGGCCGCGCGAGGATGTCGAGCAGGTCCTCGATGGCGGCGATCACCTCGCGGTACTCGGAGAGGATCTTGTCCTGCTCCAGCCCCGTGAGGCGCTGCAGCTGCATCTCGAGGATGCGCTGCGCCTGCACGTCGGAGAGCCGGTAGCCGTTGCCCGCCAGGCCGAAGTCCTTCGGCAGGTTCGCGGGGCGGAACTGGTCGGACATCGCCCGGGCGAGCATGTCCTCGACGAGCTGGGAGCGCCAGGTGCGCGCCATGAGCTCCACCTTGGCGACCGGCGGCGTGGCGGCGGCCTTGATGATGGCGATCACCTCGTCCACGTTGGAGAGCGCCACGGCGAGGCCCTCGAGCACGTGCCCGCGTTCCCGGGCCTTGCGCAGGTCGAACACCGTCCGCCGCGTGACCACTTCCCGGCGGTGGCGCAGGAACGCGTCGAGGAACTGCTTGAGGTTGAGCAGCTTCGGCTGGCCGTCGAGAAGCGCGACCATGTTCATGCCGAACGTCTCCTGCATCTGCGTGAGCTTGTACAGGTTGTTCAGCACGATCTCGGCCACCTCGCCGCGCTTGAGCTCGATCACCAGGCGCATGCCGCCCTTGTCGCTCTCGTTGCGCAGGTCCGAGATGCCCTCGATCTTCTTCTCGTGCACCAGCTCGCTGATGCGCTTGAGGAGCTGGTCGCCGCCGACCTGGTAGGGAAGCTCGTCGACGACGATGGCCTGCTTGCTCGACTTCTCCATGTCCTCGACGTGCGCACGCGCGCGCATGACCACGCGCCCGCGGCCGGTGCGGTAGCCCTCCTTCACGTCCGCGGTGCCGTAGATGATCCCGCGCGTCGGGAAGTCCGGGGCCGGGACGATGGCGATGAGCTCCTCGATGTCGATGTCGGGGTTGCCCAGCACCGCGATGCAGGCGTCGATCACCTCGCCCAGGTTGTGCGGCGGGATGTTGGTCGCCATCCCCACGGCGATGCCCGAGGAGCCGTTCACCAGCAGGTTGGGGAAGCGCGCCGGGAGGATGAGGGGCTCCTCCTCGCTGCCGTCGTAGTTGGGGCCGAAGTCGACCGTTTCCTTTTCCAGGTCCGCCAGCAGCTCGTGGGCGATCTTGGCCATGCGGATCTCGGTGTAGCGCATGGCAGCCGCGTTGTCGCCGTCGACCGAGCCGAAGTTCCCCTGGCCGTCGATCAGCGGATAGCGCAGGCTGAAGTCCTGCGCCATGCGCACGATCGTGTCGTAGACCGCCGTGTCGCCGTGCGGGTGGTACTTGCCGATCACGTCGCCCACGATGCGGGCCGACTTCTTGTAGGCCTTGTTCCAGTCGTTGGAGAGCTCGTGCATGGCGAAGAGCACGCGCCGGTGCACGGGCTTGAGCCCGTCGCGGGCGTCGGGAAGCGCGCGGCCGACGATCACGCTCATGGCGTAATCGAGGTACGAGCGGCGCATCTCCTGCTCTAGGCTGATCGGGTGTGTTTCCTTGGCGAACTGTTCCATGGGCGAGGGATTCGATGGCGTGCCGGCCCGGACCCGCAGGTCCGAAACCTAACCGCTTGTTTTGATTGATATTTTGCCGGCTGGCAAAAGTGAAATCCTAGCACATTCGGTGCCCTCGCCGCCACCCCGGCGGGGGCCCTGCGCGGGACTGTGGCGCCGATGCAACCTGAACGCCCGGTTGTTGCGGAAATCCCACCCTTGGTTGTCGACGGGAGGGGGCTTTGTGTATGATTGTGAAAGTTGTTTCAGGCGCGAGCCTAGAAAAATGCCTGGCATCGAAAAATCACTCAAATCTCTTGGGAGTCCCGATATGAAGATTCTGAAGCTGCTGACCGGCTCGGTTGCCGCCGTGGCCCTCGTTTCCGGTTCCGCGCTCGCGCAAGACGTGAAGGTCCTGACCGACTCGCAAGGCGTGCCGGTCCGCGACTCGCAGGGCCAGTGCGTTCTTACGTCGGGCATCCCCCACCCGGACTGCCAGCCCAAGAAGGACGCCCCGGCGCCCAAGCCCTCCGCCCCGGCCGCTCCTGGCGCCCCGGTCGCCCCGCCGCCTGCTGCCGCCCCGGCGCCCAAGCCCGCTCCCGCCTCGGTGAGACAGGCCATCGTCATCCAGGCCGACGCCCTCTTCGACTTCGACAAGTCGGTGGTTCGCCCGGACGGCAAGAAGAACATCGATGACGCCATGGCCAAGCTCGCCGGCGTCGACGTCGAAATGGTCATCGCGACCGGCCACACCGACTCCGTCGGCACGGACGCCTACAACCAGAAGCTCTCCGAGCGCCGCGCCGCGGCCGTGAAGGAGTACCTGGTTTCCAAGGGCATCCCGGCCTCGAAGATCACCACCCTCGGCAAGGGCGAATCGCAGCCCGTGGCGACCAACAAGACGAAGGAAGGCCGCCAGAAGAACCGCCGCGTGGACATCGAGTTCAAGGGCGTCAAGAAGTAAGCCCCGGACAACCCGGCAGAAAACCCCGCCCCGGCGGGGTTTTTTGTTACTGCGATCCCATGATGGAAGTCGACACCCTCATCCACGCCGCCTGGGTCGCCCCGGTGGAGCCCGCGGGGACGCTCCTCGAGCGCCACAGCGTGGCCATCCGCGACGGCCGTATCGAGGCGCTGCTGCCGACGGGCGCGGTGCCGGGGAGGTTTTCGGCGCGCACCGAGGTGCTCCTGGACCGGCACCTGGTCATCCCGGGGCTGGTGAACCTGCACGGCCACGCGGCGATGGCGCTGCTGCGCGGCATCGCCGACGACCTGCCGCTCATGACCTGGCTGCGCGAGCACGTGTGGCCCGCCGAAGCCCGGCACGTCGGCGACGAGTTCGTGCACGACGGGAGCCTCCTCGCGGCCGCCGAGATGCTGCGCGGCGGCATCACCTGCTTCAACGACATGTACTTCTTCCCCGAGGCCACGGCGCGCGCGGCGCTGAAGGCCGGCATCCGGGCGAGCCTCGGCATGATCGCCGTGGAGTTTCCCAGCGCCTATGCGGCCGATGCCACCGGCTACCTGCACAAGGGCCTCGCCACGCGGGACGCCTACCGGGGCGAGGAGCTGCTGTCCTTCTGCCTCGCGCCGCACGCCCCCTACACCGTGGCCGACGAGACGCTCTCCCGCATCGCCACCCTGGCCGAGGAGATCGACGCGCCGATCCACACGCACGTGCACGAGACGGCCGAGGAGATCGCCCAGGGCATCGCGCAGCACGGCGTGCGGCCCCTCGAGCGGCTGCGCCGCCTGGGGCTGGTGGGCCCGCGGCTCATCGCCGTGCATGCGGTGCACCTCGAGGAGCCCGAGATCGAGCTCCTCGCGCGCGAAGGGGCCTCGATCGCCCACTGCCCGTCGTCGAACCTGAAGCTCGCGAGCGGCATCGCGCCCGTGGCCGCCTGCCTCGCGAAGGGCGTGAACGTGGGCCTCGGCACCGACGGGGCCGCCAGCAACAACCGGCTCGACATCCTGGGCGAGATGCGCACCGCGGCGCTCCTGGCCAAGGGCGCGAGCGGGGACGCGCGAGCGGTCGGCGCGCACGAGGCGCTGCGCATGGCCACGCTGGACGGCGCGCGCGCCCTGGGGCTGGAGTCGCGCATCGGCTCGATCGTTCCCGGCAAGTCGGCCGACCTCGCGGCCGTGGAACTTTCCTCGCCGGAAACCCTCCCTTGTTTCGATCCCGTGTCCGATCTCGTCTACGCGGCCGGCAGAGAGCACGTCACCCACGTCTGGGTGGCGGGCGAGGCGCGCCTCGTGGAGCGCCGGCTGGCCGGGCTGGACGAGGACGAGATCCGGGCCAAGGCCGCCTGGTGGCGGCAACGCATCCGGAACCCCTCATGAGCGCCGAGACCCAGGAACGCCCCGCTTCCAACGTCGACCCGGCCGAGCTGGCCAAGTTCGGCTCGCTCGCCCACCAGTGGTGGGACCCGGAAAGCGACATGTTCGGCCCGCTGCACCGGATGAACCCGCTGCGCCTGGCGCACATCGAGAGGCTGGTGGGGGGCCTCGCCGGCAAGCGCGCCCTCGACGTCGGCTGCGGCGGCGGGATCCTCGCCGAGTCGATGGCCCACCAGGGTGCGAAGGTGACGGGCATCGACCTCGCCGAGAAGTCCCTCAAGGTGGCGATGCTGCACCGGATGGAGAGCGGCGTGGACGTGGAATACCGGCTCGTGTCCGCCGAGGACGCCGCGGCGGCGGAGCCGGGTTCCTACGACGTCGTCACGTGCATGGAGATGCTGGAGCACGTGCCCGACCCCGCGAGCACGGTGCGCGCCTGCGCCACGCTTGCGAAGCCCGGCGGCTGGGTCGTCTTCTCGACGATCAACCGCAATGCGAAGTCGTTCTTCTTCGCGATCGTCGGCGCCGAGTACGTGCTGCGCCTGCTGCCGCGCGGCACGCACGAGTACGCGAAGTTCGTCACCCCCTCGGAGCTCGCCGCCCACTGCCGCGCCGCGGGCCTCACGCCGGGAGACATCACGGGGCTCGCCTACAACCCGCTCACGAAGTCGTTCTCGCTGGGCGGCGACGCGGGCGTGAACTACTTCCTGGCGGCGCGGCGGCCATGACGGCAGCCACCGGGATCCGCGCCGTCCTTTTCGACCTGGACGGCACGCTCGCCGACACCGCGCCTGACATGGCGCGCACGGTGAACGTCATGCGCCTGTCGCGAAGCCTCCCCCCCGTGCCGCTGGAATTGGTGCGGCCGCACGTCTCCAAGGGGGCGCGCGGCATGATCGGCGCGGCATTCGGCATCACGCCCGAGCACGCGGACTTCGCCGCCCTGCGCGAGGAGTTCCTGGCCGTCTACGCCGGAAACCTGTGCGTGGACACGTGCCTCTTTCCCGAGATGGGAGAGCTTCTCGACCGCCTGGACGGGCGCGGGGTCGCATGGGGCGTGGTCACCAACAAGTTCGAGCACCTGGCGCGCTCCGTCATGGACGGCCTGGGGCTCGGCTCGCGTTCGGCCGTCCTCGTGGGCGGCGACACCTGCGCGCGCGCCAAGCCGTTCCCCGACCCGCTGCTGCACGCCGCGGAGAAGCTGGCACTCAAGCCTTCCTCCATCCTCTACGTGGGCGACGACGAGCGCGACGTGCAGGCGGCCCGCGCGGCGGGGATGCCCGTGCTTGCCGCCGGCTACGGCTATCTCGGCGACGGGCCCGACCCGGCGCGCTGGGGGGCCGACGCGGTCGTGGCTTCCCCGGCCGGGATCGCGCGCTGGGCGGGGCTCTAGCTAGCAGCCCGTCTTGCGTTCGCCGAGCCCCGCCAGTCACCAGCCGGTGGGTTGAACTCCCCGGGACTGCCACGCTCTAACCGGTTGCAATACCCCGATGAGGCCGCCGCAGGCGTAAAATGGTGGCGTCCTCATGAAGATTTCCGGGGGCGACCTGGTTTCGACAGGTGCAGTGAAGCAGGCAGGGCATGCCGAGCGCCAACGCCTCGTAAAACCGCTGGAATCGCAAACTTAACTGCGAACGACGAAACGTACGCCCTGGCCGCTTAATACCGGCCAGCTCCGCACCAGTTTTTCCATGGGTTGGGCCAGAACACCGGCAGCGGAGTCATAAACATGGAATCGGAATTCATCGCGTCACTTGGTGAAAACCTAAACCAATAGGTGGCTCGTGGGGAAGGCCGGGAGCTGGTTCGCGGCCCACCTGCTAAAGCAGAACAACCGGCTACGCATGTAGATCTGTTTGTGGAATGGCATCTGGACGCGGGTTCGATTCCCGCCGCCTCCACCAGTACCCGAGACCAACCGCATCCGCGGTTGGTCTTTTTTTTCGTAACCCGCCCATTGGCCCGGGGTTGTTCCCCGAACCGCTTTGGAGCAAGGTGGGTGGCATGATCTTCAGGCAGCTGTTCGAACCGGTCTCGAGCACCTATACCTACCTGCTCGGCTGCGAGGAGACGGGGCAGGCGATCCTGATCGACCCCGTGCTGCCCGCCTGGCAGCGCGACCTGGAAGTGCTGAACCTGCTCGGCCTTCGCCTCGCCTACACCCTCGAGACGCACATCCACGCCGACCACATCACCGCGGCGCGCAAGCTGAAGAGGGAGGCCGGCAGCCGCATCGCGCACCCGGCGGTCGACGGACTCGCCTGCGTGGACTTGCCGATCGAGGAGGGCAAGCCCCTGGCGCTCGGCAGCATCCGGGTGGATCCGCTCTTCACGCCGGGGCACACCGATGGGCACCACGCCTACCTTGCCGACGGCCGCGCGTTTACCGGGGACGCGCTGCTGATCGATGGCTGCGGGCGCACCGACTTCCAGAACGGCGATGCGCCCACGCTTTACCGCAGCGTGCGCGAGAAGCTCTTCGCGTTGGCCGAGGACACGCTGGTGTACCCGGCGCACGACTACAAGGGCCGGCGCGTATCCAGCATCGGCCAGGAAAGGACGCGAAACCCGCGGCTCGGCGGCGACAGGACGCTTTCGCAGTTCGTCGAGATCATGCGCGATCTCGACCTCGCCTACCCCACGTTCATCGACTATGCGGTGCCGGGCAACCGCGAGTGCGGCGTCTGCCCGGCCGGCGTGCCGGAGGACCTGAAGCAGTACTGCGAGCACATCGGCAGGAGCTTTCAGGGATAGAAGGGGCGAATGCCGTGAGCGTGACCGTCGTGTCGCTCCCGCGAACGATCTTCTCCCGGCCCGATCCGTCCCTGTCGACCCTCAGGACGGCTTGGAAATCTCCGCCAACGCCTCGGCAGCCGGCTTGATCTCCGACTTTTCCACCGCAAAATCACCCAGCGCCACGATTCCCACCAGCCGCTTGTCGCGATTGACGACCGGCAAGCGCCGCACCTGGTGCTTGCTCATGACGGCGACGGCCTGCTCGACCGAGTCGTCTTCGTAGGCCCAGGCAATGCCCGTGGACATCACGTCGCGGACCTTGGTGCCGGCGTCCTTGCCCTCGGCGACGGCGCGGATCGCGATGTCGCGATCCGAGATCGTCCCGATCATCCGGTCGTTATCGCCTACCGGCATCATGCCGAAATCCCCGTCGCGCATCTTCTGTGCGGCTTCCCCGATCGTCATGTCGGGGCCGACGACCTTCACGTCGCGACTCATCAGTTCCTTGAGCTGTTGCATTTCCGTTCTCCTCGGTTTGGCTTCTCACGCTTGCAGCGACCGTCAGGCGCGGTCGCGCAGCTCCTTCACTCCCGACATTTCGGCGCAGTGATCGCAGCAGAACATCCGGCTGCCCTTTTCCAGGCCGTGCCCGACGATGCGCACGCCGCAATGCGCGCAGGTGGGCGCGAGCACGTGGATCGCGCACTCGAGGCTGTCGAAGACATGGGTCTTGCCTTGCGCCACGACCTCGAAGGACTTGTCGTAGTCGTTGCCGCAGGCTTCGCACTTGGCCATGGTGATCCTCTCAACGGGTATCCATCGAGGAATCGATTGTTGACCCATGGCGAGGCGCGATCTGTGCGCTGGCGCACGAACCAGCCGTCGGCGCAGCTCCATCTCCACGCGCCGGTTCCTCGCGCGCACGGCAGGAAGCCGCTAGACTGGCTGGCGAATTACGACCATTGCCCCGATCCCGATCTCTCCGGTCGGGATCTTCTTGATTTCCCGTGACGCAGGCAGACCATGACCCACGCGGTGAGCATCGAGACGCTCAAACGCAAGCTCGAGGAAGGCCCAACGATCGTGTTCGACATCCGCGAACCGGGGGAGCACGCCGCGGGCGTCATCGCCGGCGCGCGCCTCCTGCCGCTGAGCCAGGTGGGCCATCGCTTCGGCGAGATCCCCAAAGCGCCGGACACGCCCGTCTACATCATCTGTCACACGCAGAACCGCTCCAAGGCGCTGCTCGGCGCGCTGCTGCAGCGCGGCGGCTACGACCACGTGCAAATCGTGGAAGGCGGCATGAGCGAGTGGGCCCGACGGGGCTGGCCGATGGTCAAGCCGGGCGGCTGACGAACCCGAACCCCGCGGCAGGTCGCGATGGCCGGGCAGCGAGGCCATTGACCCTCCCCATCGGTTTCGGTGCGATCAATTCCGGCACTTCGTCGGCATCCGAGGCGAACAAACTTCAGGTTCTGCATGAAGCAACCACGACATGGGGCGATTCGCCTGCTTATCGGCTGCCTGGCCGTCGCCATCCCGTTCCTCGCCCTCGCGCAAGCCGCCCCGGGACCCCAGGTTACGGGCTTGCGCATCGGCCCGATCGAAGTCACTAAGATAGGCGTGGCGCTGCTCGTAGCACCCGCCGCGGTCGGAAAGTGCGCCGGGCAGTTCCGCGGCGAGCTCGGCTTCCTCGATGCGGCGCCAGGCGTGCAGATCGCGGGGACATTCGCGGCAGGCGCCCAAGCCTGCGAATTGCGAGCCTCAATTCCGTGGTCTTTGCTGCCCGAGGAGGCGGTCCAGGGGATCCGCAACGACGGGCTCAGGGTCCGCGTTCGGGGAGAGCGGACCGACGGCCGCAACAAGACGAAGGTTGCTTGGGCGGCGCACGTTCCGCGAGCCGCGATCCAGTTCGCCGAGCCGATGAAGGTGACGCTTCCCCGCTTCGCCCAAGCAAGGGACATTCGCATCGGTGCACTCGGTCTGGAGGCCTCGACCGTCGATGTCGAGATCGCCGTGCGCTCGCCATTGCGCTTTCACCTGCGCGTGCTGCAGGTCCGGTGCGAGCTGCAGATGGAAGGCCTTGTCGTCGCGACCGGCCACAAGAATGACTTCCTCATTTTCGGCGGACGGCCCAACACGATCGCGTTCCCGGTGCGCGTGAACAACGGCGCGATGCTTAACGCCATGGGAAGCGGCATCGCGAGGGGTGCGCAAGCGGAAGGAAAGCTGGTCGGTGTTGCCCGGCTTCGCCTCTCCGGTGGCGATATCGACGTACCCGTCGAGTTCCCGGTGAACATCTCGCTGCGGTAAACGCGGACCGCCCGCGCTCAGTTGCCCACGATGCGAAGCACGATGGGGCTCGGGTAGCGCAGCGCCTCGCCCGCGCCGAGCGCGCCTGCCATCCCGCCGATCTCCCCGCCCTTCGCGATGCTGCCTGCGGCGATCATGATCGCGAGCGCCGGTCCCATCACGGGGACCGCCGCCGCGCCCACGGCGATGCCGGCGATCGCGCCGACGCCTGCGCCGGCGGCCGCCCCCGCCTTCGCCCTCTCCGCCGGCGAGGCGTCGACACCCGGCGGCGTCGCGGTCACCGTGGCAACCGCTCCTGCGGGCGCCCTGCAGGAGATGCTGAGCGCGGAAGCGGAAGCGAACACCGTCACGGTGCCCGGAGCCTCGAAGCTGCGGGAGCCGAACGCGTTCGAGGCCTCGCACGCAAGCGGGCCGCGCCACGCGCCATCCGTCGATTCGACACGAACCTCGACCTCCTGCGTGCCGGGAACGAGCCGGCAAGACGCGACGCCCGCGCGCCCGGTCGCCTCGTCGACAACCCGCAGCCGCGTGCGCGAATACAGCCATCCCGGCAGGGACTCCTGGCGGACGAAGTAATTCCGGCCGGCCTCGATGGCCAGTGTCACCGAGGCCTCGTTCTCCGCGCGCGAGGTGAGCGTGCGCGCGCCGGCATCGACCTCGAAGGCGAAATAGGTGAGCGGGCCCGAGCGGCCCATCGGGACGCCGTCGAGCAGGATGTCGATGTAGGCGGCGGCGCCCGCCGCGTCGTCGCGGAAGACATAGAGGTTCGCCTTTCCGGCCTTGACGGCGAAGGCCTTCGCCTCCCGGTCAAGGGCGTCCCCAGCCACGGGAACGGACGCGCAGCCCGCGATCGCCAGCCCGGCGCAGGCCGCCGCGAAGTTCATCAGGAATCGGAAGGTCACGCTCGCTCCGCCCTTCAAGTGCCCTTGGCCCGCTCCCGGCAAGCCGCTACTTGCTGTCCATCACCCACACCCCCGCCCAGTCGTCCGCAGGAGGGCTCGCGGCGAGATGCGCGCAGCGTTCCAGGTAGATCTTCGCGACCTTGTCGGACGGATTGATCGCCAGCACGCGCGAGAAGAGCTCCGAGGCCGTCGTCCAGTCCCGCTTGCGGTAGGACTCGAGCCCGTCGCGGAACCGGCCCAGCGCCTCGGGGAGCTTCGGGTAGGTGTCCGCGGTGTGGTAGTCCATGATCTCGTGGATCGCCACCGGCTTGGTCTTGCCCTTCACGATCACCAGGTCGATCTCGCGCGTGCGGTAGGTGCCGCGCAGCCCGGCGCAGGTGAACTCGCTCGCGAGGATGTGCGCTCCGTACTGCTTGCAGGCCGACTCCAGCCGCGAGGCGAGGTTCACGCCGTCGCCGATCATCGTGAAGTCCATGCGCTTCTTCGACCCGATGTTTCCCGAGACCACGAAGTCGGTGTTGAGGCCGATGCCGATGTCCACGGAGGGCTTGCCGTGGGAGGCGCGCGTCACGTTCCAGGCGCGCAGCGCCTTGATCATGGCGATGGCCGCGCGCACCGCGCGGTCCGCGTCGTCCTCGTGCGTCACCGGCACGCCGAAACCCGCCATGACCGCGTCGCCGATGAACTTGTCCAGCATGCCGCCCTCGTGCTGGATGATGTCCACCATCAGCTCGAAGTACTCGTTCAGGAACGCCACCGTCCCCTGCGGGCCCAGCCCCTCGCTGATCGTGGTGAAGCTGCGGATGTCGGAGAAGAGCACCGTCGCGAGCGCGGCCTGCCCGCCCAGCGCCTCGGCGCCGTCCGAGAGGAGCTGGTCGGCGATGCCGGGGTCCATGTAGCGCGACATCGTGGACTTCAGGCGCTTCTCGTTGGAGATGTCCTCGATCAGCAGCATCGAACCCAGCCGCTTCTGCTCCGAGGTGCGAAGCGGCAGCACCGTGAGGTTGGCGGAGATGCGCTCGCCGCCGAAGGACATCTCCGCGTCCATCGTGACCTCGACCTGCCCGGTGCCCTCAACGCGCGCGATCTTCTCGAGGACCCAGGCGTTGCCGGCGCTGAACACCTCGGCGGCCTCGCGGTGCACGACCTCGTCGAGCTTCGCGCGCATGATCCGCAGCCCCGCCGCGTTGCAGGTGGCCACCTTGCCGGCGTCGTCCAGCGTCACCACCCCGTTCGACATCGACTCGAGCATCGCCTCGCTGTAGTTCTTCATGTTCTGGACGTCGGCGAAGAGCTTCGCGTTCTCCAGCGAGATGGCGATCTGCGCCGTGAAGGCGCGCAGGCGCGACTCGTCCTCCGGCCCGAAGGGGCCGCCGTGCTTGTTGAGCACCTGCGTGACGCCGATCGTCCTGCCGTACTTGTTGACGATGGGCACGCACAGGATGGAGCGCGTGAAGAAGCCGGTCTTCCTGTCGAACGCGGGGTTGAAGCGCAGGTCCGCGTAGGCGTAGGGGATGTTGATCGACTTGCCCGACGTGAACACCGCCCCGGCGATGCCCAGGTGGTTGGGCAGGCGGATCTGCATCGACTCCAGGCCCTGCCCCACCTCCGACCACAGCTCGTTGGTCTTCTCGTCGTTGAGGAAGAGCGTCGAGCGCTCCGCGTTGAGCATCCGCGTGGCTTCCCCCATGACGCGGTTGAGGAGCGAGCCCAGCTTGATGTCGGCGGTGACCTCGGAGACGACCTCGACGAACTCCATCTCCTGCGCGCGCAGCGCCTTCATGCGCTCGATGAACTGGTTGCTCTGCAGCGCCACCGTGCCCTGGCTCGTCATCGCCTCCAGGAGCTCCAGGTCGTGGCGGGTGAACTTGCCCGTGCGCCGGTTGAGCGCCTGCGCCACGCCGATCACCTCGCCCTTGACCGTCCGGATGGGCACGCAAAGGACGCTGCGGGTGACGAACCCGGTCTGCTCGTCGATGGCGCGGTTGAAGCGCGGGTCGTCGTACGGATCGTGGACGATGAGCGGCTCGCCCGAGGTGAAGACGTGGCCCGCGATGCCCGTGGTGTTGAGGAGCCGGATCTCGCGCTTGATGTGGCCCTGCGCCACGCGCGAGTAGAGCTCGTTGGTCGTGGGGTCGTTCAGGAACAGAGAACCGCGCTCGGCGTTCACCTGCGCCGTGGTCATCTCCACGAGCGCGTGCAGGACGTCGTCGAGGTTGTCGAATGCCGCGAGGCTGCGCGAGACGTCGAGCAGCAGCTCGACCATCTTCAGCCGGCCATGGCCGTCCTCGCCCCGGGCAGCACGCGTGCCGCGGGGGCGTGCGGGTTTCCCGGCGGGCACCGCGCCGCCGTTGCTTCGGTCTTCCTGGTCGAATCCCATCAAGCACCCGCCCTGGCGGCGGCCTCCTGGAGTTGTTCGCGAAGCGCGCGCACCGTGGCCTCGAGCTGGGCGACTTCGCTCCTGTACTGGACGCGGACCGCCTCGGCGCCGTCGTCGCGGGCCGCGTGCGCGCGCTCCATCTCGACACGCAACGCCGCCGCCGTGGCGCGCAGTTGCGCGATCTCGTCCTCCGCGCCGGCAAGGGCGTCGCGCACGCGCTTGTCGGCGTCGAACCGCGCGCCCTCCAGCGCGTCGCGCAGGCTGGCGACAGTGTGGCGCATCTGCGTGAGCTCGTCCTGGCTGGCCGCCTCGGCGTGCCGCACCATTTCCTCGCGGATGCCGCGCTCGCGCTCGAGTTCGTCGCGCAGTGCCACGATCGCGCCGCGCAACTGCGCCATCTCGCCGCTGGCCACAGACGCGGCGCGTGCCTCCCCCGCCTCGGCATCGGCGCGGGCCCGCTCCAGCTCCAGGCGCAACGCCGCCAGCGCGCCTTTCAGCTCGCGGTTCTCGGCTTCCGGTGTGGTTGCGCCCTGCGTCATGCTTGTGCCCGTGTCTGGAAGGCGGTGGCGGGTCTGGCGCCCGCCTGGATGTTCACGATGCACCAGTCGGGCGCCACGGTGCAAGGGTAACCGGCGCAACCGCCCGGCGCCATCCCGGGGGTGACTTATCATTGGGGACATGAACGCCCGTCCCACCCCCCTCAAGTTCCTCGTGCCCGGCTGGTTCGCCGTGGTCATGGGCCTCACCGGCCTGGCGCTCGCCTGGCACCGGGCCGTCCCGGCCATGGGCGAGATGGCCGGCGGCATCGCCGTCGTCGTCTCGCTCGCGGCCGCCCTCGCCTTCGCCTTCCTCCTCGTCGCTTCGTTCGTCCGAGCCCGCCGTTTCCCGGAGGCATTCCGCGAGGATTTCGCGCACCCGGTGCGCCATCCGTTCGTCGCCGCCGTCCCGATTTCCGTGATCCTCCTCGCCACGGCCTCGGTCGCGATCGCCGGCCCTTCCCCGCTTGCCGAGGCCGCCTGGTGGGTGGGCAGCATCGCACAACTCCTGGTGACCGCGTGGGTCGCGTCGAAGTGGTGGCGCGGCAACCAGCCCGGGGGCATCGCGTGGGTGAGCTTCACCCCGGCGCTCATCATTCCCGTGGTGGGCAACGTCATCGTCCCGCTCGCGGGCGTGCCGCTGGGCCACGAGGCCTGGTCGGCCGCGCAGTTCGCGGTGGGCCTCTTCTTCTGGCCCCTGGTGCACGCCCTGATCCTGGTGCGGCTCGCCATCCAGGGGAACTGGCCCGAGCGGCTGCAGCCCGCCGTCTTCGTCACCCTGGCGCCGCCCTCGGTCGTCGGGCTCGCGCTTGCGCAGTTCGGCGTGCACCCCCTGCTCGCCTGGGGGGCCTGGGGCCTCGGGTTCTTCAGCCTGCTCGTCGCCTCCACGCAGTGGCGCCGCATCGTGGCCCTGCCTTTCGCGATGCCGCACTGGGCCATGTCCTTTCCGCTGGCCGCCTTCACCGCGCTCACGCTGCGACTGGGGCCGCCCGGCAGCGCCATCGCGGGCGTGGGCATCCTCCTCCTCGCGGCGACATCCCTCCTGATCCTGGCACTCGCCTTGGCCACGGCGAAAGGGCTTCGCGACGGCACCCTGCTCGCCCCCGAGCCGGTGGCCGCGATCCAGCCGGTCGCCGCCTGAGGATGGGCCTTCGCGCGCTCGCCCGGCGATTCCTGCCGCCGGAAGCCCGCCGCACGCTGCGCCGCTGGGCCGGGGCCGTGCCGGGTTCAGCCGCGCCGGACGATTACGCGCACCGCCTCGAGGCCGAGCAGGCGCGCTTCGACCGCGACGTGAACGTCCACGAGCTGCCGGAGATCTTCCACTACTGGTCCAACCGCTACCTCGCGCCCAAGTTCCGCGATCTGGGGTTCGCGCACCCCGACGAGTTCTTCGCCATGGCCCTCGAGCGTGCCTGGCACGCCTCGCCGCGCGGCACCCGGCGCTTCGTGAGCATCGGCGCCGGCAACTGCGACACGGAGGTGCGCGTGGCGAAGCTGCTCGCCGCGCGGGGGCTGGCCGACTTCGCGATCGAGTGCGTCGAGCTGAGCCCGGCCATGCTGGAGCGCGGGCGGGAGTTGGCCCGCGCGGAGGGCGTGGAACACCTGGTGCGGCCGGTGCGGGCGGACTTCAACGCGTGGCGCGCCGACGGCCCTTGCGACGCGGTGATGGCCAACCAGTCGCTGCACCACGTGACGAACCTCGAGGGCCTCTTCGACGCCATCGGCGCCAGCCTCGACTCGCGGGGCCTCTTCGTCACCTCCGACATGATCGGGCGCAACGGCCACCAGCGCTGGCCCGAGGCGCTCGCCATCGTGCGCGAGTTCTGGCGGGAGCTGCCTCCGTCGTACCGCTACAACCACCAGCTCGCGCGCCAGGAGGACGAGTTCCTCGACTGGGACTGCGCCCAGGAGGGCTTCGAGGGCATCCGTGCGCAGGACATCCTGCCGCTCCTCGTGGAGCGCTTCGCCTTCGACGTCTTCGCGCCCTTCGCCAACGTGATCGACCCCTTCATCGACCGCGGCTTCGGCCACAACTTCGACGCCGGGGCCGAGTGGGACCGGGCGTTCATCGACCGCGTGCACGCGCGCGACGAGGCCGAGATCCGCCGCGGCGCGATCACGCCCACGCACCTTTTCGCGGTGATGTGCGTGGGGCGCGCGGGCAACGACGTGCGCCTCGACGGCCTGGGCCCGCGCGCCTGCATCCGCCGCCCCGGCTGAGCGTCCCGTGGGCGCGTGGGTCCTTCGTCCCATGGTGGCCGGGAGCCCGCTTGACTCGGGTCAATCGCTCCGCGACACCGCTGGATAAGCTGTTGGTGATCTTCGCGACTACCCTCAAGTGGAGACACGCCATGAAAGCGCAACGCACAACCCTGCTCGCCACCTTCCTCCTCTCGGCCGGCCTGGTCCTGCCCGCCTTCGCGCTCGCCCAGAAGGCGCCGCCCGCGCCCAACTATCCGCCCGTCGTGGGCAAGCTCGTCGCCGACACGAAGAAGCAGATCAAGACGATCAAGATGGACGAGTTCCGCGCCGCGCTCGACAAGAAGGAACTGGGCAAGCTCATCGACGTGCGGCAGGAAGACGAGTACGCGGACGGATTCGTGCCGGGCGCCGTCAACATCCCCCGCGGCCTCATCGAGTTCCGCATCTGGAAGGCCCTCGGCTTTCCGAACGCCGTCGACATGAACCAGCGGCTGACCCTCTACTGCGCGACCGGCGGGCGCTGCGCCCTGGCCACCAAGTCGCTGCAGGATCTCGGTTTCACCAACGTCGTGTCCGCGGACATGAAGTTCGAGGACTGGGAAAAAGCCGGCCACCCGGTCGAGAAGCCGAAGAAGTAGGGTTGCCTCGGCACCCCACGGGGACGCGCCCACCGGGCGCGTCCCCGTTTCAATTCAGAACCCGAGGGCGCGCATCCCCTGGTAGAAGGCGAAGCTCGCCGCCCAGGCGAACGCCAGCGGCCACGCGACCGCCAACGCCGTGAACCCGGCGCTTCGCGACTCGGCGCGCAGCGTGGCCACCGTGGAAAGGCACGGCGTGTAGACCAGCGTGAAGATCATGAAGCTCGTGGCCGCCACCCAGTCCATCGACTGGGCGAGCCCGGCGGCAAGCGCGTCGCCCTCGAGCCCGTAGATCACCGCAAAGGCGCCGATCACCACCTCCTTCGCGACGAAGCCGAAGATGAGCGCCACGGCGAGCTTCTCGTCGATGCCCAGCGGTCCCAGCACCGGCTGGAGCGCGGTGCCGATCCAGCCGGCCATCGAGTCCGGGCCGGCCGGCGCCACCCCCGCCGGGAAGTGCGTGAGGAACCAGACCGCGATCACGCCCGCGAAGATGAAGCGCGTGGCGCGCTTCAGGAAATGCGACACCTCCGTCCAGCCGCGCAGCCACACCTGGCGCACGGTCGGCAGCCGGTAGGGCGGCAGCTCGATCACGAACGGCTCGCGGCTCGCGAAGCGGCCGCGGAAGGCGAGCGCGGTCACGACCACCGCGGCGAAGCTCGCGACGTAGAGCCCGAAGAGGACCCATGGCGCCTGCGCGGGCGCGAAGACCGCCGCGGCGAGGAACACGAACACCTGCAGCCGCGCCGAGCACAGCGACATCGGGATCGTGAGCATGGAGAGCAGGCGCATGGGGCGGTCGCGCATCACCCGCGTGCCCATGAGGGCGGGCACGTTGCAGCCGAACCCCATGAGGATCATCACGAAGGCGCGCCCGTCCAGCCCCAGGCGCGCCATGAAGGCGTCGGTGAGGAACGCCGCGCGCGAGAGGTAGCCGCTGTCCTCGACCGCCGCGAGGAAGAAGAAGAACACGACGATGAGCGGCACGAACGCGGCCACCGTGGCGAGCCCCGCCCAGATGCCGTCCACGAGGAGCCCGCGCAGCATCGCCGGGAGCCCCGCGACGAGGGGCTCGAGCGCGCCCTTGCGGGCGAAGTCGAACGCGGCCTCCACGCCGTCCTGCAGCGGGGCACCCACCCAGAACACGGCCTGGAAGACCGCAAGCATCGCGAGGAAGAAGAGCGGCAGCCCCAGCCACGGGTGCAGCACGACGCGGTCGATGCGGTCGGAAGCGTGCTCCGAGAGGCGCTCGGGCACCACG
>JAMPXV010000205.1 GCA_023700985.1 Lysobacter sp.
CCGTCGGAGGCGCGGCGATAGAGGCCCCGCTCGGTGACGACGAAGTCGGCGGGTACGTCCCAGGCCTGCGGATGGATGGTCTCCAGGCGCGCGATCTCGTAGGTGACGCCGATCACGCGCGGGCGCTCGGCGAGGCTCGCGAGCGTGCGATCGAAGTAGCCCGCGCCATACCCGAGGCGGTAGCCCTGCGCGTCCCAGCCGTTCATGGGCAGCAGCACCGTGTCCGGGATCACTTCGCGCGACTCGGCGGGGTACGGGATCTTCATCGCGCCTTCCGCGAGCCTCACGCCGGGGTGCCATTCGCGGAAGGCGAGCGGGGTGCGCGGCGCCACCACCACCGGCAGTGCCGTGGTCGCGCCGCGATCGCGAAGGCGCCGGCCGAGGTAGCGCGCGTCGTACTCGGCGAGCACGGGCCAGCAGAAGGCGACGGGGCCGCGCGCGAGGTCGGGGAAGCCCGCCTCGAGGTGCGCGTCGATCCGCTCCCGCCACTGCGCGAGGGTGGCGGGATCGACCGCCGTGCGCTCCGCGATCAGTCGCTGGCGTTCGGCCTTGCGCCAGGCCTTCAGGTCTTGCGTGTCCATGGAGGTCACGAGTCTAGCAAAGCCGATCAGCGCGGCAGCGCCGCGGCACCGGAGAGTATCCAGAGGCCTAGTCCCACGAGCACGAAGGGCAGCGCCGCGTGCCCGTGGCGGCGCGCGCGGGCGCCGATCACCGGGTGGCTCACCAGGCAGTGGCCGAGCCAGCACCAGGCGCCGGTCATGGCCAGGAACACCGCCGCATACAGGGCCACGCGCTCGATGGCCGCCGCGAAGAGCGGCACGTAGACGCCGAGGTTGTCGCCGCCGTTGGCCAAAGTGACGCCAGCCACGGCGAGGACCTGCGAGTGCAGCCGGCGCTCGGCGCGGCGCTCCCCGTCGCGAGTGAGCTCGTCCTCCGCCGCGTCGGCGCCGCCCGGCGCGGCGCGGCGCCGACGGACGAGGAGGCGCAGTCCCAGCCCCAGGGGCACGAGGCCCAGCAACGCGATCCAGCCCCCCGCCACGGCGAGGGCGAGCCACGCGACGACGGCGCTCGCGGCGGTGAGCGCGGCAATGCCGAGAAACTGCCCGGCCACCACGGCACGGGCGCGGATGGCCGGGTCGGCGAGGAACGCCGCGATGACGAGGAGGTCGTCCACGTTCGTCGAGGCGAACACCACGATCGCGATGCCGATCTCCGTGAGCAGCGTTCCCATCGCGACAGTTTGCCCCATCGGGCCGCCGCCCGGCCGCCTTCCGGCCGGCGCTTGCCGCGCCTGCGCGATTGGGTACACTTCGCGCACGTTCGCAAGGGCGCTTCCCGCGCCCCCCAAGCGATCGACAGGGAGTGCCCGCCATGCGCAAGGTCCTGCTCATCTTCAGCGAACTCACCGACGCCGACGTCGAGTGGCTGTCCAAGTCCGGCGAGCGCATCCACCTCGACGCCGGCGCCACGCTCGTGCCCCTGGGCGCGCGCGTCGACAACGTCTGGTTCGTGCTCGACGGCGCGCTGTCCGTGCACACCGCGGCGGGCGCGCAGCTCGCGCTCATGGGATCCGGCGAGATCGTGGGCGAGATGTCCCTCGTCGACCCGGCCCCCACCGCCGTGTCCGTGCGCGTGGCGAGCGACGCCACTCTCCTCAGGATCTCGAACGCGACCGTGCGCGCGAAGCTCTCCGGCGACCCCGCCTTCGCCGCGCGCTTCTACCGCGCGCTCTGCGTGTTCCTCGCGAGCCGCCTGCGCAGCACCACGCGGCGCATGGGCTACGGCAACGAGGCCGAGGACGCCGGCGCCAAGGACGAGCTGACCGACGACCTGCTGGACAACGTCCACCTCGCCGGCGCCCGCTTCGACCGCATGCTCAAGCGCCTGGCGGGCTGAGCCGGATGGCCGCGCCGGACAACTCCATCTTCCGCAAGGCCGCCCTCGAGCGCCTCGCCTCGCCGGAGCGCCTCGACGTGCGCCCGCGCCTTCCCTCCTATCCGCGGCGTCTCACCGCCGCCATCGCCGCCCTGGCCATCGCCGTGATCGTCTTCGCCGCATGGCTTCGGTAGCCGCGCAGCCGACGGGGCCGGCCGTGGGCGCCTCGCGGCTTCCGGACACGCCGGTCGCGCGCGTGCCGACCATCCTGCAGCTGGAGGCGGTGGAGTGCGGCGCCGCGGCACTCGCCATGGTGCTCGCCTGGCACGGCCGCCACGTGCCGCTGGAAGTGCTGCGCGCCGAGTGCGGCGTGACGCGCGACGGCAGCAAGGCCGGCGGCATCCTGCGCGCCGCGCGCGGATTCGGGCTCGTGGCCCGCGGCTTCCGCAAGGAGCCCGCCGAACTCGCGAGCCTGCCGCTGCCGGCGATCGTGTTCTGGAACTTCAACCACTTCGTGGTCCTCGAGGGCTTCCGCGACGGCGAGGCGCTGCTCAACGACCCCGCCATGGGCCGGCGCAGCGTGGACGCGCCCGCATTCGACGAGGGCTTCACGGGCGTGGTCCTCACCTTCGAGAAGGGCCCGGACTTCGCGCCCGGCGGCGAGCCGCCGTCGGTGCTGCGATCGCTTTCGCGCCACCTCGAGGGCCTGGGCCCGTCGGTGGGCCTGGCGGTGGCCCTCGGCGTCGCCCTCGTGGCACCGGGCCTCGCCCTGCCCTGGCTCATGGGGCGCTTCGTGGACGACGTGCTCGCCGCGCGCCTGCCCGGCGTGGCCGAGACGCTCCTGGCCGGGCTCCTCGCCGCGGCCGTGGCGCGCGGGCTCCTCGCGTGGCTGCAGGCGCAGGTGCTCACCGCCGCCTTCACGCGCGCCGCCCTCGCCTCGGCGACGCGCTTCTTCTCCCACGCGCTGTCGCTGCCGATGGATTTCTACGTGCAGCGCTCCCCCGGCGAGATCGCCTCGCGCGTCGAGCTGAACGAGGGCGTGGCCGAGACCGTCTCCGCGGACCTCGCGCACCTGGCCCTGGACCTCTTCACCGCGGTCTTCTTCCTCGCGCTCATGATCCGGCTCGACGCCGGGCTCGCCGCCCTCGTGGTCGCGTGCCTCGCCTTCGAGCTCGCGGCGCTGCGCGCCATCAACCGGCGCATGGAGGGCGTCTCGCAGCGCCTGTCGGTGCAGGCCGGCAAGCTCTCCGGCATGGCCACCGGCGGGCTCGCCAACATCGAGAGCATCAAGGCCGGCGGGCAGGAGGGCGCGCTCTTCCTCAAGTGGCTGGGCCTGCAGGTGCAGTTCGCCAACACCGCGGTCGAGGCGCAGCGCAAGACCCTCGGCCTCATGCAGGTGCCCGCCGTGGCCGGCCTCGTCGCGCAGCTGGGCGTGCTGGGGATCGGGGCGGCACGCATCATGCAGGGCGGCGGCTTCACCGTGGGCGACCTCGTCGCCTTCCAGGTGCTGCTCGCGGGCTTCGCCGCGCCCGTGCACGCGCTGTTCGTCGCCGCGCGCCAGGTGCAGGAGCTGCGCGGGGACGTCGCCCGCATCGACGACGTCCTCAACCACGGCTCCGAGCCCGGCGTGACCGTCACCGAGAACCCCGTGACGGCGCTGTCCGGCGCTCGCCCGCGCTCGCTCGAGTTCCGCGACGTGACCTTCGGCTACGGCCGCGGCGGCGCGCCCCTCGTGGAGGGCTTCTCGCTGAAGATCGAGAACGGCCGGCGCGTGGCGCTGGTGGGCGCCTCGGGCTCGGGGAAGTCCACGCTCGCGCGCCTGGCGGCGGGACTCTACCGCCCGTGGAGCGGCGAGATCCTCTTCGACGGGCTGCCGCGCGAGTCGTACGTGCGCGAGGAGCTCGCGCGCGCCGTGGCCTACGTCGACCAGGACGTCGTCCTCTTCGAGGGCACGGTGCGCGACAACCTCACGATGTGGGACCCCGCGGCAGAGGACGAGGTGATCCGCGCCGCCGCGCGCCACGCGGCCATCGAGGACGAGATCGGCGTGCGCCAGGGCGGGCTCGACGCGCCGCTCCAGGAGGGCGCGCGCAACCTCTCCGGCGGGCAGCGACAGCGCATCGAGATCGCCAGGGCGCTGGCCCGCGGCCCCTCCATCCTGATCCTCGACGAGGCGACGAGCGCCCTGGACCCGGCCACCGAGTCGGTCGTCGAGGACAACCTGCGCCGCCGCGGGACCACGTGCCTCGTGATCGCGCACCGCCTCTCGACGGTGCGCGACGCCGACGAGATCCTGGTGCTGGAGAACGGCCGCGTCGTCGAGCGCGGCCGCCACGACGAGCTGGTGACGATCGAGGGCGGGCGCTACGCCGCGCTGGTCGCCGGCGAGACCCGCCAGGGAGCGGACGGCTGATGGCCGATCCCGGCGTCGCCTTCCGCTCCACGACGCTTGCCGGCGCGCTCTCGCTGCTGGCGAAGCCGCTGGGGGTGGGCGGCCAGCCGCCGCCGCCCGAGACAGCGGACGAGTCGCTGGCGGTCGAGGAATCGGCCACAGCCATCGGCCTGCGCTCGCGGCGCGTGCTGCTCGACGGGCGCTGGTGGCTCGAGGGGGGCACGCCGATGCTCGCGCGCCTGGCCGAGCGCCGGCAGACGCCGCGCGCGGACGACGCGGCGCAGGCCGGGGCCACGGGCTGGGTGGCCCTCGTCCCGAAGACGCTCACCGGCTACCGCATGCTCGCGATCGATCCCTCCGGCAACGGGATCGTCGAGTGGCCGGTCAACGAGGACACGGCGCGGCGGCTCGCGCCCTTCGCGTTCGCCTTCCACCGCACCTTCGAGCCGCGCCCGCTCGGCACCGTCGACGTGCTGCGCTTCGCCCTCGCCCACGCGCGCGCCGACGTGGGCGTGCTGTTGGCCACCGGGCTCCTCGCCGCGCTCGCGGGGCTGCTCACGCCCGTGGCCACGGGGCGCCTCATCGACCGCGCGATCCCCGCGGGCTCGGCGTCGGTGACCCTCGCGATCATCGTGGGGCTGGCCGCGGCGGGGCTCGCCGCCATCGCGCTGGACGTGCTGCGCACGCTCGCCGTGCTGCGTTTCGAGGCGCGCACCTCGGTGGCGATCCAGGCCGCGGTGCTCGACCGCGTGATCGGCGCGCCGGCACGTTTCTTCCGCGCCTTCTCGAGCGGCGACCTCGCCCTGCGGCTGGGGGCGGTGAACACCGTCCAGCGCACGGTGACGGGCGCGTCCATCGGCGCCTTCATCGCGGGAATATTCCTCACCGCCAACGTGGCGCTGATGATCGCCTACAGCCCCACGCTCACCGTGGCCGCACTCGGCGTGGTCGCGGTGACGGCGATCCTGTCGACCGCCATCGGCATCGCGCGGCTCTCGATCGGGCGGCGCATCGAGGCCGCCGACGGCAAGCTCTCGGCGATGTCCTACGAGTACTTCGCGGGCATCGCGAAGCTGCGCGCCGCCGCCGCCGAGTCGCGCGCCTTCACCAACTGGCTGGCGCGCTACCGCGAGTTCCGCGAGCTCAACCGCCGCAGCGCCACGCTCTCCAACCTGGAGTCGGTGCTGCTCTCGATCCTGCAGCCGGCGGCGGCCACGCTCATCCTCTACCTCGCCTGGCGGCTGGCGGAGACGCCCTCGGCGCGCGCGCTCTCGGTGGGCGAGTTCGTCGCCTTCCAGGCCGCGATGTTCGGCCTCCTCGCGGGCGTGCACGGCATCGTGGCCACCGCCCTGGACCTCGCAGCGCTCGCCCCTGTCTGGGAGCGCGCGCGGCCGATCCTCGCCACGCCACCCGAGGACAGCGTGCGCGGCAAGATCCGCCACGACCCGCAGGGCGCCATCGACTTCGCGGGCGTGTCGTTCGCGTACCCGGGCGGCCCCGAGGTGCTCTCCGACATCG
>JAMPXV010000206.1 GCA_023700985.1 Lysobacter sp.
CGCGATCCAGTCGCTCAACGCGGCCGGCAAGGTGCTCGCCTACCACGACCGCTCCGACGGCGGGCTCTTCGCCACGCTCTGCGAGATGGCGTTCGCGGGCCGCGCGGGCGTGACCGTCTACCTCGACAACCTCGCGATCGACCCGAAGCAGCTCGACGTGGACGGCCACGAGCGCCAGACGGACGTCCTCGCCGGGAACCTCGCCGAGCGGATCCTCGCCGTGCTCTTCAACGAGGAGCTGGGCGCGGTGCTTCAGGTGCGCAAGGACGACCGCGCGGCGGTGATGCAGGCCCTGCGCGACGCGGGGCTTTCGCGCGAGTCGCACGTGATCGGGCACCCGAATGCCGAGGGGCAGGTACGCGTGATCGTCAACGGCAAGCCCGTGCTGGCGGAGAAGCGGGTCGACCTGCACCGCGCCTGGTCCGCGGTGACGCACGACATCCAGCGCCTGCGCGACAACCCGGCCTGCGCCGACCAGGAGTACGACCGGATACTCGACGAGGGCGACCCGGGCCTGAACGCGAAGCTCGCCTTCGACCCCGCGGAGGACATCGCGGCCCCCTTCATCGCGAAGGGCGTGCGGCCGCGCATCGCGATCCTGCGCGAGCAGGGTGTCAACGGGCAGATGGAGATGGCGGCGGCCTTCGACCGCGCCGGCTTCGCCGCCTTCGACGTGCACATGAGCGACATCATCTCGGGGCGCGTGAAGCTTTCCGACTTCAAGGGCTTCGCGGCCTGCGGCGGCTTCAGCTACGGCGACACGCTGGGCGCGGGCGAGGGCTGGGCCAAGTCGATCCTGTTCAATTCGCGGGCGCGCAACGAGTTCGAGGCGTTCTTCAACCGCGCGGATTCCTTCGCGCTGGGCGCCTGCAACGGCTGCCAGATGGTGTCGAACCTCAAGTCGATCATCCCCGGCGCCGAGAACTGGCCGCACTTCGAGAGGAACCTCTCGGAACAGTACGAGGCCCGCTTCACGCTGGTGGAGGTGCAGAAGTCGCCCTCGATCCTCTTCGCGGGCATGGAGGGAAGCCGCATCCCCATCGTCACGGCGCACGGCGAGGGCAAGGCGACCTTCAGGGATGCGAAGACGCTGGAGGCCTGCCAGTACCTGGTGGCCGCGCGCTTCGTGGACAACCGCGGCAAGCCCACCGAGGCCTACCCGTACAACGCCAACGGCTCGCCCGGCGGCATCACCGCGGTCACCACGCCCGACGGCCGCTTCACGATCATGATGCCGCACCCCGAGCGCGTCTTCCGCACGGTGCTCATGTCTTGGCACCCGGACAACTGGGGCGAGGATTCGCCCTGGATGCGCATGTTCCGCAACGCCCGCGCGTGGCTCGCGTAATCAGATTGCTTGTGCGGAAAAGGGGTCAGATCCCATTATTGGGACGGTTCTACAGAACCGGTCTATTCGGGAGCTGGTGCACGGACCTCACTAATCTCGGAATAGACCGGTTCTGTAGAACCGTCCCAATAATGGGATCTGACCCCTTTTCCGCACAAGTAATCTGATTACATATGTACATCGTGATCTGGCGATACCGCGTCGACCCGGCGCAGGAAGCGAAGTTCGTGAAGGCCTACGGCCCGAAGGGCGAGTGGGCGAAGTTCTTCTCGTCCGCGAAGGACTACCTCGGCACCGAGCTGCTGGCCGACGACGAGCGCCCCGGCGAATACGTCACCATCGACCGCTGGACGGACGAGGAGTCGTACAGCAACTTCCTCGGCGAGCACGAGGCCGACTACGACCGGCTGGACCGGCGCTTCGAGGCGTTGACGCTCTCCGAGAGCCGCGTGGGCGCGTACGGGGTGGCCGGCCAGCAAAAGGGGTCAGAGTCATTTCCGGCGAAATGACTCTGACCCCTTTTTCGTTCGGCAGGATGGGCGCGGAGGACCGCGCCGCAGCCGCCGAACTCTTCCTGGCCTTCCTCCAGGCCGACCCGCACTACCTCGACGTCGCGGCGACCTACGGCGATGGCGGTCCCGAGGCGCTTCGCCGCGCGCTCGACCTCTTCATCGCCAGACCCGAGCTGGGCTTCGTGTGGATGGGCCGGCGCGGCGGCGAGGTCGTGGGCTGCTGCGTCGCCTGCTTCGCGATCTCCACCTCGCGCGGCACGCTGGTCGCCAAGCTCGACGACGTGAACGTGCGCCCCGGCCTCGAGGGGCAGGGCATCGGCTCGGCGATGCTCTCCTCGCTCAAGGAGGAGCTTCGCCGCGCGGGCGTGACGCGCATCGACACGGCCACCCACTTCGACAATCCGGGCGCGCGCCGCTTCTACGAGCGCCACGGATTCGCCACGCTGCGCGAAGAGCGCCTGAGCTGCCTGCTCTGATCGAACCCGGTTCGCGAACCGGGTTCAGGTCACTTGCGCTGCACTTTGCCCAGCCACTCCTCGCTGATCCGGTAGTCGGGAAAGGCGCGGCGGAACTCGGCGAGCTCGCGGTCGGCTTCGTCGTGCAGGCCGCGCAGCCGAAGCCCCGCGATGCGCTCCAGGCGACGTTCGGGCGTATCGAGCGCGTCGGCCATGCGTTTTTCCTGCGTGGTGGCCTCGCGGGCCAGCTCCGACTTGGCTCGCGGCGCGGCTTGCGGCGCGGCGCGCACGGCATCCCGGGAGACAGCAGCCCCGCTCGCGGCAGGTGCAGAGAATGCTGCTGCCGGCGGCGCGGCGGCCGGCGCAGGTGAACTTGGCGGCGCGGATGCTCGCGGGGCCGGCTCTTCCCGCAATGGCGTCGCTTCGGCCGCGGGAGGAGAGGAGGGCGCTGGCGCGGCAGGAGCGATGCGCTTCGCTTCAAGTGCAGGGGAGGGCGGCCTTCCGGCCTGGCGGGCCGCTTCGTTTTCGCGCGGCGCCGGTTCGGGCGTTGCGGTCCGCTTGGCAGGGGCCGGTGCAGCCGGCTTCGAGGCGGGCGCGGCGGGTTCGGTGTCGGCCTGCGGCACCGGGTATTCGGCGCTGCCGGTGGATGCCGGCGCACCCTCGTCCACGCCGATCGGCTTCTCGCGTTCCACCTGCAGCGACACCGCGATGGCGAGCATGAACACCGCCGCGATCGACAACGGTTTCTGCCAGCGCCGGCCGGCGGCGGGGCGCGAGCCGACGGCACGCCGGGCGGCCGCCTGGATGGCCGCGTCGAGCGACGGCGACGGCCCCTCGCCCGGCAGGTCGCGGTAGGCGGCGCTGACGCGTTCGTCGCGCGGGTCAGCCATCGATCGCCTCCCGCAGCTTCGCCGTCGCGTAGCGCACGCGGCTCTTCACCGCCTCCTCGTTGGAGCCGGTGGCCGCGGCGATCTCGGCGATGGACATTTCCGCTTCCTCCTTCATGACGAACGCCTCGCGCTGCGCCGGCGGCAGCTTCTCGAACGCCGCCATGAACCGGGCCATCGCCTCGCGGCCCGACACCTGCGCGAAAGGTTCGTTGGCCGCGTCGCCGGGCGGGTCGATCGCGCGGTCGCCGTCCTCGTCGCCCCCGTCCAGCGGCACGAGCGAGAGCCCCTTCTTGCGCCACAGGTCCACGAGCCGGTTGTGCGCGATGGCGTAGATCCACGTGGTGAACTTCGCGCGCGGTTCGTAGCGGGCCCTCGCCTCGATCGCCTTCATCCAGACCTCCTGGAAGACTTCCTCCGCATCGGCCTTCGACGGGAGCGAGCGCGCGATGAAACGGAACACGGTGCCCTTGTGGCGGGCGTACAGGCGGTCGAACGCGCCGGCGTCCCCCTGGGCGAAGGCGAGCATGAGCTGTTCATCGGTCTCGGGCACGCGGCGAGTTTAGGGCGAAAAGGGGACTGCCGGGAAAAAGGGGTCAGATCCCTTTATTGGGACGGTTCTACAGAACCGGTCTATTCCGTTCCGATTGCGGTCATCGCTCTTGGTCCACGAATAGACCGGTTCTGTAGAACCGTCCCAATAAAGGGATCTGACCCCTTTTTCCCGGCAGTCCCCTTTTCAGTTACGCGCCGGGCCGGGACGGGTAGTGCGAGACGGGGTCCGGCACGAAGCCCGGGAAGGGGTTGGGGTCGCGCGGCCGGGCGTACTGGGGCCGGATGACGCCCTGCGCCACCAGGTTGCGCGCGCTGTCGTAGTAGATCGTGATCGTCTCGATGGGGTAGGGCGTGGCGCGCTCGAACTCGGTCCAGCGCGCAGGATTGCGCTCGACGCGGCCGTGGCCGGTGCCGAGCGGCGCCTCGGCCGGGGCGGCGCGCTTGGCGCTCGCGTCGCGCGATTCCTGCCGCTCCGCCGTGGCAGGCGCAGGCGCGCCGGAGGACGATTCCTGCTTCGCGAAGGGCATCGGGCGCCAGGGCTCCACGGCCACCGGCTCGGGCGGCTTCCTGCGGAAGAGCGCCACGCCGATCACCCCCACGTCGTCGGGGCGACCGGTGCGGGCGGCGTAGGAATCGGGCAGCGTCGTGAAGTAGAACGCGGCCGTGCGCTGCATGTTCTTGCGCCACCCCGAGACGTCCATCGAGGTGTACGAGCCCACCACGTAGCCGCTCTGCGCGGCCTGCGCCGACTCGCCGGTGATCGCGTTGACGCCGTCCACGCTCACCACGGCGAGAAGGTCTTCCCCCGCCACGTTGCGCACGCGCACCGCGTACTCGTTGCCGGGCTGGCCGGCGACGTAGGCGCGCCCGTCCTTCCAGTGCACGGGCAGCTCGCGGTTGGCGGTGCGGTCGATGACGGTGATGCGGGCGAGGCCCCCGACGCCCGGCGTGGCGCAGGCGGGGAGGGCAAAGGCGGCGGCGATCGCGGCGGCCGCGAGGGCGAGGCGTTTCATGACTTCTCCTTTCGGCTGCCCCGGCCGGAATGGCGGGGTCAGGTCATGTAACGGCGCCGCCGCGCGAAAGGGTCAATGCATGATCGCGACGAGCACGCTGCAGGGGGCCTGCTCGATGAGCGCCTTGGAGACGGAGCCGCGCCACCAGCGCGCCGCCCAGCCCTCCAGGTGGCGGTGGCCCACGACGATGAGGTCGGCCTTGATCCGGGCTGCGCACCGGGCGATCTCGTCGACCGCGTCGCCGACCAGCACCTCGCCGTTGGCCTTGTGGCCCTCCTCCGCGAGCCGGCGGATGCCCTCGTCCAGGATGCCCTGGTACTGCTGGCGGTCGCGCTCCTCGCTGCCGGCGTCGTAGACGCCGCCCTCGGCGCCGATGAATGTGGCGGGCGAGGGCATGACCGCGACGAGGAAGAGCTCCGAGTTGCCCCACTGCGCGAGCTCCTTGCAGTCGAGCAGGGCCTTCTGCCCCGATTGGGAACCGTCGTAGGCGAGCAGGATCCGCTTGTACATGGGTGCCTCCGTGGCGTGCGCGAGCCATAATGGTCGCCATGATCCGCACCCAGCGCAAGCTTTCGTTGTCCCGGGTCTACGGGCTACTGGAGCCGGGCCCCGTGGTGCTCCTCGCGACGGCCCACAAGGGCCGCGCCAACGTGATGACGATGTCGTGGCACACGATGATGGAGTTCGAGCCGCCGCTCGTGGGCTGCGTGGTGAGCGGGCGCAACTTCTCCTTCGGCCTGCTGAAGGCGTCGAAGGCCTGCGTGATCGCGATCCCGTCCTCGCGGCTCGCGAAGAAGGTGGTGGCCGCGGGCAACTGCTCCGGCCGCAGCGGGGACAAGTTCGCCAAGGTGGGCCTGACGCCCCTGCCCGCCTCTCAGGTGCCAGCGCCGCTCATCGGCGAGTGCTTCGCCAACCTCGAGTGCCGCGTGGCCGATTCGCGCCTCGTGGGCCGGTACAACTTCTTCATCCTCGAGGTGGTCGCGGCCTGGATCGACCCGGCGCAGAAGGCCCCG
>JAMPXV010000207.1 GCA_023700985.1 Lysobacter sp.
CTGCACCTTCCCCGAGAAGCCCCTCGTCTACGGCGAGATCGAGTCGCTCATCAACCACTTCAAGCTGGTGATGGAGGGCCCGAGGGTCCCGGCCGGCGAGATCTACGTGGCGCACGAGGGGGCCAACGGGGAGCTGGGCTTCTACCTCGTCTCCACCGGCGAGGGCGTCCCCTACAAGGTCCACTGCCGCGCACCCAGCTTCGTGCACATGGGCGGGGCGCACATCATGCTCGAGGGCTACCAGCTCGCCGACCTCGTGCCGACCTTCGGTTCCATCAACATGATCGGCGGGGAGTGCGACCGGTGAAGCACCTCATCCCCGAGTTCGAGAAGATGAAGGAGCGCTACCCCGAGGGCTTCGAGTCCTCGCTGGTGCTGCCCTGCCTGCGCCGCATCCAGGAGGACCGCGGCTTCGTCGCCGAGGAGGACATCGTCGCTCTCGTGGACTACCTCAAGGTGCCGCGCATCCAGGTCGAGGAGGTGCTCTCCTACTACACGATGCTGCGCAGGAAGCCGATCGGGCGCTTCCACCTGCAGGCCTGCCGCAACATCGCCTGCTCGATGCGCGGGGCCGAGGGCGTCATCGCCCACCTGTCGCGAAAGCTCGGCGTGAAGCCCGGCCAGACGACGCCCGACGGAACCTTCACCCTCACCGAGGTCGAGTGCCTGGGCTCGTGCGGCACCGCGCCCGTGGTGATGGTGAACGAGGCCTACCACGAGAACATGAGCACCGAGAAGCTCGACCGGCTGGTCGACGAGCTCGCGGCGGGCGTGCGCGCCGGGGGGAAATGACGATGCCCGGCCGCAAGGTGATCATGAACTTCGAGGTGACGCCCACCTCGCACTCGCTCGAGGAATACCGCGCGCGCGGCGGCTACGCCACGCTCGAGAAGGCGCTGAAGCTCCAGCCCGCGGACATCACCAAGGAGGTCACCGCCTCCGGGCTCCTGGGGCACGGCGGCGCCGCCTTCCCCGTCGGGCGCAAGTGGGGCGTGATGAAGCCCATCCCCGGCGAGATCCACTACCTGTGCGCCAACGCCGACGAGGGCGAGCCGGGAACCTTCAAGGACCGCTGGATCCTCGAGAACGCGCCGCACCTGCTCGTCGAGTCGATGCTCATCACCTCGTACGCGCTGGGCGTGCGCCACGCCTTCGTCTACATCCGCGGCGAGTTCGACCTGCCGTACCGCCGCATCCAGGGCGCCATCGACGAGGCCTACGCCGCGGGATACCTCGGCAAGCCCGTTTTCGGCACCGACTTCGCGCTCGACATCGTCGTCTACCGCGGCGCCGGTTCGTACGTCTGCGGGGAAGCCTCCGGGCTCATCACCTCGATCGAGGGCCGGAAGCCCTACCCGAGGAACCGCCCGCCGCGGCTCACCGTGCGCGGCCTCTACCAGAAGCCCACGGTCATCAACAACGTCGAGTCGCTCGCCAACATCACCGGCATCATCCGCATGGGCGCCGAGGAGTTCCGCAAGATCGGCACCGCCAAGAGCCCCGGCACGCAACTCATCTCCATCTCCGGCCACATCGCGAAGCCCGGCGTCTACGAGGTCGAGTACGGCTACCCCTGGGCGAAGTTCCTCGACGAGGACTGCGGCGGCATGCTGCACGGCGCGAAGATGAAGTGCGTGGTTCCCGGCGGCATCTCCACCAAGGTGCTCACGCGCGCCGAGATCGAGCCGCTCACGCTCTGCCACGAGTCGGTGAACCCCGCGGGGTCCGGCATCGGCTCGGGCGGCATGATCGCCATCGCCGAGGGCACCTGCATGGTGCGTCTCCTGCAGGTCCTGCTGCGCTTCTACCACCACGAGTCCTGCGGCCAGTGCACGCCGTGCCGCGAGGGCATGGGGTGGATGCACCGGATCATCGACCGCATCGTGGAGGGCAAGGGCGTGCCCGAGGACATCGACCGCCTCTACGCCATCTCGGCGGCCAACGACGGCACGACGATCTGCGGCATGGGCGACGCCGCCGGCTACGCCACCGTGGGCATCCTCAACAAGTACCGCGACGAGTTCGAGTACTTCATCACCAACAGGCGCTCGAAGTTCGACGGGAGGCTCGAATGCCTCGCCTGACCATAGACGGCCGCGAGATCGAGGCGGCTGCCGGCCGGACCGTCATGGAGGCGGCCACGGATGCCGGGATCTTCATCCCCTACTTCTGCTGGCACCCGAAGCTTTCCGTGCCCGGCAACTGCCGCATCTGCGTGGTGGGTGTGGAGGACAAGGGCGGCGAGTGGGTCGAGATCGCCTGCAACATGCCGGTCACCGAGGGGATGGTGGTCTACACCAACTCGGAGAAGGTGCGCGCGCGCCGCAAGGCCACGATGCAGTTCATCACGCTCAACCACCCGGTGGACTGCGGCATCTGCGACAAGGCCGGCGAGTGCACGCTGCAGGACTACCACTACGAGTACAACGGCGAGCGCTCCATCTCGGTCGACGCCAAGGCGCACGCGACCAAGCACTACTCGCTCTCCCCGCGCATCGTCCTGGACAACGAGCGCTGCATCCAGTGCACGCGCTGCGTGCGCTTCACGCGCGAGATCTCGAAGTCCAACGGGCTCGGGATGCAGAACCGCGCCGACCACTCCCTGGTGCGCGCCGTCGAGGACGGGAGCTTCGCGAACGACCCGTACTCCGACAACGTGATCGACATCTGCCCGGTGGGGGCGCTGCTGTCGCGCTCCTTCCTGCACAAGGCGCGCGTCTGGTACCTGAAGCCCACCGCCTCGGTCTGCCCGGGCTGCTCCCGCGGCTGCACCGTGAACCTGTGGCACCGCCGGCCCGAATGGCGCCTGCGCGCCCCCGGCATGCGCGCGCAGAACGAGACGATCGACCGCGTGACGCCGCTGGAGAACCCGGCCGTCAACGGGCCGTGGATCTGCAACAAGGGCCGCGACATCGCGAAGGTCCTCGGGCGCGCGCGCGCCGAGACGGCGATGCTCAAGGGCCGCCCGGCCGAGCTGCAGGGCGCGATCGCGCAGGCCCGCTCCCTCATCGCGGCCGCCCGCAAGCCCGTGGCCGTGGTCTCGAGCTGGGCCTCCAACGAGGAGCTCGCGGCGTTCAAGGCGGCCCTCGGCGCGCGCTTCAGCGTGCTCGTGAAGGCCGACCACGAGCCCGAGCCGGGCGAGGTGGTGCAGGACGACATCCTGATCCGCGCCGACAAGAACCCCAACACCGCCGGCGCCCGCGCTCTCTTCGGAGAGGCGCCGCTCGCGCTTCCCCCGGATGCCGACCTGGTCCTCGTCTGGGGAGAGGGCCTCGACTTCGGCCTCATCCCGGCCGGGGCGAAGATCGTCTACCTCAACGCCTGGCTGCAGCCCGAGAACGGGCACGCCGACGTCTTCTTCCCGACGAGCATCCAGACGGAGCGCGACGGGCATTACACCAACTTCGCGGGCGTGACGAGTGCCTTCACGCAGTGCTTCCCCAGGCCCGCGGGCGTGGCGGACGCACAGGCTCTCTTTGCCGCGCTCGCCGGACAGGCCGGAGGCGGCGAATGATCGCGGATCTCGTCATCGCGCTGGTCTTCATCGGCTACGCGATCAGCGTGCTCATGGGCTTCGGCACGATCCTCACCTGGGTCGAGCGCAAGCAGGCCGCGGTGATGTCCGACCGCATCGGCGCCAACCGCGCCTACATCCGCATCCCCTTCACGCAGGTGAAGCTGGTGTGGCTGGGGCTCTTCCACGGCATGGCCGACGGCCTGAAGATGCTCCTCAAGGAGGACTTCAAGCCGCGCACCTACGACTGGTACGCGTACGCCGTGGCGCCCTGGGTGGTGTTCACGCCCGTGCTCCTCGTCTTCGCGGTGATCCCCTTCGGCGGCACGCTCACGCCCGCGAAGCTCTGGGAGCCGCTCGCCGCCGTCTTCGGCGACCGCAGCTGGCCGATGCAGATCGCGACCCTCGACGCGGGCCTCCTGATCGTCTTCGCCTTCAGCGGCCTGACCATCATCGGCGCGATGCTCGCCGGCTGGTCGTCGTCCAACAAGTTCTCGCTGCTGGGGGCGCTGCGCGCGGGCTCGCAGATGATCTCCTACGAGCTGGTGCTGGGCCTCACGGTGCTGGGCTTGATCCTCATCTACGGCACGGTGGACCTCGACGCGATCGTGCGCCACCAGTCCGGCACCGTGCTGGGATTCCTCCCGGCCTGGGGCATCGTCTACCAGCCATTCGCCGCAACCCTCTTCCTGGCCGCCGCCATCGCCGAGAACAAGCGCATCCCGTTCGACCTGCCGGAGGCGGAGAGCGAGCTCATCGCGGGCTACTTCACCGAGTACAGCGCCATGAAGATGGGCCTCTTCATGTTCGCGGAATTCATCGAGATCGCGATCATCGGCGCGCTCTTCACCACGCTCTTCCTGGGCGGCTACAACCTGCCGTACATGACGGACGCCGGCTTCGCCTTCCCGGGCGGCGCCGCGGTCGCCATGCCGCACGGCGCGGTGGTGGTCACGCAGATGGGCACCTTCCTCCTCAAGGTCTTCCTCGTGTGCAGCTTCCAGATCCTCATCCGCTGGACGCTGCCGCGCTTCCGCTACGACCAGGTGCTCACCTTCGCCTGGAAGTTCATGTTCCCCCTCGCGCTCGCCAACCTGGTGGTGACCGCGGTGGCCGTCTGGGCGATCGGCTCATGAGCAGGAAACCGCACGTGCGCAAGCAGTACTGGAACGAGGCCGAGATGGGCCTGTGGGAGCGCGCCTACCTCCCCGAGATCCTGCGGGGGCTGGCCATCACGGGCGGCGTGTTCGTGCGCAACATGTTCAAGTGGATGACCGGCCGCAAGGGCGCGCTCACCACCTACTACCCCGAGGAGACGCGCTGGGACTACGCCCCCGCCAACCGCGGCAAGCACGTCCTCACCCGGCGCGCCGACGGCTCGCCGCAGTGCGTGGCCTGCAACATGTGCGCGACGGTGTGCCCGGCCAAGGTGATCGAGATCGAGGCGGGCTTCGACCCCGCCGACGAGGCGCACCCGAAGTACCCCGTGCGCTTCGAGATCGACTACTCGCGCTGCGTCTTCTGCGGCCTGTGCGTGGAGGCCTGCCCCGAGGACGCGATCCGCATGGCGAAGGAGGTGCCCGACCTGCCCGCCCACGACCGCTGGTCGATGTGGCTCGGGAAGGAGGAGCTCCTCGAGTGGCAGCCGCAGGGCGACGTCGCCAAGCCCTACCCGCCGCCGCCGCCGCGCGTGCCGAACGGAGACCGGCCATGATCAACGACTTCCTCGCCCACCTCGACACGCTGCTCCTCTGGGGCTTCGCGGGCTGCGCCTTCGTGAGCGCCTCCCTCATGCTCGTGCTGCGCCAGCCCATGCGCGTGGCCATGGCGCTCGTCTCCTGCATGGTGTTCCTCGGCGGCGTGTACGGCCTGCTGGGGCTGCACTTCATCGCCGCCTTCCAGGTGCTCATCTACGTGGGCGCGGTGATGGTGTTCATGGTCTACGCCATCATGCTGCTCGACCCGCGCGACGAGGCCTCGGGCGAGAAGTTCTCGAAGTTCCTGTGGCCCGGCATCATCGGCTTCGCGCTCCTGGCCGAGGCGCTCGCGGTGGGCTACTGGAACGACCTGCCGCACGCCCCGCGGGGTGCCGCCGGCGAGCCCTTCGACATCGCGCGCTTCTCGACCGCGTTCCTCACGGAGTACTGGGTGCACTTCGAGCTCACCTCGGTGCTGCTGCTCGCGGCGGTGGTCGCCGCGCTCGCCGTGATCAAGGAAAACCGGAGGCACGACCATGGATAAGGTCCA
>JAMPXV010000208.1 GCA_023700985.1 Lysobacter sp.
CGGTCGGAGGCCACCCTCCTGGGCCTGGCCGAGGCGCTCGCGACCCAGTCCAAGGTCGCCTCGCTCGAGCGCGACGAGAAGGAAACCCTTCGCCTTGGCGACGAGGCGCTCGAAGTCCTGCGCCCGCTCTCGGGCGCGGCGCAGCCTTCCCGCCCGGTGATGCGGCTGCATGCGGAAATGCTCGAAAGCCGCGGCTTCAACCTGCACCGCCGTGAGCCCGAGCTGGCGATCCGGGACCTGCAGCAGGCCCGCGAGATCTACAACAAGCTGGGCGCACAGGACCTCTCGAACATCGCGGCCGCGGCCTCCTATGCCTCCTCCGGCTACTGGCTCGGACTGGCGTATGGCGTCACCGGGCGCCGGCAGGAGGCGCAATCGGTGTTCGAGGAAGCGCTCGCGATGGCCAACCGGGTTATCGACGTCATGCCCGGGCACACCACCGCGCTGTACGCCAAGGGCAACATCGCCGCGCGGCTCGCCGGGTTCGAGGTCGACGAGCTGCGCATGGATCGGGCGCTCGCGCTGGTGCAGGAAGGGCGGCAGACCTGGGAGGGGCTGCTCAAGATCGCGCCGACGAACGCGGTCTACCGCAACAACTACGGCGTCACGCGGGGCGAGGTGGCGAACACCCTGTGGCAGCTCGGGCGATTCAACGAGTCGCGCCGCGAGCGGCGCGAGCTGGTCGACATGGGCGCGAAGCCCGGCGACGTCTCGGCCTTCTACATGTCGAACATGATGGTCTGGGCCACGGATCTCGCCGCCGAGGAAGCGGAGCTGGGGAACCGGGCGGGTGCGGCGGAGGCGCTCGCGAGGCACGTGCGCTTCAAGGAGGCCTACCTCAAGATGGCGCCTCCGTCCGTCGAGACCGACTGGTGGGTCTACTTCGCGGAGGCGAACAAGGTGCGCGTCGCCCTCGCCAACGGCGATCCCCGCGAGGGTGCGCGGATCGGCGCCGCCGCCCTGGCGAAGGCGGAGAAGCTCGCGGCGACCCGCAAGAGCCACGAGGTCTCGAAGGACATCCTCCGGTACCGGATCAACCTCGGCAGTGCCCTGGCGCAGGAAAGGCTCGGCGACCATGCCGCCGCCGAAGCCTCGGCGAGGGGGGCCCTCGAGGCCTGGGGCAGGCTGCCGCGCGGGTCGGACATCCGCGACGAGCGCGACAAGGCCTGGCTCAACGCGATGATGGCGAGGGCCATGGCCCGCCAGGGTCGCCAGGGCGAGGCCGCCACCCTCATCGCGCCGGTCATCGACTTCCACCGCAAGCAGTACGCCCGCCGCCACGACAACCGATGGCAGCACTTCCTGTTCGCCGAGGCGCTCTACACCGGGGCCCTCAGCGACCCGGCGCGCAGGCGCGTGATGCTGGCGGAGGCCACCGCCGTCCTCGCGGGACTTCCGCCGACGATGAACGGCTGGAAGCCGCTGGCGCAGCTGCGCGAGGACATCGCCGCCATCCGATAGCCGGACCGTGCCGGGAGCGGGGCGAGCTTGCCCCGCTCAGTGCATTGCCGAGCGCAGCCCGAGGTGCTCGACAAACGGATCGAAGTCCCGGTCGCTGTAGAGCAGGGCCAGCCCGCTCTCGATGCAGCGTGTCGCGATCACCGTGTCGATGGTCTTTCTGGCGGTAATCCCGAGCAGGCGCAGGGCGCGGAAGTTCCTCGCGGCCTGGATGGCGATGCGTTGCCCTCCCAGGTCAACGACGACGAGCGACGTGAGCAGCCTTCGAACTCGGTCGAATTCCCGATCGCTCACGAACCCTTGCAGCACCTCGGTCAGGATCAGGTCGCCGGTCGCGATGGGCTCGGCCCCCAGGAGCGAGTCGAGCCGCTCCGCCTGTGGACTTGCCGTACCGCGAAAGTAGTCGATCCAGACGCTGGAGTCGACCAGGATCACCGATCGGACCTCATCGCCCCGAGGTCCCCCAGCCAATCGAGCTTGCCGCGAAGCCCGCGGATCTCCTCCTGCCGCCGCAGCCGCAGCAGCGTGCGCAGGCCGAGTTCCACCACTTCCCGCTTGGTCTTCGCCCCCGTGGCGCGCAGGGTGTCGCGCATCAGCTTGTCGTCGATCACGATGTTGGTTCGCATGATGTGTATATCCGTAACCTTCTATACACATAGTACGCCGGCGCCCGGCAACGGCGCAATGCCTTTCCCCGCCCGGAAAGCGCGGGAAAAGGGTTGCGCTCCCCGCCTCAGTAGATGCCGTCCACGAACCGCTGGCTCGACTTCTTCGGCCGCTTGTAGCCGATGTCGGCCTGCCGCGGCGGCACCTCGATCTCCACGGGCGTCATGTTCTCGTAGCGCACCTGGCGCAGGAGATGCGCGATGCAGTTCAGGCGCGCCTTCTTCTTGTTGTCGGCGTTCACGACCCACCACGGCGTCTTCTTCCTGTCGGTGGCGGCGAACATGAGGTCCTTGGCGCGCGAGTACTCGACCCAGTGCTTGCGCGACTCGATGTCCATGGGCGAGAGCTTCCAGCGCTTGGTGGGGTTGCGGATGCGCTCCTGGAAGCGCCGTTCCTGCTCCTCGTCGTTCACCGAGAACCAGTACTTGACCAGCACGATGCCGGAACGCACCAGCATCTCCTCGAACAGCGGGCAGGAGCGCAGGAACTCCCGGTACTCGTCCTCGGTGCAGAAGCCCATGACGCGCTCGACGCCGGCGCGGTTGTACCAGCTGCGGTCGAAGAGGACGATCTCGCCCTTCGCGGGCAGGTGCGGCGCGTAGCGCTGGAAGTACCACTGGCCGCGCTCGCGCTCCGTGGGGGTGCCCAGGGCGACGATGCGGCAGATCCGGGGGTTCAGGCTCTCGGCGATGCGCTTGATCACGCCGCCCTTGCCCGCCGCATCCCGCCCCTCGAAGACGACGGCGACCTTCAGGCCCTGCATCCGCACCCATTCCTGCAGCTTGATGAGCTCCACCTGCAGGTGCGCGAGCTCCTCGACGTACTTGTAGTTGGCCGGAGGCTTGCGAGGCTTGGTGCGCCCCGCCCGGTGCCAGTACTGCTCGATCTGCGCGAGCTCCCTCGCGTCGGCCAGCACCTCGTTCCCGGCCTTCGCCCGCTTCTTCCGCGGGGCCGCCTCGCCCCCGGCCTGCTTCTTCTTCGCCGCCATGCGCGCCTCCCCTGCGTCGAATTGCCTCCGGGCCAGAATACCAGCCGGGCAGGCCCGTGGCGGCCCGTCCGGCGGGACTTGCCGTAACATTGACGCTGCTCCCGGCCCGTGGCCGGGCTTTCGAAACGACGGAAATCCCCATGCCCTCCATCAGCCGCCGATCCGACCAGCTCGGCACCGAAAACGCGTTCGTCGTCCTCGCCGAAGTGGCCAAGCTGCAGGCCGCCGGCAAGGACATCATCTCCTTCTGCATCGGCCAGCCCGACTTCCCGACGCCGGTCAACATCCAGGACGCCGCCATCGCGGCGATCCGCGGCGGCAAGCACGGCTACACCCCCTCGGCGGGCATCGCGGAGCTGCGCGAGGCCATCGCGACGTACGTCTCGCGCACGCGCGGCATCACGGTGGGCGCCGACGACGTGGTGGTGGGCGCGGGGGCGAAGCCCTTCATCGCCTACGCGATCCTGTCCGTCACCGACCACGGCACGGGCGACGAGGTGATCTATCCCAACCCCGGCTTCCCGATCTACGAGTCGCAGATCCGCGCCATGGGCGCGGTGCCCGTGCCCATCTACCTGCGCGAGTCGCGCGGCTTCAACTTCGACCCGGCCGAGCTCGAGGCGAAGATCACGCCGCGCACCAGGCTCCTCATCCTCAATTCGCCGCAGAACCCCACGGGCGGCATCGTCTCGCGCAAGGACATGGAGGCCATCGCCGCCATCCTGGCGAGGCACCCCGACGTCTGGGTGTACGCCGACGAGATCTACTCGCGCCTGGTCTACGACGGCGACTTCGCCTCGCTCGCCTCGATCCCCGGCATGCAGGAGCGCACCATCATCAGCGACGGCGCCTCCAAGACCTGGGCCATGACCGGCTGGCGGCTGGGTTACGCGGTCAACAAGGCCCTCGCCCCCGTCTTCACGCGCTGGGTCACCAACACCGAGTCGTGCGCCTCCCAGATCAGCCAGTGGGCCGCGGTGGAGGCGATCAGCGGCCCGCAGGACGCCGCGGAGATGATGCGCGAGAGCTTCCGGCGGCGGCGCGACCTCATCGTGGGGCTGCTCAACCAGGTGCCGGGCGTGACCTGCCAGAGCCCCGGCGGTGCCTTCTATGCCTGGCCCAACGTGACCGAGGCGTGCCGGATCGTGGGCGCGAAGGATTCCGAGGAGTTCCGCCTGCGGCTCCTCCACGAGACCGGGGTCGCGGTCCTCGCCGACATCCACTTCGGCCCGCGCGTGCCCGACGAGGGGCAGCACATCCGCTTCAGCTACGCCGCCTCGAACGAGGCCATCGAGAAGGGTGTCGCGCGCATGGCGGAGTTCGTGCGGCGCCACGCGAAGTAGCCGCATGGCCATGCCCGCCTGGGCCTGGCTCGGCCCGGCGATCGCGGCCGCCGTGCTCGGGGCCGCCCTCGCATTCCCCGTGGGAACGCTGCTCGCCGTCGCGTGCGCCGTCGCGCTGGTCGCCGCCGTCATTTCGGCCGTTCACCACGCGGAAGTGGTCGCGCACCGGGTCGGCGAGCCTTTCGGCACGCTGGTGCTGGCCGTGGCGGTCACGGTGATCGAGGCGTCCCTGATCCTCTCCCTGGTGCTCGCGGGCGGGGAGGGCTCGACCTCGCTTCCCCGCGACACCATCTACGCCACGATCATGATCATCGTGAACGGGGTGGTCGGCTTGAGCCTCGTGGCGGGAGGGCTGCGGCACCGGAACCAGACTTTCCGCGTCGAGAGCGCGGGCTCCGGGCTGGCCGCGCTGGTCGCCATGGCCACGCTCTCGCTCGTGCTGCCCACCTTCACCACCAGCGCCCCCAGCGGCATCTACAGCCCTCCGCAGCTCATGTTCGCGGCGATCGCCTCGCTCGCGCTGTGGGGCGTGTTCGTCTTCATGCAGACGGTCCGGCACCGGGACTACTTCCTGCCGGCCGTCGGCAGCGCGAACCCGGAGATTCACGCCGAGCCGCCCTCCTACGGGCACGCGTGGGCGAGCTTCGGCCTCCTCGTCGTCTCGCTCGTGGCGGTCGTGGGGCTCGCCAAGGTCCTCTCGCCGACGATCGAGCGGGCCATCGCCGCGGTGAATGCGCCCCGGGCGGTGATCGGCATCGCCATCGCGCTGCTGGTGCTGCTGCCCGAGACCTGGGCGGCGCTGCGGGCAGCGCTCGCCGATCGCCTGCAGACGAGCATGAACCTCGCGATCGGGTCGGCGCTCGCGAGCATCGGGCTCACCATCCCCGTGGTCGCGATCGCCGCGGTCCTGATGGACATCCCGCTCGACCTGGGCCTGCACGCGAAGGACCTGGTCCTGCTCATGCTTACCTTCGTGGTCGGCGCGATCACGCTCGGCACCGGACGCACGAACATCCTGCAGGGCGCGGTGCACCTGGTGATCTTCGCCGCGTTTCTCTTCCTCTCGCTCGTCCCCTAGCCCCGCACGGGGGAATTGCCGGCCCCTCAGGCACGCGCAAAGCGGCGCAGCCGCGACTCCGCGATCTCGAACAGGGCATGCACGGCCAGGGCAAGGGCGGCCGCGGGAATCGCGCCCGCGAGCAGCAGCCGGTGGTCGTTCACCGCGAGCCCCTGGGCGATGCGCTCGCCGAAGCCGCCGGCGCCCACGAACGCGGCGATCGTCGCGGTGCCCACGTTCACGACGGC
>JAMPXV010000016.1 GCA_023700985.1 Lysobacter sp.
CCCGAAAGTCCCAGGATCACCTCCTGGCTGCCCACCTGCTCGCGGATCCTGGCGATCGCCTGCGGCGCGAACTCGGGCATGTTCCAGTGCCGGTCGCAGCCGCAGACGTCGTGGACGAAGCGCTCGTAGATCGCGCGGCCCTGCGTGGTATGCGTGACCTCGGGATGGAACTGCACGGCGTAGAAGCGGCGCGCGTCGTCGAACATGCCCGCGATGGGGCACGACTCGTTGGAGGCCATCACGGCGAAGCCCTCGGGGAGCCTCGTCACCTTGTCGCCGTGGCTCATCCACACGTCGAGGAGGCCGTGCCCTTCCGCATTGACGCGGTCCTGGATGCCGTCGAGAAGCCGCGAGTGCCCGCGCGCGCGGACCTCGGCGTAGCCGAACTCGCGCACCTTGCCGGTCTCCACCTCGCCGCCGAGCTGCGAGGCCATTGTCTGCATGCCGTAGCAGATGCCGAGCACCGGCACGCCCGCCCGGAAGACGTAGGGGTCGGCGGCCGGGGGCTTCGACTCCGTCACCGAGGCGTGGCTGCCGGAGAGGATGATGCCCTTCGGCGCGAACTCGCGGATGAAGCGCTCGTCCACGTCGTGCTCGTGCAGCTCGCAGTACACGCCCGCCTCGCGCACGCGCCTCGCGATGAGCTGCGTGACCTGGGAGCCGAAGTCGAGGATGAGGATCTTGTCCATTTGCCGGTCCTTAAGTGCCGAGCGGCGCCAGAGGCGCCGCCCGGATCGTCGAGAGCGCCGAGGCCCTCCCGCTCATTCGATGTGGTAGTTGGGGGCTTCCTTCGTGATCTGCACGTCGTGGACGTGCGACTCGCGCATGCCCGCGGAGGTGATCTCGACGAAGTCGGCCCGCGCCCGCATCTCCTCGATGGAGCGGCAGCCGGTGTAGCCCATGCTCGCGCGCAGCCCCCCCATGAGCTGGTGGATGATCGCGGTGACCGGCCCCTTGTACGGCAGGCGCCCCTCGACGCCCTCCGGGACCAGCTTGTCGGCGTTCATGTCCCCTTCCTGGAAGTAGCGGTCGCTCGAGCCCTTCTGCATCGCCGCGAGCGAGCCCATGCCGCGGTAGGCCTTGTAGGAGCGTCCCTGGTAGAGCTCGATCTCGCCGGGCGACTCCTCCGTGCCGGCGAAGAGGCTGCCGAGCATGACGCTGGAGGCGCCCGCGGCGATGGCCTTGGCCACGTCGCCGGAGAAGCGGATGCCGCCGTCGGCGATGCAGGGCACGCCGGTGCCGGCCAGCGCCTCGGCGACGTGCTGGATGGCGGTGATCTGCGGCACGCCCACGCCGGCGACCACGCGCGTGGTGCAGATGGAGCCCGGGCCGATGCCGACCTTCACGCCGTCGGCGCCGTGGTCCACCAGCGCGCGGGCGGCGTCGCGGGTGGCGATGTTGCCGCCGATCACCTGGATCTGCGGGTAGGTCTTCTTCACCCACCGCACGCGTTCGAGCACGCCCTGCGAGTGGCCGTGCGCCGTGTCCACGACCAGGACGTCCACGCCCGCCTCGACGAGCTTCGCCACGCGCTCCTCGGTGCCCTCGCCCACGCCGACGGCGGCGCCGGCGACCAGGCGGCCCTGCAGGTCCTTGGAGGCGCTGGGGTGCTCGGAGGACTTGAGGATGTCCTTCACCGTCATCAGGCCGCGCAGCTGCCAGCCGTCGTTGATCACCAGCACGCGTTCCAGGCGGTGGCGGTGCATCAGCGCCTTGGCCTCCTCGAGGCTCGCGCCTTCCTTCACCGTCACGAGCTTCTCGCGCGGCGTCATGATGTTCTTCACCGGCTGGTCGAGGTTCGTCTCGAAGCGCAGGTCCCGGTTGGTGACGATGCCGACCACGCGCCCGTCCTCGAGGACGGGCAGCCCCGAGATGCGGTGCTTGCGGGTGATCTCCAGCACCTCGCGCACGGACATCGCGGGCGAGACGGTGATCGGCTCCTTCACCACGCCGCTCTCGAAGCGCTTGACCTTGGCGACCTCGGCGGCCTGGGCGTCCGGCGTCATGTTCTTGTGGACGATGCCGATGCCGCCTTCCTGGGCCAGCGCGATGGCGAGCCGGGCCTCCGTCACCGTGTCCATGGCGGCGGAGAGCAGCGGGAGATTCAGCTGGATCGACCGCGTGAGCTGCGTGGTGAGGCTGACTTCGCGGGGAAGGACGGTCGAATGGGCGGGAACGAGGAGGACGTCGTCAAATGTGAGCGCTTTCTGGATGACGCGCATGCTTTCAGCCTCGACACAAAATGAAATTATACCGGCCCGCCCCTGCCCCAACAATCGGGCCCTCTCCCGACGACTTCGATTGACGCTGCGGTAGTTTCTCGGTAAGGTTTCGTAAATGCTTGAAAGATCACGGATTTGGGCAGCTCCCCCGCGCTGGCGCGCGGCCTTCGCGGTCGCGGCCACGCTCGGCCTGTCCGGATGCGCCACACTCGCCCCCGAGGAGCCCTCGGGCGCCGTGGCGGCCGTGCCGACACCCGCGCCGGCGCCGGCTGTCGCGGCCGTGAAGCCGGCGGGCGATCCGGGCGCGAGGGCCGAGGAGGCGCGCGCCCTGCTCGCGCAGGCCGAGACCGACATCCAGCGCGCCCGCGCGCGCCGTGCGCTGTGGGCGAAGGCCTGGGAAGCCCTCGTCGGCGCCCGCGCAAGCCTGGCGGCGGAAGATCACGCCGGCGCGATCCGGCGGGCCCGGCGTGCCAGCGAACTGGCGCAGCTCGGCCTCGAGCAACTGGCCTACCCGGCCGTGAAATACGCGAACATGGCCGGGCAAGCGGCCGAGAGCAGATGAATGGTCGCGGGACGCGCCGACCACCGATGAAGGAGTCCGTCATGAAACGAGCCGTGCTTCTAGCCTGCGTCCTCGCCGCCACGCCCGCCGCCATGGCGCAGCTCTACAAGTGGGTGGACAAGGACGGGCGCACCATCTACTCCGACCAGCCGCCGCCCCAGCAGCAGTCCAAGCAGCTCAACCTGAGCACCGGCCAGCCGGCCGCCGCGCCGCGCTCGGCCCTGGACCGCGACAAGGAACTCGAGAAGGCCCGCCAGGCGGCGAAGGAGAAATCGCAGGCCGCGGAAAAGGCGGACCTCAAGGCCGAGATCGAGCGCGAGAATTGCCGGCGCGCCAAGGCCAACCTCAACTCGCTGAACGGCGAAGGCCGCGTCGCCAAGTGGAACGAGAAGGGCGAGCGCGTGATCCTCGACGACGCGCAGCTCGCGGCCGAGCGCGCCAACGCGCAGAAGGCCATCGACGAGGCCTGCAAGACTTCGTGACCGGACCAGCCGGTTGAGCGCCCGCCAGAGGCGACGACCCCCCCCCAGACATGACGGCGCAATCGCGAACGGCCCTCCGGGCCGCACTGGCCAGCCTCCTCGCGGTGCTCGCGTTGGACGCGAGCGCCGTCGGTTTCGGCGATCTCGTGGTGCGCTCCGCGCTGGGAGAGCCGCTCGACGCCACCGTGGCCCTGGAAGGCGCCTCGACGAAACCGCCTGCCGGCTGCATCCGGCAGGCCGCGCCGGCCGGAGCCGATCTTCCGGCACTCCCGCGTGCAACGCTCGCCATCGAGCCGGACGGCGCGGCCTGGCGCCTTCGCGTGCGCACGCGGGCGGCCATCCGCGAGCCCGCGACCCGCCTGCGCCTCGACGCGGCCTGCGAGGCCAATGCGGCGGCCTCGCGCACCTACGACGTGCTCCTGGACCCGCGCGCACCCGAGTCGCCGGCGCCGCCCATGCGCTCCGTGGCCGGCGACACCCTCGCATCGATCGCGGCCGCCATCTATCCGAAACGCCGCGCCGTAGCCGAGGCCTACGTGGCGGCCCTGCGCGCCGCGAATCCCGCCCTCGCGGGACTTGCGCCCGACGAGCCCATCGCGCCGGACACGCCGATCGCCCTCCCCGACCTGCGCCGCTTCTCGCTGAGCCTCGCCGTGCCCGCAGCCGGCCCGCGCGCACCGGCCATTGCCACCCCGCGAACGGCACCGGTGCCGGCACCGGCCAGCAGACGGCCTGAGCCGCCCGCAGCGAAGGCACCCGAGCAACCGCGCGCGAAACCGGCCCCGCCTCCCAAGCCCGCCGCGCCGGCGGCCAAGCCTCCGGAAGCGAAGCCGCGGCCACCGGCCGCCGCCGTGCCCCCCGAGCGACCCGCGACGCCGAAGGCGGGCGCCCCGGTGCTTCGCCTGTCGTCGGCCGAGATCGACCTCAGCCGCAGCCGCGGCATCGACGACCGCGCGCGCGGGCAACTGCGTGAACGCCTGCTCATCCTCGACGCGGACGACCAGGTCGCCGCGCTCCTGTCGATGCGCCACAACCTCAAGCAGCTGGAGAGCCGCGTGGCGGAGTTGCAGCTCAAGCTCTCCGCGCTGCCCGTGCAGGCACCGGGCCCGTCGAGAGCCCCTCCCGAACCGGTGAAGCCCCCCGGGCCCGCCAAGGCCGTCGAACCCGCAAAGGCTCCTGAACCCGCGAAGGTTCCCGAGCCGGCCAAGGCCCCGGAGCCGGCGACGACCATCGAACCCCCGAAGCCCGCCGAGCCCCCGAAGCCCGCCACCACGCCGCCCCCGAAGCCGCCCGTGAAAGCGGTCCCTGCGCCTGCCGAAGGGGACGGCGTGCCGGCCTGGCTGTGGGCCGTGCTCGCGCTGGCCGTGGCGGGCATCGCAGCGGTCGCCTGGCGGCTCCTGTCGGCACCGCGCAAGCCGGGCAAGGCTGCCGCCGCGCCTGCCGCGGCACCTTCCGCCGCGCAGGCGAGCGCGAATACCGACCTCGCCGAAGCCGAGGCGATGATGCGCGCGGCAGCCCTGCCGTCCGCGCCCGGGGAACACCGCGTCGTCGCGCAATCCGACCAGGCCCTCGCCACGAGCGTCGGGGGCGCGGATCCCGTCGCGCTGCGCCGCCGCTACATCGAGGAACGGTTCCCGGAGATCGCGAGCGGCACGATCGCCCCCACCGACCCCGATTCCGTGGTGAAGGCCGCGAGGCTCTTCTACGAGGACGGCGCGCTCGCGCGCGCGGTGGAACTGCTGCAGTTCTCCGTCGAGGAAAACCCCCGCAACCTGAAGCCCTGGCTCGCGCTCTTCGAGATCTTCCGCCTCGAGGGGCTGCCCGGCGAGTTCGGCGAGCTGGCCGGGCGCTTCCAGCGGTTCCACGGCTCGAGCGAGTACTGGCGCAAGGTCCAGTTCATCGGCCGCGAGATCGATCCCGGCAACGCCCTGTACCGCGAGGTCCCCGCCGAGCAGCTGGAAACCATCGGGCCCGTCGCCGCGCGCAAGGCGGCGCCGGTCACCTTCGATCCGCTCGCCGAGAACTGGCTCAACGCCCCCATGGACTTCACGAAGGACGGCCTCGCCGCGGGGCTCCGGGCGGGGCTGCTCGCGGACGCGGGGCTCGCCGAGGGCGATCTCACCGACGACCCGATGCCGGCGCTCAAGAACGTCGAGATGTTCAACGTCGCCTGAGACCCCCGTGCCCAACGACCCGAACGCCGCCTTTCCCGTCGACCTGGAGCGCATCCTCGCGCTGCGCACCGTCCGCGACGCGACCGCGCGGGCCCTCTTCCTCGCGGCGGTGCGCGAGCTGGGCCGCGATGCGCCACCCTGGTCCGCCGACCGGCTCGAGCGGCTGATCCGGGTCGACGAGCACTTCCAGTCACTGCTGCTGTACGACCAGCTCGAGTTCCTGCGCGGCCCCACGCCACTGCCCGACGCGGAGCGCGACTTCGCCCACACCATCCAGCGCACCTGCCTGGAGGCCGCCAACGGGTTCCAGCGCTTCCTGCGCCACGGCGCCGAGTGGGCGACGCCCGATGGCGCGGAGCTGCGCTTCCGGGTGACGGGTCTCGCGCTGAACGCCATCCACACGTTCGTGAAGTGGGGCTGCTTCCTCTTCGAGCCGGGCCGCAGCGTCCCCTGGAAGCAGCTGCACGCCCTCTACGCCCTCGCGGAGGCCGAGGGCTACGCGCAGGCGCCCTTCGTCCTGCACGCCTCCCAGCCCAGCTTCAAGCCCTCGGTGCAGTCGCTCTACCTACGCACCCTCGTCCTCGACCTGGTCAACGCCGGCAACCTCACGCGGGTGCAGGTGGAGATCGCCGACGGCTGGTTCGCCTCGTGGTGCGCCGACTACTCCCTCGACACCGACTACTCGTCGCGCTCCCACCTTTTCTTCGTCGACCTCGCCACCGACCGCGGCCTGCACATCATGCGCAAGGACAGCCACGGCGACACCGTGCGCTACGTGCGCGCCGACGGGCTGAAGGCGCAACTGGAGGAGGTCCAGGCGGGGCTTCGCCACGGGCGCCTCTTCGCGGGCCACGGCGCCGGCGCGGTGTTCCCCGTGGAAGAGCACGTGGCCCTCCTCGCCACGGTCGAGAAGCTCTACCAGTCGATGCTCGCCGGCGCGGAGAACCGCATCGAGGAACGGACCCGGTTCGAGGACCGCGAGATCGAGGCGGTGGTGGGCCTCGACAAGGTCCTCGAGAAGATCCGCCGCGGGCCCGATCCCGAGCCGGCCGCGCCCGCCCGGCGCCTGCCGGCGGCCTCCGAGATGGTGGAGATCAGCCCCTCGGGCCTTTCGCTCACCTCGATCGACACGATGGCCGCACCGGCGGTGGCGCTCGACCCGGACGTCCAGACCTGGCGCGTGAAGGACCTGAGCTCGAAGGGCTACGGGCTGCTCGTCGAGAAGGCATCGGCCGACATGCTGCTGCTCAACGGCATCATCGGCCTGCGCAACCAGGTGTCCGGCGGCTGGATCCTCGCCCGCGTCGTGAGGAAGCTGGCCAACCGCGTGCGCGGCGAGATCCTCGCGGGCGTCGAGGTGCTCTCCTACCAGCCGATCCGCGTCGAGCTGGCGCCGGCCGATGGCGGCCCCGCGGTCGAGGCCCTGTACCTGCCCGGCACCGACACCATCGGCAAGTTCGACTCGATCGTCGTGCGCAACGCCCACTTTTCCGCGACGACCCCCTATCGCGTGGTTGCCGGCGGCGCGACCTACCGCATCCGCCTGAACCGCATCGCCGCGAAGGGCGCGGGCTGGGTCAGGGCCCGTTTCGAGATCGAGTCCCGGAACTGAGGCCGGCCCGCGCGCGGCGCATCGCCTTCGCGTCGGCCTGCACCGGCCGGTAGACCTCGACGCGGTCGCCCTCGCGCAGCACGCAGCCCGGCTTGCGCCGCCGCCCCCAGACGCCCACGCGATCGAGCGCGAGCCCCGGGTGCCGCTCGGCCACGCGCGCCGCGGCGAGCGCCTGCGCGAGGCTCGCGCCCTCCTCCAGGTCGACGGCGACGACCTCCTGGCCCGACGGCAGCGCCACCGCCACGAGGACGCGCATCAGGCCCCCGGGGCGGGGACCGCCGGCGGCGGCTTGCCAGCCAGGTCGGCGGCCCGCTCGACGAAGCGCTCGACGATCGTCTCCATGATCTGGCCGAACACCGGGCCCATCACCGCGTCCAGCGCGCGGCTGGAGAAGGCGTAGTCGATGGAGAACTCGATGGCGCACCCCTCGCCGCCCAGCGGGCGGATGTGCCAGTGCCCCGCCAGCCTCTCGAAGGGCCCGTCGGCGAGCTCGAGGTGGATCCATTCCGGCGGCTCGTTGCGGTTGCGCGTGGCCACGTGGCTCTTCAGGCCGTGGAAGTCGATGTCGATGCGGGCGTGGGTCTCGGTGGGCGTGCGCCCGTAGACCTCGACGGACGCGCACCAGGGCAGGAACTGCGGGTAGGCCTCGACCCCGTCGACGAGGGCGAACATCGCCTCCGCCGTCCGGTCCACGATGACCTTGCGCGTGATGGTGGGCATGGGAGCGGCATTTTAAGGCGCGCGCCCGGTAGAATGCGAACCTCGCGCGGCCGATTCCGCCCCCTCCCCCCGCCCCGCGCCCCCGCCATGAGCATCGTCGAGAATCGCAAGGCCTTCCACGACTACTTCATCGAAGAGCGCTTCGAGGCCGGGCTCGTGCTCGAGGGCTGGGAGGTCAAGGCGATTCGCGCCGGGCGCGCACAGCTCAAGGAGGCGTACGTGATGGTGCGCGGCGCCGAGGCGTTCATCATCGGCATGCACGTGAGCGCGCTCCCCACGGCCTCCACGCACGTGCACCCCGACCCCACGCGCACCCGGAAGCTGCTGCTGCACGGGGCGGAACTCGCGCGGCTCATCGGCAAGGTCGAGCAGCGCGGCTACACCCTGGTGCCGGTCAACCTGCACTTCGCGAAGGGGCGGATCAAGGCCGAGATCGGGCTCGCCAAGGGCAAGAAGCAGCACGACAAGCGCGAGGCCGAGAAGGAACGCGACTGGCAGCGGGAGAAGCAGCGGCTCATGCGCAGCCAGTCCTGACGGCCTTCCCGCCCGCGGCTATGCCGCTTGGCACGGGATTCGCTCCAGCCGGGTCATGTCCCTCCTTCCCGATGCGCATGCCGCGCCGGCGCCGCACCCGGCGCCCGGTGTCCCGCAGCCACGGCTGCAGCTCACCGTCGCCGCCGCGACGCTCGACGACGTGCGCCTGGCGGTCTCGGCCGGCGCGGACTGGGTGAACTTCACCCAGAGGAGCCTCTCCTACGACCGGCGCCTGCGCGAGATATCGCCATGGATGCGCGAGTGCGAGCAGGCGATCGCGCTCGCCCGCCAGTCCGGGCGGCGCATCGCCATCGCCTTCGCGGCACGCTACGGGACGCCCGAACTGCCCCGGGTCGCCCGCGCCGCGGTCGCGTTGGCCGACGCGGGCGTCGACGCCCTCATCGCGTCCGACCTCGGCACGCTCGACCTGATCCGCAGCGAGCTGCCGCGCCTGGCCCTGCACGTCTCCCCGCAGGCCTCGGCCACGAATCGCGAGGCGGTCTGCCTGTACGCGACGGAATTCGGCGCCTCGCGAGTGGCCATCCCCACCTCGCTGCCGCTCGAGCGGCTGCGCCACCTGGTCGCAAGCTCGCCTGCCGAGCTCGAGCTCTTCGGCCACGGCAGCCACGGCACCATGCTCGAGGGCCAGTGCGCGCTTTCGTCGTGGATCACCGGCGCCTCGGTCGGCCGCGATGGGGCCTGCTCGCCGGCGCGCATGATCCATGAGCATCGCACGTGGCGCACCGTCGTCTCGCGGCTCAACGGCGTGCTCATCGACGTGCGGCCCCTCGACGCGAACGGCCGCCTGACCGCCGCCTGCCGGGGGCGATTCCGCGTGAGCCGCGGAACGGCCTACCTTTTCGGCACCCAGCGCCCCGAGAACCTGATGGACATCCTGCCCACCCTTGCCTCGCCCAGGGTCATCGCCTTCCGCGTTGTGCCGACCCCAGGCGAGCCGGGACGCCAGCTGGCGCTGCTGCGCGCCTGGCGCGAGGCGATCGACGCCTGCCTCGACGAGCCCGCGCGCTACGCCGTTCTACCCGAGTGGCGCCGTGCCATCGCGGAGGATGGCGACCTGCTGCCGTGCTCCGCCTCCACGACGGGCCACCTGTGAACGCCCCCGCGACCCGCATCTCGCTCGCCCCCATTCCCTACCCATGGACGCGCGAACGGGTACTCGCCTTCTACGAGGAGGCGACGACCTGGCCGGTGGACATCGTCTGCCTCGGCGAGACCGTGTGCGCCAAGCGCAGCGCGCTGGGGGTGCGCGAATGGCTCGATCTCGCGCACCGCATCGAGACGGGCGGCCGTGAGGTCGTGTTCGCCTCGCCCCCGGGGCTCGAGACGCCGGGGGAGCTGCGCCTCTTCTCGATTCTCTCCGACGGCGGACGCTTCGCCATGGAGGTGAACGACGTCGGGCTCTTCCCGCGGCTCAAGGGCAAGGCGCCTATCGTGGCCGGCCCCCTGCTGCACGTGTTCAATGCCGCCACGTTGCACACCCTGGTCCGCTGGGGAGCCTACCGCTGGGTGGCCCCCTACGAGATCGACTCGCCCACCCTCGCGGAACTGGCCTCGGGGCTCCCCGCGTGCCTGGAGACGGAAGCGTTCGTGTACGGCTCGATGCAACTCGCCTATTCCCCGCGCTGCTTCACCGCCGCCCGGCTGGGGCGCACGCGGCGCGACTGCGGCCACGCCTGCCGCGAGGCGCCGGCCGGCGAAGCCGCGCAGTCCCTCGAAGGCGAGGAACTCTTCGTGCAGGACGGAAAGCAGACGCTGTCGGGGCGCCCGACGAGCCTCGTCGCCGAGCTCGCCGGGGTGACCGCGGCGGGCGCCACGGTGGTCCGGGTCCAGCCCGCCGCGCAGGGGACGCGGGAAGTGGTGCGCCTGGTCCGCGCCGCGCTGGACGGGCGGCTGGACGGCGCAGCGGCCGAGCAGGCGGTGGAGACCGCAACCGGGTGCCGCGCCGCGAACGGCTTCTGGCACGGCGGCGCCGGCATGGAGCGAGTCGTCGTGCCGCTTTGGCCCACCCGGCGGCCCTGACGCGCGCCGGCATTCCCGGGAACGCGAAGCCCGAAGCCCCCGTTTCCCGGAATCGGGAGCGGCGCTCAGTTCGGCCGCGGCCGGCGCAGGTGGGCCACGCCGCCGAAGCTGCCCACCCAGATCTCCCGGGAAGGCGTCGAGACCATCGAGAACACGGTGTTGGCGAAGAGGCCGTCCTTCACGGTGAGGAGGGGAAACTTCCCGTCGCGCATCTGCGCGAGGCCGTTGTTCGTCCCCACCCACAGCACCCCGCCCTTGTCCACGTGCAGCATCGACACGTGGTTGCCCGGCAGGCCCTCGGCCGTGGTCCAGGTCTTCCACGACTTGCCGTCATAGCGCGACAGGCCGCCGCCCCAGGTGCCGGCCCAGACCGTGCCGTCGCGGTCCACGGCGAGCGCCACGACGTAGTTGGGGTTGTAGGCCACGTCGACGCCCTCGAGCCCCATCTCCTGCTTCTGTCGCGCGTGGTGCTGGGAGACCTTCGACGGGTCGCTCTTGAACGCGATGTCGGCCTTCACCTTCTCGTAGGGCGCGCCCAGGCCCTTCGCGTGGTTCCAGTTCTCCCACGCGCCATCCTTGAAGCGCACCATCCCGCCCTCGGTGGCCATCCAGATGATGCCGTCCTTGCCCTCGGCGAGCGCGTAGACCCAGTCGTTGATGAGCCCGCCCTTGGTGCTCTCCACCGTGTGCAGGCTCCACTTCGAGCGGTCGCGCAGCGCGCCCCCGCGGACGTGGTTCACCCCGGACCAGGTCGCGATCCACAGGTCGCCGTTGGAGGCCTGCAGCACGTCGTAGACAAACGCGTCCCCGAGGCCCTCGGGAACGTTGTAGTTCTCCCACTTGCCCGTCTTCTCGTCGAGCAGGGAAAGGCCGCCCCCGTAGGTGCCGAAGGCCATGCGGCCCTTGATGCGGCTCACGTGGAAGATGCCGTTGGACAGGAGCCCCGACTTCGCGTCGTAGAGCTTGAAGTCGTCCTTCTTCGTGTCGTAGCGGATCGCGCCGCCGGAGGTGCCGACCCAGAGCACGTCGCCGTCGGCGAAGAGCGACTTCACGTTCTTGTTGCCGACGCGGAAGTGGGCGAAGTCCTGGTCCTTGCCCTTCGGGGCGCCCACGGAACCCGAGGCGGCCGGCTTGGCGGGCGGCGCGGACTGGGCCGCGGCGGAACAGGAGAGCGCGGCGAGGGAAGCCACGGCCAGCGCTTTCGCGAGCCGCTTCGCTAGGTCGATCATCGTTGCAGGGTCCTCAGGTAGGCAATGACGTCCAGGATCTCGCGGTCGCGCAGGACACCGGCGAACGCGGGCATGATGTTGCGGCCGCGGCGCACCGACTCGGCCAGCGCGAGGTCCGACTGCATGAGCCGCTCGCCGCGGTTGAACTTCGGCGCTCCCGGCACGCCCCCCTGGCCCGAAGGGCCGTGGCAGACGGCGCAGTGCAGCGCGTAGACCTGGCCGCCGCGCGCGAGGTCGGCGCCCGCCGCGGGCAACCCCGCGAGTGCGGCGATGAGCAGCGCGAGCGTGGCGGCGATGCGCATGTCAGCCTCCCGCGGGCAGGCGGGCGGGCGCCCGCCGGCGGGCCGGCGTCTTCTCGACGACGCCGCGGATGGAGCGCGCGCGCGCCTCCGCCGCGGCCGCGAGCTTCGCGTCCGGCTCGAGGCCGAGTTCGCCCTTGCGATAGGCTGCCGCCAGGCGGTCGAGGGAAGGCAGGTGGCCGAGGTCGGCGGCCCTGCGCAGCATCGCGAGGGCGGCAGGGGAAATGCGCTCGGCTTCGGTGAGCCCCAGGCCGCCCTGGAGATAGGCCGTCGCCAGGGCGAAGACCGACTCGCGGTGGCCCTTGTCCGCGCCTTGCTCGAAGAGCCGGCGCGCCATCGCGGCGTCGAGCGGCACGCCCTCCCCGGCGGAATACAGTCCGGCCAGCAGGTAGGTGCCTTCCGTGTCCCCCTGGGCCGCCGCCATCGCGAGGTAGCGCGCGGCCTCGTCGTCCTGCTCGGCCGCGTCGAGGATGGTGCCGAGGAGCACCTGGGCCTTCGCATGGCCCGCGTCGGCGGCCTTGCGCAGGCTCGCCATCGCGCCGCGCACGTCGCCGCTGCGATAGGCCGCGTCGCCCGCAGCGTAATCCTCCGCGGGGCCGGCCCATGCCGCGCAAGGCGCGAGGATCGCGACGAGGATCAGGGAGAGCAGTCTTCCGGCGGTGGTCATCGGCATCGCACGCGCCCCGCGCGGACGTGCCGCCAGGTGCGCCTAGGAGTTGTTGTTCGGGCGAGGGTCGGCTTCCCGTCCCAGACCCTCGCGTTCGAATTCCTCGAGCTTGCGGTAGAGGCTCGACAAGCCGATTCCCAGCCGCTGTGCGGCCTGGCGCCGGTCTCCCGAGACTCCCGCGAGGGTCCGGTAGACGAGCTCCGCCTCGAAACGCCGGAGTTCGCCACGCAGGTCCCCTGCCGATCCCGAAGCAACCGCTGTGCCACCCGGCCCGCGCCGCGCGGAAAGTTCCGCCGGGATGTCGGCGAGCGTGATCCGCTCGCCGTCGGCCAGGATGCTCGCGCGGTTGATGACGTTCTCGAGCTCGCGGACGTTGCCGGGCCAGGCGTAGGCGAGGAGCAGTTCCTCCGCCGCCGGGTCGAGGCCCGTGAGCCGTCGCCCGACCGCGGCCCCCGATTCGAGCAGGTGGCGGATGAGGTCGCGCAGGTCCTGCGGCCGCTCGCGAAGCGGCGGCACGTGGATGCGGAACATGCTCAGCCGGAAGAAGAGGTCCTCGCGGAAGCGCCCGTCGGCCACCATGGCGGGCAGGTCGCGGTTCGTCGCGGCAACGATGCGCACGTCGACGCGCCGCGCCGATTCCGCTCCCACGGGGCGCACGCTCTTCTCGTCGATGGCGTGCAGCAGCTTCGACTGCATGAGCAGCGGCAGTTCCCCGATCTCGTCCAGGAACAGCGTCCCGCCGTCCGCCTCGAGGAAGAGGCCCTTGCGCACGCGCTCCGCCCCCGTGAACGCGCCCTTCGTGTGGCCGAAGAACTCGGTCTCGAGGAGCGTGTCGGGGATCGCGCCGCAGTTGACCGCGATGAAGGGGCCCGCGGCGCGCTGCGACTGCTCGTGGATCATGCGGGCGAGCACGCCCTTGCCGGTGCCGCTCTCGCCGGTGACGAGGACCGTGCTGTTCGTGGGCGCGACCTTCCCCGAGAGGCGCTCGACCTCGAGCATGGCGGGCGAGGAGAAGCGAAAGCGGTTCGCGCCCAGGCCCCCGACGCTCTTGCGCAGGGCGCGGTTCTCCTCGCGCAGGCCGCGCATCGCCTCGATCTGCGCGAGGCGGTGCACCAGCTCCTCGCGGTTCACCGGCTTGGAGACGAAGTCGTGCGCCCCGGCGCGCAGCGCCTCGACCGCCGTCTCCATGGAACCGAAGGCGGTGACCATCACGAAGACCGTGTCCAGCCCCGACTCCCGGCAGTTGCGCAGCAGCGTGATGCCGTCGCCGTCGGGCATGCGGATGTCGCAGAGGGCCACGTCGACGCCGCCGCGCACGAGCCTCGAGGCGCCCTCCGCCGCGCCCGAGGCGGTGTCGCACGGGTACCCCGCCGAGCGGACCATCTCGCAGACGATCTGGCGGACCGCTGCCTCGTCGTCGATCACCAGGACGTTCATCGGCCGCATGCTCATGGGTTCGCTCCGGGGGGCTGGATGGGAAGATCGACCTCGACCCGCGTGCCCCGGCCCGGCTTCGAGTCGATCGCGATCCGCCCGCCGTCCTTCTCGATCAGGGCCTTGCACATGAAGAGCCCGATGCCGCTGCCGAGGCCGACCGGCTTGGTGGTGAAGGCCTCGTCGAAGGCGTGCTCGAGCACCTCCGGCGTCATGCCGCAGCCATTGTCTGAGACCGTGAAGCGCACGGCCGGCCCGGCGGCCGCGGTCGAGACGGTCACGCAGCCCTCCCCGCCGTCCTTCCCGGCGATCGCGTCGGCGGCGTTCAGCACGAGGTTCATCGCGATCTGCGTCACGTGGTCCGGCACGGCCCAGGCGGCGGGCACCGAGGGGTCGAGCACCGTCTCCACGCGGGCGTGGCGCAGGCGCCGGTCGAAGCTCAGGAAGTTCACCGTCGAGCGCAGCAGGTTGTTCACGTCCACCCACTCCGGGTCGCCCGAGCGCCGCGACGTGAGGTCGCCGAGCTGGCGCGTGATCTGCGCGATGCGGCGCGTGTGCTCGAGGATCATGTCCGGGTGGCAGTTCCTGCCGAGGTTGCCGCAGGCCTGGTCCTCGCAGTTGCCGCGGATGGACTCGGCCACCCCCTGGATCGCCGCGATGGGATTGTTGATCTCGTGGGCCACCGCGGCGGCGAGCGAGCCCACGGCGGCCATCTTCTCCTGGTGGAAGCGCTGCTGGCGCGTGACTTCCAGCTCCTGCTCGCGCTTGCGCAGGATCGCCTGCATGCGGTTCACCGAATCCATGAGGCGGCCGACTTCGTCGCCGCGCGTGACCGCCACCGGCTCGCCACGGTCGCCGCGGACCACCTCGATCGCGCGGTCGCCGAGCCGGCGGATGTCGTGGGCCAGCCGCGTGAAGAAGAGCATCACGATCGTGCCGAAGGCGACGAACCCGGTGACGGTCATGGCAAGGAGGGTGAGCGTGATCTCGTCGTACTTCGAGCGGTAGCCGTCCCACAGGCGGTCCTTGCGCGCCCTTACCTCCATCGCGACCTGGCCCAGCCGCGCCACGAGGGCGTTCACCTCCGCGCGCAGGTCGAGCACGTCCGCCCGCGAGGACGTCTCGCGCGTGAGCTGCAGCCTCTCCTCCAGGCGTCGCGCCTGGGCGTCGCCGCCGGGGAACACCTCGTGGAGCGCGCGCAGTCCCGGCCCCATTCCCTCGACCTCGATCGCCACCGCGTTGGCCACTTCCCGCGGGACGGCCGCCATCGTGTCGTCGTTGATCTTGAGCACCGCGGAGGCGGCCGCCGCGTTCACCCGCGAAAGGGCCGACTCGACCACGTGCATGTGCTCGAGCTCGTCGGCCAGCGCGATGAGCTGCGCGCGCTGCTGGCCCACGGAGACGAGGGTGGCCACGATGAAGCCGGCGAGCGCCACGAACATGACGAGCGCCTTCGCGCGCAGCGAGAGCCCGGGCGGCAGCGACGGGGCCGGCTGCTCGGCCGCGGACGCCGCCGGGACCGCTGCCGCGAGCTGCCCCTCGCCGGATCGGGCCGCCATCAGGGCGCCCCTGCCCCGAACGTGCGCGCGACCCGGCTCACAACGGGCGCTTGACGGTGACGGCACCGCGCACATGGCCCGCGGCGAGCCCGGTGGCGCGGTCGTGGGGATACTCCGCCTGGAGCAGCGACCTCACCGACTGCGTCATCCGGTCGTCGGTCCCGTGGCAGGACATGCAGACGGGCGCCATCGGCAGGACCTTCATGTAGCGGTAGTAGCGGCCCGCGGGCTCCGTGACAACCTCCCCGAACTCGATCGCATCGAGCTTTTCCCCCCGTTCCGCGCGCTTCTCGAAGTCGAGCAGCACGCGCTGCTCCCACGCGTCGGCGGTCCCGAGGGCGGGGTTGCGGGGCTTGAGCGAGACGCGCGTGACGCGCCATCCCGTCTTGCGCGACAGCGCCGAGGACAGCTCGGGAACGGTGTACTTGCAGACGATCACGGCGCGCATCGGGCCGCTGAGCTCGAGCTCCTTCGTGAGCGCCCCGCGGATCTGGCCGACGAGTTCCACGGCGACCTTGCGCGTCTCCTCGGCGAGGCGACGCCCTTCCCCCGTCTCCTGCGCCGGTGCCGCGCCCGCCATGGCCACGCCCGCCAAGCCCAGGATGGCACGCCATTTCATCGGTACCCTCCGTCACGCTCTCAAGAGTGGCGTCGAGTCTAATCCAATCGTCACCGGGCGTTTTGACGAATCATCAACCCGGCGCCCGCAGTTCGAGGGCGACGGCGCGGTCGCCGGGTCGAGCCGCCCTCGGCGCCGACCGGGGATCGCCGGGGCGCGGGTCCGCGGACCCGCCGCGGGCCAGGCGCGCTTCCAGGAGAACCTCCGAAAAGCCCGAGAGGGGGGAGGCCGGCAGCAGCGAATCCGCGTCGTCCAGCCGGAAGGTCGCGGGAAAGCTCGACGGGCGCAGGCGCGCGACCGCGACCGGCCGCCCCTTCCCGTCGCGCGGTCGCGCCACGACGAAGATCACGTCCCCGGCCTCGAGGGCACGCGCCTTTCCCTCGGCGAAGCTGACGGTTCCCGTGATGGCCGAGGAACTGGCCGAGCCGGCAAGGCGCTCGGCCTCGCGGATGCGCGCCTCGACCTCGCGGGCCGTCTCGCCCTTCGGCGGCAGGGTCTCGAGCAAGCGGCGCCAGTGGGAGGCAGCCACGGCATAGTCGCCGCGGTCGAAGGCGGAGGTGCCCGCCAGGGCGAGCGCCTTCGCGTGGCGCGGGTCGGCCTGCAGGGCTGCCTGGATGAGGAGGTCCGGCTCGCCGGCGAAGCGCCGGCCCTGCGCCATGGCGAGGACGTCCGCGCGGTCCGCGAGCACCGCGGCGTTGCCGGGAAGCCGCGCCGCGGCCTGGCCGAGCGCGTCCGCCGCGGCCTTGAAGTTTCCCGTCGCGGCGAACGACCGCCCGAGCATCGCCCAGCCTTCCCCGTCCTCCGGCTTGTCGCGCAGCCGCGCGGAGAGCAGTTCGATGGCGACCGCAGCCTGGCGATTGCCGGGACCGTGCGGTGCTTCCTTCCCGGACGGCGCCGGCGCGGGCACCCGGGTCGTGGCGCCGGGACTGCCGGTGACCACGTAGAGCACGGCGGCCACGGCCGGCACGCAGGCGGCCGCGATCCAGCCGGCCGGTCCCCACGACGAAGGTGCCCAGCGCTCCGGGGCCCGGCCGTACTCCTCCTTCACCCGCGCCTGCAGTTCGGCCACCGCGCGGGCGTGGCTCTCGGCCGAGATCTCGCCGCGCCCGCGGGCGTCGTCGAGCTCGCGGCGCTGCTCGTCGAGAACGGCGAGGTTGGCATCCCGCGGCGCCGAACCGCGCACCGCCCGAGAGCGCCAGAGAGGCAACGCGATCGCCGCGCCGACCGCCACGGCGAGGAATCCCGCCACGACGACGAAGGCGGTCATCGCGCCCCCCCCACGGCGACGGCCGGCGCGGCGTCGAAGCGCGCGCCGGCGGACGGCGAAAGGGCCCGGAAGCGGCGGTCCGCCAGCGCGAGCAGGCCACCCGCCAGGGTCAACGCCATTCCGGCCCACACCAGGCTCATGAGCGGCCGGGTGCGCACGCGGACGACCCACGCCCCGCCGCCAGCCGGGCGGACGACGTGGACGTGCAGGTCGCGGGCCAGGCCGCGATGGACCGCCGATTCCGCGGTTCGCAGGCCACCGGCCCCGTAGAAGCGCAGCTCCGGCTCGACCACGCTCTCGCGCCCGTCCTCGGTGACGACGAGGCGCAGGCGCACCGCGCGGTAGTTCGCACCTTCGACCTCTCGCGCGCCCTCCGCGCGCACGCGCAGGAAGCCCGCCGACTCCGTGCCGCGCGGCACCACCACCACCTCGGCCGACTGCTCGAGCACAGCGGACAGCGCGGCGCCCGCCACGATCAGGGCCATTCCGAAGTGGGAGGCGTGCATCGCGTAGAAGCTCGCCGCGCGGGACGCGTCACCCGGCCCGGCGCCGTCCGCCAGCGTCCGGCGAAGCCGGAAGGCGATCGCCTCGATCCCGTGCGCGGCGATCCACGCAGACAGGAAGACCGCGACGACCGTCCAGGCGGTCTCCCGCTCGAAGAGCATCGCCGCGGCCGTGGCGGCGGCGAAGCCCGCGCACGCGGGGCGGATCGCGTCGCGCAGGGCCTCGCGGCCGGACTCGCTGCTCCAGCGCATCCGCGGCGCGGGCCCCATGAGCGCGAGCCCGGGGACGATGAGGGGAACGAAGACGGAATTGAAGTACGAGGCGCCCACGCCCCGGCCGGTGCCGAGGGCGGCGACCAGGTACGGCTGCAGGAGCCCGACCAGCACGACGGCCAGCGCCGAGAGGAACACCATGCCATTGGCCGCCAGCGCCGCTTCGCGCGAGATCATCTCGAACGGCCCCTCGTGCTCCCAGTCGGGGCCGCGCTGCGCGAGCAGTGCCAGGCCCGCGCCGGCCACGATGGCGAAGAGCAGCAGGAACGCGCCCGCCTGCGCCGCGCCCGGGTCCCGGTCCGGCACCAGGCCGGGGGCTTCGGGGCCCGCGAGCCAGGCGCCAAGGAGCGCAGCCGCGAACGCGAGGATCGCCAGGAGCGCTGTCCACCGGCGGAAGATGCCGCGCTTCTCCGCCACGGGCAGGGCGTGCACGAGGGCCGTGGCCGCCAGCCAGGTGACGAGGGACGCGCCCTGCAGCCGGTCCCACGACCACCACTCGCCCCAGGCGGGCTCGCCGTCCGCCCAGAGGCTGCCCAGGCCGATTCCCGCCGTCAGGAAGACCCAGGCTCCCAGTGCCCAGGGCCGGGAACTGCGCGCCCACACGGCGTCCAGCCGGTCGCCCGCGAGCGCCGCGATCGACAGGGCGAACGCCACCGCGAGCCCCGCGCCCCCGGCGACGAGGAGCGGCGCATGCAGCAGCATCGCGGGATCCTGCAGCAGGGGATCCAGGCCGTGGCCGGCAGCCGCGATGGCTGCGCCGCGCGCGAACGGGTTGGCCGTGGCCAATGTCGCCGCCACCAGGCCCGCGGCGACGAGTCCGAGGTAGCCCAGCGCGCGGCAGGCGAGCGCCAGCGGCAGCCGGCCCGGCACGAGGCGCAGCGCGAGCGTCCACGAGGCGAGCATCGCGGACCAGAGGAGCATCGTTCCCCCGGGGCCTCCCCAGGCGGCGGCCACGCGGTATGGCCCGGGCATCCCGGGGTGGGAGTGCGAGGCGACGGCGCGCAGCGAGAAGTCGTTGGCGAGGAAGGATGCGGACAGCGCCCCGAAGGCGCCGAGCACGAGGAGCGAGCCGGCCGTGGCTGCGTGGCGGCCCGCCGCGAGCCAGACGGCGTCGTGGCGGCGCGCCCCGGCGAGCAGCAGCCCGGCCTGCGCGAGGCTGGCGGCGAGGGCGAGCGCGAGTGCGAAGTGTCCGAGTTCGGCGATCACGGTCATGGCCCGGGGGCTGTCTCTCCCCCTGCTGCAATCGCCGTGCCACCACGCCCCGCCGACCACTCCCAAAGGGCCGCCTCGGCCTTGCGGCGATGCGGGTCGCCCGCCGGAGCGAGGTGGACGTAGGTCCGCATCGCGCCGCGCGCCACCTCGAGATCACCGAGCCCCTCGGCGGCGAGCGCGAGCCCGTAGTACGCGTTGAGTTGCCGCGGCTGCAGGTCGATGGCGCCCTCGAAGAACGACTTCGCCTCGCGGTAGCGCTTCAGTCCCACCAGCGCGAAGCCCATGTTGGCGTGCGCCTCCGGCATGGCCGGGGCGAACTTGAGCACGCGGTGAAAGGCCGCGATGGCGTGCTCGTGCCGGCGGGCGTGCAGCATGGCCACCCCCTGCCGGAAGGCGAGGTCCACGTCGGCCGCGTGGGGCACGGCGGTGGCGGGCGGTTTTTCCGGCGCCGCCCCGGAGGGCATGTACGCGAGGCCCGCGCCGCCGAGGGCCACGATCCCGGCGGTGATCGCCACGCCGAAGAGGCGCACGTCGCGGCCGCGGGCGCTCACACGGCCCCCTTGTGCAGCGCGGTGGACACGAAGGGCATCCCGAAGAAGGTGAGGAAGGCGATCGCGAAGACCGACACGATCATCGCGGCCGTGGTGCCCGGCGTCACGCGGAACGACACCCGGGCGTGCAGCAGCGCCGCCACCGAGAGCCAGGTGAGGAAGGACCAGGTCTCCAGGGGATCCCAGGCCCAGTAGCGGCCCCAGGCGTCCTGCGCCCAGATCGCGCCGGTGACGAGCATGAGCGACTCGAACACGAAGGCGAGGACGACGAAGCGCAGCGCGAGGCGCTCCATGTCGGCCGCCTCCGTGCCGGCGGTCCGGCCCCGCCCCAGGAGCAGGAGCCCCGACACCGCCGTGGCCACCAGCAGCGCGCCGAGGAAGACCTTGCCGAACGCCACGTGCGCATAGAGCCACAGCGTGCGGTAGGTGGCGGGGAAGTGCCCGTCGTCGGGATGGGTCGTGAGCATCCAGGTCATCAGCACGAAGATGACCGGGAGTGCCACCGCGGCCGCGGGCCGCACCGCCCTCACCCCCAGGAACGCGGCGAGGAAGAGAAGCGACAGGCTCCAGACATTGCTCGAGAGCACCTCGAACATCGAGATGAAGGGGCCGTGCCCGACGCGGTCCCAGCGCAGGCCGAGGGAAAGCGTGTGCGCCGCGACCCCGGCGGCGAGCAATGCGGCGACGGCCCCGTCGATGCGCCTGCCCAGCACGTGCCCCGCGATCGCGACGCAGCCCGCGATCCCGTAGCACGCGACCGCCACCCCCAGGAAGCCCGCTTCCATCAGGCGCCCTTCCCGGCCGCCGCGCGGCCGAAGCGGCGCCAGCAAAACGCCGCCAGCGAGGCGACCGCCAGGAGCGAAGCGGCCAGCATCCAGGGCAGCGTCGGGTCGTAGTAGACCTTGTAGCCCATCCACGTCGTGAGCCCCTCGAAGACGAGGACGCCCTCGGCGAGCGCCACGGACTCGCCCGCGGCGAGCTCGCGGCGCACGCTGTCGATCACCGTGACGAGACGGTAGGACCCCGGCACGCGGAAGCTCGATTCCCGCGTCGGGTCGATGGCGGGGCGGTCGAGCTCGAGCATGACCCACGCGTCGCGGGCGGTGCCGGGAAGGCGCCACGACTGCTCCTGGGCGTGCTCGTGCATCGGGTAGGCGGGCAGGTGGACGGCGCCGCGCTGCATCGCCTCACCGTCGCGTGGCACCCAGCGGAACACGGGCGCGAACCCCTTGTTCGGCGTGGTGTAGAAGCGGTAGCCGTCGAGGACGAGCGCGTCGATGTCGCCGATCGCGAGCCTCGTCACCTCGCCGCCGCGACCGAAGACGCGCACCTGGTTGACGGTGCGGCCGCGCCGCCACCCCTCGGCGTAGTCGATGGTGAAGCCGTCGTTCACGAAGCGCAGCCGCTGGAGCCGGTCCGGGTGCAGCGGGCCGGCCTCGCGGGTGAGGAGCTGCCCCTCGAACACCTCCCCGTTCGCGAGCTCCATCGTGCCGGTGAGCGCCGTGAGGCGCCCCGCCGCGGCGAGGACCAGGATCGCGAGCAACGCGATGTGGAAGACGAACAGCGGCAGGTCGGCGCGCAGCCGCGGCTGGGCCACGAGCGCGGCGAGGAGGTTTGCCGCGCCCAGCGCGAACACGGCGGCCAGGAGCCGCGGCATGCCCCCCTCGACTTGCGCGTTCGCCGCCACGCCGGCCGCGATGGCCGCGAGCGCCACGAGCGTGAGCCGCGTGGAGGCCAGCGCGCGCAGCAACGGGTGGGGGCCGCCGGGGGCGACGGGCAGTATCGTGGCGTTCATGGCGCGTTGACGCAGTTCTCGCTGGAGTCGCGCATCCAGCTGCGCCCCGACTGCCCGTTGCCCGGCGCGCCGCGCGAGCCGCAGTCGGCCTCGCGCCAAAGCCCGCTCGGGGCGAAGCGACGAATCTTGAGCACCGCGTTCATGTAGTACGGGCCATTGTTGTAGGTGGCGGTCGTGTTGTTGCGCACCTGCGTGCCGGCGGCGAGTCCCGCCTCGGGCCCCACGTCGTTGAGGTTCACGAGGAACGCCTTGTTCTTCCAGCCATGCGGGACGGCGACGTGGCACCAGCTGCAGCGGATGCGGCCGATCTTGTTGCGGTGGTACGCGTGCAGGTCGCCGCGACCCTTGTCGCCCGGATCATTGTAGAAGCCCGTGCGCGCGCCGCTGTCGTTCGCATAGGCGCCGGCGTCGTGGCACTTGAAGCACAGGCCGTCGGCCTGGCCGCTGCCGGTGGCGGCGTTCCACGTCCCCTTCAGGATGAAGTTGTTCGAGGAACCGTGCGGCCCCCACGAACTGCCGTTCTCGCCGCCGGCGGGCTGGATCGTGCCGGCCGCGGTGCCGGAACCGTGGCAATCGGAGCAGTAGATCGTCTGCGTGCCCACGGCATTGCTGAACGGCGCGATCCACCGCCCCGCGATGTTGTTGCCGTTGCCGCGGATGGTGGCGGTCCTTCCCGTCGGCGCGATCACCGGGTGCCACGACCGGTGGTTGACCGAGCCCGCGGAGACGGTGGCGACGGCGCCGGAGTCCGTGGTGGCGACCTGGCCCTGGTGGGTGATGGGCGCCTGGAACTCCCTCGCCTGGTTCGTGTACTGCGTGAGGTTGTTCGTGCCCGCCGGCGTGCCGCCCGGGTAGCCGAGGTTGGGGCGGCTGCCGACCGGATACACGTTGTTGTCGGAGTAGCCGTAGTCCGAGTGGCACTTCAGGCAGATCTGGTACTCGCGCGTCACGTACGGCGCCGAGGCTGCGGTACTCGTGTTCGCCCCCGGGTCGCCGCGCTTGACCTCGTAGCCGGTGGGCATGCCGAAGAAGCTCGCGGAACCGTAGCTCGGCTCCACGCCCCACGCGCCGCGCAGCACGCCGGAGGCGATGTTGGTCACCGTCGCGCCCGCCGAGCGGTCGTGGGTGCCGGAAGCGTCGGGCGTGCCGCCCAGCGACCCCGGCGGGTTGCCGAGGAAGGAGCGGAACTTCACCACGCGGTGCGGGTTGTGGCAGTCCGTGCACTCGGCGTGGCGGTTGCTGGAGATGCCCACGCCCAGCTTCGCGCGCGGCTCGAGGAAATCCTTGCCGCACCCGCTCGTCGGCCCCGAGCAGTCCACGAAGCCCGCATCCACGAAATTGGACGTGATGTCGTGGACCTCGGTGCCCGCCGCCTGGTCGGAGGAACGGATGGGCATCCGGCGGGCGAGCTGGAAGTCCGTGCGCACGTCGGGCACCGTGGTCGTGGGCGAGATGGCGCTCTGCACCGCCGTCGTGTGGCACTGGTAGCAGTTTTCCTCGATGGCGGAGGCGCCGCCGGACTTGGGCACCGAGGCGCTGTCGGTCGCCTCGCGGGCGAGGCGCCGCGCCCCCGGCACGGTGTGCGTGTCGTGGCAGTTGAGGCAGGCGGCGCGCCACACGGGCAGCCCCGCGGGGAACTCGCGCTGCGCCGCCGCCGGTGCGGTGTAGGTCTGGGTGGCCACCAGCGGGTTGGCGTGCGCGGAATAGGCCCAGATGCCGCCAGCCACGTTCTTGTCGTGGCAGGTGATGCAGATGATGTCGGTGGCGGCGTTGTGCGATGCCGCCGGCGCCGCTTCCTGGAAGCGGTTCTGGCGCAGGAATTTCTGGTTGCCCTTGGAAACGTCGGTCTCGCGGCGGTGCGGGTCGTGGCAGGTGGCGCACTGCACCTGGCCGATGCCGCCGGGGCCGGTGGGTTCCAGCGGCAGCTGCGGACGGTAGCCCGGCCCGCGCACGCCGAGGAGGTTGCCGCTGCCCGCCGGGTGCTGCTGGTTCGCGTCCACCACGCGCAGCTCGCCGTCGCGAAGGGCCAGCGCGTTGGTGTAGGAGACGGAGATGGGATGGTCGTTCGCGAGGTCCGTGCCCAGGTTGCGCGTGAAGCCCGTCGTCACGCCGCTGCCCGCGGGCATCGTCCCGCCCGTCCCCGTGCCCGCCATCGGGATCGACACCGTGCCCTGGGTGGTGGCCGAGCCCACGCCGTTCAGGACGTTCACGTTGCCGATCGCGACCGTGCCGTCGTGGCAGGACAGGCACAGCTTGGAGCTGCCGCCGGGCTGGTCCAGCGCGCCCTGGATCACCTGGGCGTCGAGCGAGGAGGACGTGTAGGGCGTGTAGGTCGTCGTTCCCAGCGAGCGGTTCCAGAGCGGCGTGACGCCCGGCGTCGCGCCGTGGGGCGTGTGGCAGAAGACGCAGACCTGGCTCTCCGTCGTGCTCTTCACCGGCCCCGCGCCGGTTATGGAGAGGTTGTGCTTGGTGTTGCGCACGTCCGAGATGCCGGCGGCGCGCAGCGCGGCCGCGCCCGCGGCGAGGATCGAGGCCACCGCCAGGGCGGCGAGCAGGCCCGACCGCCAGTCACGTGCCGCCATCGTTGTCCCCCCCGAGGAACTGCAGCACGACGACGCGGCCGTTGAACATGTCCGCCACGTACACGCGGTCGCGCTCGTCGGTCCAGACGCCCGAGGGCAGGTAGAACTGCCCGGCTTCCTTGCCCAGCCCGCCGATGGGCAGCAGGAAGCGCCCTTCGCGGTCGTAGACCAGCAGGTGGTCGTAGTAGGACTCGACGACGTAGATGTTCCCCGCGGAGTCAGTGGCCACGCCCTTGGGCCGCACGAGCTGGCCGACGTAGAGGCCGCGCGCGCCGATGACGAGGCGCGGGCGTTCGGCGCCGCGCGCGAAGACCTGCACGCGGCCATTCATCGTGTCGGCGACGTAGAGCTCGCCGGCGCGGAACCAGAGGTGCGTCGGGAAGTTGAACTCCCCTTCCGCCTCCCCGCGCCCGCCAAGGCTGCGCACGAGTCGCCCCTCGGCGTCGAACACCTTGACCTCGTGCGCCGCGGTGTCTGACACGTAGAGCTCGCCGCGCTCCCGGTCCAGGGCGAGCCCGGTGGGCCGCTTGAGGCTCCCCGCGCCGATGGCTCGCCGCACGGCGCCCTTGCCGTCGAGCTCGACCACGTGGCCGAGCGCCGAGTCGGCCACGAACACCGCGCCACCGGCGCCGCACGCGATGCCGCCGGGCGAGGAGAAGCGCCGCGTGGCGTCGGCGAATTCGAGGATCTCCGGCCCGCCCTCCGGCCTGAAGGTGAAGACGGCGCCGCGCCCGGGGTCGCTCACCACGATGCGCCCGCACCCATCGGCGGCGCCGGCGGACGGCCGGAGCAGCTCGTCGATCGGCACGCCGTCGCCGCCCAGGCCCGCGAGCCACTCGAGCGCGCCGCGCCACGCGGGCTTCGCGGCCCCGCCGGGTTCCACGTAGTTCTGCTCGCCAAGGAGCGTCCCCTCGTGCCGGTAGCGCGGCACGTCCGGGGCGTGCGGCCAGGTGCGCATCTGCCTGGCCGGGTCGGGGTCGAACCGCAGCGTCTTCGGCGGCCCCGCGGCGCAGCCCGCGACGGCGAGCATCGCCGCGGCGCACAAGGCCCGGACCGACGCGGAAGCCTGTCGCGCGCTCACCAGAACCCCGGCCCGAGCGTCTCGTGGCCGCCCTGGATGCCGCTCCTAAGGCCGGGCCGGCCCGAGTGGCAGAGGTCGCAGCGGTCGGCCGCCCACGCGACCTGGCCGTTGTGGCACATGCCGCAGAACTTGCCCTCGGAGATGTCCTTCATGGTGACGACGTTGGCGCCGGCGCGCATCTTGAAGCCCAGCTCCGAGTGGCACACCTTGCAGCGGAAGCGGATGCGGTGGAACCAGTGCGGGAACACGACGGGGCGCACCCCCTCGGCCTCCGAGCGCCGGTTGAGCACAACGTCGCCGTACTCCGCGGCCGCGGGAAAGGCGAGCATCGCGGCAAGCGCCACGGCCGCGAGCGCCAGGTTTCCGCGCCGTCCGCTCATGGCCGTGGCGCCCCCGACGAAACCGGAGGGCTCGCGCCCGTCACTGCGGGCCCCCCGCCGGTCCGCGCGCGCGGCACGCTGTGGCAGCGGCCGCACTCGGTGAGCGGGAAGGCGACCGCGCCGTGGCACAAACCGCATTGCTGCCCCAGCAGCATCTTCCTCATGTCCAGCTTGTTCGCGCCGGTCTTCGAAACGAAGACCTCTTCGTGGCAGTTGGAGCAGTCGAGCCAGAGCGTGTGCGCCCGGTGCGGGAAGCGCACGATCGGCGTGCCGCCGTTGAGGTTGAGCAGGATGTCGTCCTCGCGCAGGCGCACCTCCGTGCCGGGATTTATCGAGGAACGCGGGGCGATCTGGCCGCGCTCGAGCGCCTCGACCCAGCGCACCTGGTTGCCCGCGGTGTCGGGCGCGAGGACCGAGAGCGCCTGGCGCGGCTCCTGCAGCTGGCCGGTGGCGGGGCTGCGGGGGTCGTGGAGGCCGTCCTTCGCGAGCGGCAGCCACCGGCGCGCGTCGGGCTGCGCCGAGGCAAGCGCGGCAGCGAGCGTGATCGCGATGGCGAGGAGTGCTCGCGCGGGCAATCGCGTCCTCACCCGGGAATGTAGATGCCCGCCCCGCGGATCGCCCGCACCAGCTCGCGGGTCGAGTCCTCGAGGAGCCCCACGGCCTGCGCGAACTCGCCGGCCGCGGCACGCGCCTCCGCCTGGCCGCGCAGCTCGCCGGCACGGGCGTTGGATGCCTGGGCGCGCTCGGCCTTCGCGGGATCGGTCACCAGGACCTTGAGCAGCATCCGGTGCGTGTCGTTGCGGTCGAGCTCGTAGCGGTACTCCTCCTCCTTGGTGGCGAAGTCGAGCGACCTCACGAGCGTATCGCCGCCGCGCATCGAGCCGATGGCGGCCTTGGCCACGAGGTAGGCGCGGTCGAGCGTCGCGCGCGCGCCCTCGAGGTCGCCCGCCGCCGCGGCGCGCTGCGCCTGCGCGATCAGGTCGTCGATCGCCGTCGCGGTCCGCGCGCCCTCGCCCGGGTTCTTCTCGGCCGCGATGCGCCGCTGGGCGGCCGCCAGCGACTTCGCGCTCTCGAGCCTCGCGTCGTAGTCGACGCGGCGCTTCTCCGCGACGACCGTCTCCGCGCCGGCCAGGCGCACGCCCTCGAACATCTGCAGGCTCGCCTCGGGAAGCAGGCGCGAGGCCGCGGCGAGGTCGCCGTCGCGAAGCGCCATGGCCGCGCGCCCGTGGATCTCGCGCGCGCGGTCGCGGTGGGCGCGGGCGCGCGCGTCGCCGCTCGCCTCGATCTGCTTCGCGGCCGACGAGCGCTCGATGAGCGTCTCGACGGCCCCGAG
>JAMPXV010000209.1 GCA_023700985.1 Lysobacter sp.
CAGGCAGTAGGGGCCGGAGGCCGCCGCCACGCGGCGCGCCGACTCCTCGCGGATCATCGGGTGCAGGATCGCCTCCAGGCGCCCCCGGGCGGCCGGGTCGGCGAACGCGAGGGCGCGCATGGCGGCGCGGTCGAGCGCCCCGCCCGGAGGCACCATCCGGTCGCCGAACGCCTCGCGGAGCGCCGGCAGCGCCGCACCGCCCGCCGCGGTGAGCTCGCGGGAGATCTCGTCGGCGTCGACCACGCCCGCGCCGAGCCGCGCGAGGAAGCCCGCCGCCGTGGACTTTCCGGAACCGATGCCGCCCGTGAGCCCGATGGCGCGGCTCACGCCGGGAAGCGCCCGAGGTAGGCGACGACGGCCTCGCGGCCCCACAGCAGCGCCACCATCCCGCCGGCGGCGAGGTAGGGGCCGAAGGGGATGCGCGTGTCGCGGCCCTTGCCCGAGAGCCAGATGGCGAGGATCCCGATCGCCGCGCCCGAGGTCGCCGACACGAGGAGGATGAGCGGGATCGTCTGCCACCCCGTCCAGGCCCCGAGCGCCGCGAGCAGCTTGAAGTCCCCGAAGCCCATGCCCTCCTTGCCGGCCAGGAGCTTGAACCCCCAGTAGACGCTCCAGAGCAGCAGGTAGCCCCCCACCGCGCCCAGCACCGCCGAGCGCAGGTCGACGAAGACCCCGCCCGTGTTCACGAGGAGCCCCAGCCACAGCAGCGGCAGCGTGATCCGGTCGGGCAGGAGCTGGGTGTCGAGGTCGATGGCGGAAGCCGCGATGAGGGCCCAGGTGAACACGAGGCCGGCGGCGAGCGCCGCCCCCCAGCCGAAGCGCCAGGCGAGGAAGGCGGAGGCGAGTCCCGTCGCGAGTTCCACCAGCGGGTAGCGCGCGCTGATCGGCGCCTTGCAGGCGGCGCACTTGCCGCCGAGGGCGAGCCAGCTCGCCACCGGGACGTTCTGCAGCGCCGTGATGGGCGTGCCGCAGGAGGGGCAGCGCGAGCGCGGGAAGAGGAGCGTCAGCCGCTCCGCGGGCGGCGCCTCGCGGCCCTCGAACTCCGCGCAGTCCGCCCGCCACTCCGCGTTCATCATGATCGGCAGGCGGTGGATCACGACGTTCAGGAACGAGCCCACGCACAGGCCGAGGAGCCCCGTCGCGAGGGCGAGCAGGGCGGGAGAGTGTTGGAGCGGCGTGAGGTCCATTTCGTCGTCTATGAAGGACGGGAGCCCAAATGAAAAGCGGGCGCGGAAATCGCTTCCCGCGCCCGCCGCGTTCCCGGGCTCCCCGTCAGACCGCGGAACCCATCTTGAAGATCGGCAGGTACATCGCCACCACGAGGCCGCCGATGAGGCCGCCCAGCACGACCATGATGAGCGGCTCCATGAGGGAGGAAAGCGCCTCGACCGCCTCGTCGACCTCCGCCTCGAAGAAGTCGGCCACCTTGGAGAGCATCGAGTCGAGCGCGCCGGACTCCTCGCCGATGGCGGTCATCTGCAGCACCATGCTCGGGAACACGTTGGTGTTCTGCATCGACACCGTGAGGCCCGTGCCCGTCGAGACCTCGGCCTGGATGCGCTTGGTCGCCTCGTAGTAGACGTAGTTGCCCGCGGCGCCGGCCACGGAGTCGAGGGCCTCCACGAGCGGCACGCCGGCGGCGAACATCGTGGAGAGCGTGCGGCACCAGCGCGCGATGGAGGCCTTGCGGATCACCTCGCCGAAGATCGGCAGGCGCAGCATCAGCCGGTCCACCATGTTCTGCATGGCGACGGAGCGCTTGTACGCGTTGCTGATCGACCACACGGCCAGGAACAGGCCCCCGAAGATCAGGTGCCAGTAGGCCACGAAGAAGTCGGACATGTTCATCACGATCTGCGTGGGAGCCGGCAGGTCCGCGCCGAAGCCCTTGAACAGGTCCTTGAAGGTCGGGATCACGAAGATCATGATCACCGCCGTGATCACGAGCGCCACCACGATGATCGATATCGGGTAGAAGAGCGCGCTCTTGATCTTCTTCTTGATGGCCTGGATCTTCTCCTTGTAGGTGGCCAGGCGCTCCAGGAGGGAATCCAGGATGCCCGCCTGCTCGCCCGCGCCCACCAGGTTGCAGAAGAGCGCGTCGAAGTGCTGCGGGTACTTGCGGAAAGCCGCGGACAGCGACGAGCCCGTCTCGACCTCGGTCTTGATGTCGATGAGGAGCTTGCCCACCGAGGGGTTGGCGTGGCCCTTGCCGACGATGTCGAAGGCCTGCAGCAGCGGCACGCCCGCCTTCATCATCACCGCGAGCTGGCGCGTGAAGATCGTGATGTCCGCGTCGGTGACCTTCTTGCCGCCGCGCTGCGAGACCTTCTTGACGCTGGAGACCTGGATGCCCTGCCGCCTGAGCGTGGCGGTGACCATCGTCTCGCCGCCGGCGCGCAGTTCGCCGCGGACGAGCTTGCCGCCCTTGTCCTTGCCGGTCCAGGCGAAGTTGTAGAGCTTGACGTCCTTGCCTTCCTTCTTGGCCATCGCTGCCATGTCCGTCCCCCCTACTCGTTCGTGACGGCCTCGACCTCTTCGAGAGAGGTGAGGCCCTTCTTGACCTTGAGAAGCCCCGACTGCCGCAGGTCCCGCACGCCGTCTCGCGTCGCCTGGTCGGCCAGGTCGATGGCCGTCCCGTTCTTCATGATGATGCGCTCCATCTCCTCGGAGATGGGCATCACCTGGTAGATGCCGACGCGGCCCTTGTAGCCGGTATTCTTGCACACCTCGCATCCCACGGCCTCGTAGGTCTGCCAGGTGCCGTCGAGCTCCTCCTCCTTGAATCCCGCCCGCAGCATCGCCTCCTCCGGGATCGACACGGGGCGCTTGCAGGTGCACAGCTTTCTCGCCAGGCGCTGCGCGGTGATGAGGATCACCGAGGAGGCGATGTTGAACGGCGCGATCCCCATGTTCATCAGGCGCGTGAGCGTCGAGGGCGCGTCGTTGGTGTGCAGCGTGGAGAGCACCATGTGGCCGGTCTGGGCGGCCTTGATGGCGATCTCGCCGGTCTCGAAGTCGCGGATCTCCCCCACCATGATGATGTCCGGGTCCTGGCGCAGGAAGGCCTTCAGCGCCGCGGCGAAGGTGAGCCCCGCCTTGTCGTTCACGTTCACCTGGTTCACGCCGGGCAGGTTGATTTCCGCCGGGTCCTCGGCCGTCGAGATGTTGATGCCCGGCTTGTTGAGGATGTTGAGGCACGTGTAGAGCGAGACCGTCTTGCCCGAGCCCGTGGGCCCCGTCACCAGCACCATGCCGTAGGGGCGCTGGATCGCGTTCATCAGCGCCTCCTTCTGGTCCGGCTCGTAGCCCAGCGCGTCGATCCCGAGCGTGGCGCTCGAGGGGTCGAGGATCCGCATGCAGATCTTCTCGCCGAAGAGCGTGGGCAGCGTCGAGACGCGGAAGTCGATGGCGCGGGTCTTGGAGAGCACCATCTTCATGCGCCCGTCCTGGGGCACGCGCTTCTCCGAGATGTCGAGCTTGGAGACGACCTTGATGCGCGAGGCGATCTTCTCCTTGATCGCGAGCGGCGGCTGCGCGATGTCGTAGAGGATGCCGTCCTGGCGGTAGCGGATTCGGTAGAACTTCTCGTAGGGCTCGAAGTGGATGTCGGAGGCCCCGCCCTGGATGGCGTCGAGCATGATCTTCTGCACGTAGCGCACCACGGGGGCGTCGTCGATGTCCTCGGTGACGACCTCGGGCTGCGCCTCGCCGTCCGTCACCTCGACGCCGGAGAGGTCCACGTCCTCGGTGGCGATGTCGATCGCCTTGCTGCTCGAGTCGCCCAGCTTCTTCACGATGATCGAGAGCTTGTCGTCCTCGACCACCACGGGCTCCAGGGTCATGCCGGTGGCGAACTTCACCTCCTGCATCACCTGCTCGTTGGTGGGGTCGGACATGCCCACGAACAGGCGGTTGCCGCGCTTGGCCAGCGCGATCACCCGGTGGTTCGCGACGATCTTGTTGTCGATCAGGTTGAGCGGCAGCTGGTCGGTGTCCACCGTCGCGAGGTCGAGCAGCGGGTAGCCGAAGGCGCTGGCCGCGAAATGCGAGACGTCGCGGGAGGAAAGCTTCCGGGAGGCGACGAGCTGCTGGACGAAGGTCAGGCCGGCCTTCGACGCCTCGAGCTGGATCGCCGTGGCGTCGGATTGCATCAGCCTGCCCTGCTGGACGAGGGCGCGGCCGAGTGCACTGAAGGTTCCGGGGGCAGCGGACATAGAAAAGATTCCGTTAAATCAACGCAATACTGCACCTTTTTCGTTCTGCTTGTAAAGAAAGCGGGGCCGGTGGCCGGCGGCCCGTCCTGCGCACGGGGTCAGGGCGACGCGAGCGCCTTTTCCAGCGCGCCCACCACGCGGGCGTCCTCGGGGGCGACCGCGCTGGGGAAGCTCGCCAGCGCCTTGCCGTCGCGCCCGACCAGGTACTTGTGGAAGTTCCACTTCGGCACCTCGCCGGTGCTCGACGCGAGCCCCTTGTAGAGGGGGGCGGCCGTGGGCCCGGAGACCACCGTCTTGGCGAGCATGGGGAAGCGGACCTTGTAGGTGCGCTCGCAGAAGTCGGCCACCTGCGCGTCCGAGCCCGGCTCCTGGGCCCCGAAGTCGTTGGAGGGCACCCCGAGCACGACGAAACCCCGGTCCCTGAAGCGCTGGTAGAGCGCCTCGAGGCCCTTGTACTGCCCCGTGTACCCGCAGTAGCTCGCCGTGTTCACCACCATCACCACCTTGCCGGCGTACTGGCAGAGGTCGGCGGGCTCGCCCTTGATCGTGCTCATGCGGTGGTCCAGCAGCGCCGGGCACGTGGCGGCCCCGGCGGGGAGGATGGCGCAGAGAGCGGCGGCGGCAAGAATCCGGTGCACCAGGGACCTCCCGGGAAGCGTGAGCGTGCCGCCTATGATACCCACACGCCCCCGATCCGATGCCGCCCCGGGCGGCAGGGCGACAGGGGGGCGGCGAGGGGGCGCCTGTATAATCCGGCCCTTCCAGTTGCCCGCCGGCTGCCGGCGAGGCGCTCACGGCCCATGCCCCTGCACGTTCTCGGCATCAACCATCACAGTGCGCCCCTCGAGGTCCGGGAGAAGCTCGCCTTCCCCCCCGAGACCCAGGCGGACGCGCTCACCTCGCTCGCCGGCCGCCCCGGCGTGACCGAGGCCGTGCTCGTCTCCACCTGCAACCGCACCGAGGTGTACTGCCGCGCCGACGACATGGCGGCGGTTCGCGCCTGGCTTCGCGACGAGGCCGCCCGGGCCGGCCTGGACATCGAGGACCACCTCTACGCGCACAGCGAGGCGCAGGCCATCCGCCACGCCTTCCGGGTGGCCTCGGGCCTGGACTCCATGGTGCTCGGCGAGCCGCAGATCCTCGGGCAGGTGAAGCAGTCGGTGCGCACGGCCGAGCACAGCGGCACGCTGGGCTCGACGCTGAACCGCCTCTTCCAGCACACCTTCTCGGTCGCGAAGGAGGTGCGCACGCAGACGGCCATCGGGGCGCAGTCGATCTCGATGTCGGCCGCGGCGCTGAAGCTCGCGCAGAACCTCTTCGGCGACATCTCGCGCACGAGGATGCTCCTGATCGGCGTGGGCGAGATGGTGGAGCTCGCCGCGACCTACTTCGTGGCCCAGGGCCCGCAGGGCGTGGTGGTGGCCAACCGCACGCTCGCCCGCGGCGAGGC
>JAMPXV010000210.1 GCA_023700985.1 Lysobacter sp.
GCTCTCCGCGCCGGCGCCCGCGGGCTTCCTGGTCACCAACCCGCCCTACGGCGTGCGCCTGGGCGAGAAGGAGGACCTCGCGAAGTTCTACCCGGAGCTGGGCCACCTCCTCAAGCAGAAGTTCGCCGGCTGGACCGCCTACATCTTCTCCGGCGACACCGACCTGCCGAAGCTGATCCGCCTTTCCGCGACGAAGCGCACCGTGCTCTACAACGGCGCCATCGAGTGCCGCCTCTACGAGTACCGCATGGTCACCGGCGGCAACCGGCCATGACGGCGAAAAAGGGGTCAGAGTCATTTCCTCGATAATGACTCTGACCCCTTTATTGTTCCTAAAGCTCGCTCTCGTACCCTTCGCGGTGTGGCTCGCGAGCCTCGCGGCGCGCCGCTATGGGCACGCCGTCTCCGGCTACCTGGGCGGGTTCCCGATGATCGGCGGCCCGATCACGCTCTACCTCGCGATCGATCACGGCCCCGAGTTCGCCGCGCGCTCGGCGCTGGTGACGATGGCGGCCATCGCGGGGCAGGCGGCGCACATGCTCGCGTTCTCGGGGGCGGGGCGCGCATACGGCGCGCTCGCCGGGCTCCTCGCGGGCTGGGCTGCCTACGCAGCGGTTTCCACGGGCGTGGGTTCGATTCCGCTCGTGCCCGCCGGGGCGTTCGCGATCGCGGTCGCCGGGCTCTTCGCCATGGCGCGGTTCCTGCCGCAGCCGAAGAGCGCGGCGACGCTGCCGGCGATCCCGCCCGTGGAGCTCTGGCTGCGCCTGGCCGCCGCGCTGGCGCTCGCCGCGGCCATCCTCTTCGGCGCCGCGACGCTGGGGCCGACGGTGAGCGGGATCCTGCTCTCGCTGCCCATCACCGGGTCGATCATGCCGCCGTTCACGCTCGCGCTCTACGGGCCCGACGCGCTGGCGCGGCTGCAGCGCGGCTTCATCACCGGCCTCACGGGCTTCACCGCGTTCTTCCTCGTGGTGAGCGTGGCGGTCGTGCCGCTGGGCGTCGTGGCGTCGTTCTCCGCCGCGACGGCGGCGGCCATCGCGGCGGTGGCGGGATTCTCGGCGCTGCGGCGATCGCGCGCGTGATCGGCATTGGCTGATCTGCCTCAACAACTTTTTCCCGACCCGCGCTAGCCTGATTGTTCAATGAACGGCCCCATCATGCCGCTGCACGGCGTGAGACGGCGCCCGGTGATGCCGCGGCCCATCCGCACGCTGGTGCGCAAGCTTCCCCGCGTTCCCTCAGGGGCTGTCGTGGCGGCGGTGCTCAACCTGATGGTGAGGAGGCGCTTGCCTCTGCAGGTCTTCGAGCGCCTCGGCGACCGGCCGTTCGCCATCGAGGTGCGCGACCTCGACCTCGTGATGGCCTTTCGCTACAGCGGCAGGCGCTTCGTGCCCGTGCCCTACGCCGGGGAGGCCGCGCTGCGCGTGCGCGTGAACGCCTCGGACTTCGCCACCCTGGCCGCGTCCGAGGATGCCCCGGACGACGGGCTGTTCCTGCACGACCTCGTCGTGATCGGCGACCCCGACATCGCCGACGACGTGCACCACGCGCTCGACGGCATCGACATCCCGCGCACGCGGCGGATCCTGCGGCGCGCGGTCCGGATGGCCGAACGCGAGGTCGCGCACCGCTGAGCGCGGCCGGCTTTTTCCGCTTTTCCTGATCTGTCTCAAGGAAATCCCGGGCGCGCGGGCTAGCCTGTCCGGTTTTGCGAGCCCGGTTCCGGAACCGGGTTCCCCACCCCACGAAGGCCCACGATGAACGCAGCCGTCCCCCTGCCCCAGCCCGCGGCCCGGCCCATGAAGCTCGTGTGCCCGGCCGGCACGCCTCCCGCCCTGCGGATCGCCGTGGACAACGGCGCCGACGACGTCTACCTGGGCTTCAAGGACGAGACGAACGCGCGCAACTTCGCCGGCCTCAACTTCGACGACAAGTCGCTGCGCGAGGGCATCGACTACGCCCACCGCAAGGGCGCGCAGGTGCTCGTGGCGCTCAACACCTATCCGCAGCCCGGCACCTGGCGCAAGTGGCAGGCGGCGGTGGACCGCGCGGCGGCGCTGGGCGTGGACGCGATCATCGTGGCGGACGCGGGGCTGCTCGCATACGCCGCGAAGACGCACCCGCGGCTGCGCCTGCACCTGTCCGTGCAGGGCTCGGCCACGAGCCACGAGGCGATCAACTTCTACCACGAGCACTTCGGCATCCGCCGCGCCGTGCTGCCGCGCGTGCTCTCCGTCGAGCAGGCGGAGAAGGTCGTCTCGCGCACGCCGGTGGAGATCGAGGTGTTCGGCTTCGGTAGCCTCTCGATCATGGTCGAGGGCCGCTGCGCGCTCTCGTCCTACGCGACGGGAGAATCCCCCAATACCCACGGCGGCTGCTCGCCCGCCAAGGCGGTGCGCTGGCAGCAGGTGCCCAACGCCCTCGAGTCGCGCTTGGGCGGCATCCTCATCGACCGCTTCGGCGAGAAGGACAACCCGGGCTACCCCACCCTGTGCCGCGGCCGCTTCGTGGTGAACGGCGACACCTACTACCCGTTCGAGGAGCCCACGAGCCTCAACACGCTGGAGCTCCTGCCCCGGTTGCAGGCGATGGGGGTTGCGGCCATCAAGATCGAGGGCCGGCAGAGGAGCCCCGTGTACGTGGAGACGGTGACGCGCGTCTGGCGCGAGGCGCTGGACGACTGCGCGCGCAGCCCCGAGCGCTTCCGCGTGCGGCCCGCGTGGCAGGAGGCGCTGGCCGGCATCTCCGAAGGGCGCCAGTGCACGCTGGGCGCCTACCACCGGCCCTGGAAATGAGCGCCCCCATGAAGATCTCCCTCGGACCCCTGCTCTACTACTGGCCGCGCGAGACGGTCCTCGCGTTCTACCGCGACGCCGCTTCCTGGCCCGTGGACACCGTGTACCTCGGCGAAACGGTGTGCTCGAGGCGGCGCGAGCTCAAGCTCGTCGACTGGCTCGCCATCGGAGAGGAACTCGCGGCCGCCGGCAAGGAGGTCGTGCTCTCCACCTCGGAGCTGATCGAGAGCGACGCGGACCTGCGCGCGATGCACGCCGTGGCGGAGAACGGAACCTTCCGCGTCGAGGCGAACGACATGGCCGCCGTGCGCGCGCTCGCCGGCAAGGCGCCGTTCGTCGCCGGCCCCTTCCTCAACGTCTACAACGCCGGCACGCTTTCGCTCCTGGCGGGGCTCGGCGCCGTGCGCTGGGTGGCCCCCGTGGAGCTTTCGCGCGAGGGAATCGCCGACATCGTGACCGAGGCGCCCGAGGGCATGGAGACGGAAGTCTTCGCCTACGGCCGGCTGCCGCTCGCCGTCTCGGCGCGCTGCTTCACGGCGCGCTACAACAACCTCACCAAGGACCACTGCGAGTTCCGCTGCATCGAGCATCCCGACGGCCTGGCACTCGACACCCAGGACGGCCAGCACTTCCTCGTGCTCAACGGCGTGCAGACGCAATCGGCGAGCGTGCACAGCCTCGTGCCCGAGCTGGCGCAGGCCAGGCAGGCGGGCGTGGGCGTGCTGAGGATCTCGCCGCAGTCGCAGCACACGGGCGAAGTGGTCTCCCTCTTCCGCGAGGCCGTCTCGGGAGCGATCGGCCCTGAGGAGGCCACCGCGCGCCTCGCCCCGCTCATGCCGGCCGCCGCGTGCGACGGGTACTGGCACGGAAAGCCGGGTATCGTCTCGGAATGGGAGCGCGCCCACGCGCGCGCTCCGGCCACGGAAGGACGCCCATGACCGCCGCTCACGCAGCCCGCCGCCTTCCCGCGCCCCTCGGCGCGGTGGGGCGCCGCCTTCCCCGGCTTCCCGCCTCGATCGCCTTCGCGACGGGGCTGAACCTCACGCTGCGGCGCAAGTTCCCCGCGGACGTGCTCGAGCGCCTCGAGGGCCACACCTTCGCGATCGTGGTCGAGGACGCGGGCATGGAGCTTCTCTTCCGCGTGCGCGGTCGGCGCTTCGTGCCCGTGGCGCGCGCCGCGGAGCCCGTGCTGCGCTTCCGCGCCGTGGCGTGGGACTACGCCGCACTCGCGGCGCGCGAGGCCGACCCCGACACGCTCTTCTTCAACCGCCGCCTGGTGGTCGAGGGCGACACGGAGATCGCGCTGCTGGTGAAGAACACGCTCGACACGATCGACATCCCGCGCACGCGCGGGTTGCTCAGGCGCGCGATGCGCGTCGTGGACCCGGGCAGGCGCTGAACCCGGGGCGCGCGCCGATGCGCAACACCGTCGCCACCGCGCTGCTGGACGCCCTCGCGCAGGCGGGCGTGCGCGAGGTGTTCGGGATCCCGGGCGACTTCGCGCTGCCTTTCTTCGACGCCATGGTCGCCTCCGGGCGATTGCCGCTATACACGCTCTCTCACGAGCCGTCGGTCGGGTTCGCCGCGGATGCGGCGGCGCGCATGCGCTGCGCACCCTCGGCGGTTGCGGTCACCTACGGGGCCGGCGCCTTCAACGTCGTGAACGCCGTAGCCTCGGCCTACGCGGAGAAGTCGCCCGTGGTGGTGATCTCCGGCGCGCCGGGCACGCGCGAGCGCGGCAAGGGCCTCTTGCTGCACCACCAGGCGAAGACGCTGGAGTCGCAGTACGAGATGTTCCGGCAGGTGACCTGCGACCAGGCGCGGCTGGACAACCCGGAGACGGCGGGCGCGCAGATCGCGCGCGTGCTGGCGAGCGCCCGGCGCTGCTCGCAGCCCGTCTACCTCGAGCTGCCCCGCGACATGGTGGACGCGCCCTGCGCGCCCGTGTTCGCCGTGGACGCTCCCCCCGTCGATCGCGAGGCGCTTGCCGCGTGCGCGGACGAGGTGCTGGCGCGCCTGTCGGCGGCGAAGTCGCCCGTGCTCATGGTCGACGTCGAGGTGCGCCGCTTCGGGCTGGAGGAGCAGGTGGCGCGCCTGGCCCGCCGCCTGGGCATCCCGGTGGTGACCACGCTCATGGGGCGCGGCCTCCTCGAGAACGCGGATGCGCCACTGGTGGGCACCTACCTCGGGCTTGCGGGAACGCCCGAGGTGTCCGCGCTGGTGGAGGAGTCCGACGGGCTCCTGTTGCTGGGCGTGATCGTCTGCGACACCAATTTCGGCGTCTCCGCCCGGCGCGTGGACCTGCGTCACGCCATCCAGGCGCTCGACGGCCGCGTGACCCTCGGCTTCCACACCTACGCGGACATCCCGCTCGGGTCCCTGGTGGAGGCGCTGCTCGAGCGCGCGCAGCCGCTCGCCTCGGCGCAGGCCGTGGCGCCGGTCGAAGCGCCGCGCGGGCTGGTGCGCGACGACGCGCCCGTCGAGCCGCTGGACATCTCACGGGCGCTGAACGACCTCATGGACGCGCACGGGCGCATGCCGGTCGCGACCGACGTGGGTGATTGCCTCTTCACCGCCATGGACCTCGTGCAGACCGACCACGTGGCCCCCGGCTACTACGCGACCATGGGCTTCGGCGTGCCCGCGGGGCTGGGCGTGCAGGCGGCGAGCGGGCGGCGGCCGATCGTCCTCGTGGGCGACGGCGCGTTCCAGATGACCGGCATGGAGCTCGGGCACTGCGGCCGCTACGGGTGGGACCCCATCGTCATCGTCCTGAACAA
>JAMPXV010000017.1 GCA_023700985.1 Lysobacter sp.
ACGAACTGGGCGATCACGCGCAAGACCCACGACTTCCGGAAGGAAGACGCGCGCACCGTCCACTTCCCCGTGCGCATCGCGCCCAAGGGCGAGGCGGTGGTCCGCTACACGGTGCGCTACACCTGGTGACCGGCGCCCCCGCGCCCGCAGCGTGAAAAAAAACGGGCGGCCGAGGCCGCCCGTTCCGTTGCAGCCGTGCGTTCAGCCCCCGGCGATCACCGCGCAGGCGAGCCTGGGGCCCGCGTTGCCGGCCGGCTGGCTCTTGTAGTCGTCCGCATCGCGATGGACGATGAGCCCCTTGCCGACGATGTCCGCCACCCCCGAGCCGACGGTGATACCCGTCGTTTCGAAGGAGAAGGACGCCGTGCCGTAGGCATCCGCCTTGAGGTTGGGCATGTCGCCCGCGTGCCGCTCCGCAGCGCCGTGGTGCCCGTGGGGCTTGCCGGCCGGGTTGAAGTGGCCCCCGGCGCTCATGCCGTCGCCGGAGCTGCAGTCGCCCTTCTCGTGCACGTGGAAGCCGTGCTCCGCGCCCGGCTTGAGGCCGGTGATCGTGCCGGCCACCCGCACCTTCGAACCGCTCTGCTGGAAGGTGACGGTGCCCGCGGCGGTGTTGCCCTTGGTCGAGGCGAGATTCGCCACGGCCCTGGGCCCGCTTGCATCACCCATCGAAGCGCAGCCCGATACCAGGGCTGCGGCCACGAGCGCGGAGAGAAGAGTCCTCGAGGTGCGCACTGGTCAGGACTTCTTCGCCGGCGCCTTGTCCGCAGGCTTCGCGGGGGCGGGAGCAGCGCCCTTCGCCGGGGCCGCCGGGGCCGCCGGAGCGGCCGCTGCGATCGGCGTGGGCTTCGGCACGGGCTTGCCGGCCTTCTTCATGTTGCCCTGGAAGTTCTTGACCGCCGCGTCCTCCGCGGCGACCTGCGCTGCCTTGGCCGCATCGGCCGCCGCCTTCTTCTTGGCTTCGGCCGCGGCCTTGGCGGCCTCGTCCATCGGCGGGGCGGGCGGCGGCGGCGGCAGCTTCGCCTGGACCGTGAACGCGATTCCGAGTCCGGCCGCGACGGCCAGCGCGATGAGTTTCGTCTTCATGGTCAGTCTCCCGTGGCCGGTTGGGCGGAGCCGGAGACGACCTTTTCGGGGCGCTTGCCGGCCTTCACCTCGTCGTACCAGTACTGGTGGTGCTCCCTGGCCCAGGTCTCGTCGACGTAGCCGGTCTTCATCGCGTCGAGCGCGCCCTGCGTGCCGATGGTGCCCATGTAGATGTGGAAGGTGGCCATGGCCATCGCGAGGATCGCCGCCCCGCCGTGGATCAGGTTCGCGAGCTGCATCGCCTCGCGGCCCTGGTTCCAGTTCGGGAAGTTGAGGATGAGCCCCGTGACGGCCAGCACCGAGCACAGCCCCACGACCAGCAGCCAGAAGAGAGCCTTCTCGCCGGCGTTGAACTTGCCCGAGGGCACGTGCTCGCCCGAGAGCATGCCGCCGCCCTTGCCGATCCAGGTCCCGTCGTAGGACTTCCAGAGATTCTCGCGGATGTAGAGCGTGATGAAGATCACCATCGCGAAGATGAAGAGCGGCCCCACGAAGTTGTGCAGGTTCTTCGAGAGCGTGGTGAGCCCGGCGAAGGCCGCGTGCCCAACGATCGGCAGGATGATGTGCTTGCCGAAGAGGATCACGATGCCGGTAAGGGCGAGCACCACGAAGGAAATCCCCTGGGTCCAGTGCGCCACGCGCTCGACGCTCGTGAAGCGCTCGATGAGCCGGCCGGTGAGCGGGTCGTGCACCTTGATCGGTCCCTTCGCGAGGTAGAACAGGACGAGGATCGCGAGAGGGATGAGCAGGATGATGCCGCCGTAGAAGGTGATCGGGCCGTTGCGCAACTTCCTCCACTCGTGGCCCGCGTCCTGGATGAGGATGTTGGTCTCGCGGCCCGGCACCGAGGCGTACCCCGGCTTCGCGCTAATGTCGTTCCACGCCGGCGGCTTGTTCCAGTCCGGCGCGGGCGCCGACTGCTGCGGCGCGGCCGCGGCGGGTTGCTGCGCGGGGGCGGCCGGCTGCTGCGCGCTGGCCGCGACGGGAAGCCATGCGGCGAGCGCCACGACGAGCGCGCCCAGACCCCTGGCGATTCGGATAGTCATTGTCGTCTCTCCCCTATTTCTTTTCTGAAACGATGCGGGCGTAGTCGTCCTGCCCCTTGCTGCGCTGGGCGAGCGTTGCCTCCCACTTGGCCTTGTCGCCCTTGAACTGGTCGCCGGCGTACGGCTTCGAGTCCTCCTTGCCGGCGTAGGACTTGCCGGGCTCCTGGGCGATCTCCGTGCATCCGGTGAAAACCGCGGCCGCCGCGAGGGCGGCCGCGAAGGCGGTCAGCTTTCTCATGCTTTTGCTCCCGGTTGGTCGGCAAGCTTGCCGCTGCCGCCGTAGGCCATGGACCATCCCCAGATCTCCTCGCCCTTGCCGCGGGTGACGACGCGGGTCTTGTAGATCTTCGTGAGCACGTCCGCGTCGCCCGCGAGCAGTGCCTTGGTGGAGCACATCTCCGCGCAGGCCGGGAGCTTGCCCTCGGCGAGGCGGTTGCGGCCGTACTTGCGGTACTCCTCGGCCGTGTTGTTCTCCTCGGGGCCGCCGGCGCAGAACGTGCACTTGTCCATCTTGCCGCGCAGGCCGAAGGCGCCGGCCTGCGGGAACTGCGGCGCGCCGAACGGGCAGGCGTAGAAGCAGTAGCCGCAGCCGATGCACAGGTCCTTGTCGTGCAGGACCACGCCCTCTTCCGTCTTGTAGAAGCAGTCCACGGGGCAGACCGCCATGCAGGGCGCGTCGGTGCAGTGCATGCACGCCACCGAGATGGAGCGCTCGCCCGGCAGGCCGTCGTTCACCGTCACCAGCCGGCGGCGGTTCACGCCCCACGGCACCTCGTGCTCGTTCTTGCACGCCGTCACGCAGCCGTTGCACTCGATGCAGCGCTCGGCGTCACAGATGAATTTCATTCTGGCCATTTGAATTTCTCCTAATATCCGTGGCGGTGCGCTAGGCGCGCTCGATCTGGCACAGGGTGGTCTTGGTCTCCTGCATCATCGTCACCGAGTCGTAGCCGTAGGTGGTGGCCGTGTTGACGGCCTCACCGCGCACGATCGGCGCCGCGCCTTCGGGGTACTTGTCCAGCAGGTCCTTGCCCTGCCACCAGCCCGCGAAGTGGAACGGGATCCAGGACACGCCCGGGCCCACCCGCTCCGTGACCATCGCGCGCACCTTGATGCGCGCGCCCGTGGGAGAGCTCACCCAGACGTAGTCCCAGTACTTGATGCCGCGGGACTCGGCGTCCTTCGGGTTGATCTCCACGAAGTTCTCCTGCTGCAGCTCGGCGAGCCACGGGTTGGAGCGGGTTTCGTCGCCGCCGCCCTCGTACTCGACCAGGCGCCCCGACGTGAGCACGATCGGGTACTTCTCGTGCACCTTGTCGTTGACCGCCTTCTGCTGGACCGTCTTGTAGAGGGTCGGCAGCCTCCAGAACGCCTTCTTGTCGTCGTGCGTCGGGTACTTGGCGACAAGGTCGGGGCGGTTGGAGTAGATCGGCTCGCGGTGCTTCGGGATCGCGTCCGGGAAGTTCCAGACGACCGCGCGCGCCTTGGCGTTGCCGAAGGGGTGGCAGCCGTGGTTCTTGAGGACGACGCGCTGGATGCCGCCGGAAAGGTCGTTCTTCCAGTTCTTGCCCTCGGCCTCCTTCTGCTCCTCGGGAGTGAGCTCGCTCCACCAGCCCAGCTTCTTCAGGAGCACGTGGTCGAACTCGGGGTAGCCCGTGGTGATGTCGGCGCCCTTGGAGTGCGAGCCGTCCTCGGCCAGCAACGAGACGCCGTCGCGGGTCACGCCGAAGTTCGCGCGGAAGTTGCCGCCCCCGTCCATCACGTGCCGGGAGGTGTCGTAGAGATTCGCCGATCCCGGGTGCTTGAGCGCGGCATTTCCGTAGCAGGGCCAGGGCAGGCCGAAGTAGTCGCCCTCGAGGTCGTAGCCCGTCTCCTTGTCGACGACGCTCTTGGTGCAGCGCAGCGTCTTCGGGTCGAAGGCGTCCATGTTGCGCATGTGGGCCTTCAGGCGCTCGGGGCTCTGGCCCGTGTAGCCGATGGTCCAGACGCCGCGGTTGATCTCGCGCAGGATGTCCTCGATGAGGGGCTCGTCCCAGCCGCTCTTGTCCTTCACCAGCTTGATGTTCTTCACGAACTCGTCGGCGAAGCCGAACTTCTTCGCGAAGGCGTACATGATGGTGTGGTCGGGCTTGGACTCGAAGAGGGGCTCGACGACCTTCTCGCGCCACTGGAGCGAGCGGTTCGACGCCGTGGCCGAGCCGGAGGTCTCGAACTGCGTGGCCGCGGGAAGCAGGTAGACGCCTTCCTTGCGGTCGGGCATCACGGCGGAGGCCGAGGGGTACGGGTCGACGATCACCATGAGGTCGACCTTCTCCATCGCGGCCTTCATCTCCAGGCCGCGCGTCTGCGAGTTGGGCGCATGCCCCCAGTAGACGACCGCGCGCAGGTTGCTGTCCTGGTCGATGTGCTCGTTCTTCTCGAGCACGCCGTCGATCCAGCGCGACAGCGTCATGCCGGGCTTCTCCATCATCGCCTGCGAGGCGAAGCGGCCCTTCATCCACTCGTAGTCGACCCCCCAGACGCGGCACCAGTGCTTCCAGGAGCCGGCGACGATGCCGTAGTAGCCGGGCAGAGAATCCGGGTTGGGGCCCACGTCGGTCGCGCCCTGCACGTTGTCGTGGCCGCGGTAGATGTTGGTGCCGCCGCCGGAGACGCCCACGTTGCCCAGGGCCAGCTGCAGGATGCAGCTCGCGCGCACCATGGCGTTGCCGATGGAGTGCTGCGTCTGCCCCATGCACCAGATGATCGTCGACGGGCGGTTCTTCGCCATCGACTCGGCGGCGCGGAACACCTCGCCCTCGGGCACGCCGCAGGCCTCCGTCACCTTGTCCGGCGTCCAGTTCGCCAGCACTTCCTCGCGCACCTTGTCCATCCCGAAGACGCGGTCGTTGAGGTACTGCTTGTCCTCCCAGCCGTTCTTGAAGATGTGGTACAGCATGCCGAAGAGCAGCGGCACGTCGGTGCCGGAGCGGAAGCGCACGTACTGGTCGGCCTTGGCCGCGGTGCGCGTGAAGCGCGGGTCGGCCACGATCATCTTGGCGCCCGTCTCCTTGGCATGCAGCGCGTGCAGCATCGAGACCGGGTGGGCCTCCGCCGCGTTGGAGCCGATGAAGAACATGCACTTCGAGTTCATCAGGTCGTTGTAGGAGTTGGTCATCGCGCCATAGCCCCAGGTGTTCGCGACCCCCGCCACCGTCGTGGAGTGGCAGATGCGCGCCTGGTGGTCCATGTTGTTCGTGCCGAACATCGACACGAACTTGCGGAACATGTAGGCCTGCTCGTTGTTGTGCTTGGACGAGCCGAGCCAGAAGGTGGCGTCGGGGCCACTTTCCTTGCGGATGGCGAGCAGCTTGTCGCCGATCTCGTTGATCGCCTGCTCCCAGCTGATCTTGCGGTACTTGCCGTCGACCAGCTTCATCGGGGACTTGAGGCGGTGCGAGTGCTCGGTCATGCCGTGCTCGCGCACCGAGGCACCCTTGGCGCAGTGCGCGCCCAGGTTGAGCGGGGAATCGAACACCGGCTCCTGGCGCACCCACACGCCGTTCTGCACGTGCGCGTCGACTGCGCAGCCCACGGAGCAGTGCGTGCAGACCGTGCGCTTGACCTCGATCTTGCCGCCCTTGGCCTCGGCGGCGGCATTGGCCTCGCCGATCATGTTGAGCGGCAGCTGGCTCGCGAATGCGGCCGCGCCCGCGGTGATGCCGGTGCCCTTCAGGAACGCGCGGCGGTCCACGGTCGTCGCCGCGAGGGCGCCCATGGCACGGGACAGCGGGTTGGCGCGCTCGGCCCGGCCTTCGGATTTGCGATTGAGCAGCATGGTCGGCCTCCTCAGACTTGCGTGGTCTTGTAGTACTTCAGGATGTGTTCGGAGACGTGATAGCCCCGTGTCTTCGCGGCGGGCGTCGCGCCTTTCGCGGCGGTTGCGGCCTGCCTGCCCGCCACCGCGACGGCGGCGGCACCGGCGGTCCCCAGGCCCGCGGTCAGCAGGAACTTCCTGCGGCTGTTCGGCTTGCTTTCGTTGTTCATGTCACGCCTCCTGTTTTTCGCAATGAACTGCGGTTTCAATCCAGGTTGAACGACTCGTTCTCGATGCCGACGAAGGCTTCGCCGACGGCTGCGACCCTGCGATAGTAATTCGACTCCGGTGCCTCGCGGACGGCCGCGAGGAAGGCGCCCACGCCGGGCTTCACGTGCGCCTCGTAGAAACGCTTCTGCTCCTCGATCGTCGCAGGCTCCCGCCCCGCGCCCCCCGCCACGAGCACGCGCATCGCGTCGAAGAGGCCGGCGAAGTGGTCCTCCGGCTCGGCCCTGCCCTCGGGACGCGCGAGCCCGAGGGCCGCAAGGTCTTCGATGATGCGCAGCCGCGGGGGTTCCACCCACTGCGCGCCGGTATACCACCCGGCGTAGACCGACACCCGTGCCTTGCCCACGCCCACGAAGAGCGTCTCGTATTCCTCCGCCGCCGCCTCCGGGTCCATCACCGAGGAGGCCGCGACGAGGTCGGCCCAGGCGCGCGCCAGCCCCGCGTCGCCGCCCTCGATGGGCGGGGCGATGGCGAGCGTCTGCAGCAGCCTCGCGTCGGGGGCATGGTGGAAGAGCGCGGCGAGAAGCGCGTAGAAGTCGGCGCGCGCCGCGTCCTCCGGGGAGACCGGGCGGTGCACTTCGACGCGGGAGGCGACGGTTTCCATTCCCTAGAGCTTCAGCACCGACACTTCGTTCTTGTTCGACATCATGTCGACCACGCGGCAATCGGCGCACATCTGCAGGCGCCTGAGCGCGGCCGGGTCGGAGAACATGGAGTGGCCCGCGAGCCGCCCGAGCATCGCGTCCACCATCTGGTGCGTGCCGAAGGGCTTGCCGCAGGACACGCAATGGAAGGGCTGCGTCTCGTTGAGCACGCGCGCCTCGCGCACCGACGGGGCGAGCAGCAGGCGCGGGCGCAGCGTGATGGCGTCCTCGGGGCAGGTGCGCTCGCACAGGCCGCACTGCACGCAGTTGCGCTCGAGGAAGCGCAGCATCGGCACCTCGCCGCCGTCCATCAGGGCCGACTCCGGGCAGGCGCCGGCGCAGGCGAGGCACATCGTGCACTTCGCCTTGTCGACGACGACCTCGCCCCACGGCGCACCGGCCGCCAGCCCGATCTCCGTGACCGGCGCAGGCGCGTGCTTCGCCAGGTGCTCCACGGCGAATTCGACCGCCGTGCGCTTGTCGTCGGACATCGCGAAGGTGGCCGGCACATCCGGGTGGGCGGCGGGCTCGAGCGCCTCGAAGGCGCCGGCGAGCGCCTCGGCCTCGCCCGTCTCGACCAGGACGAAATGCCGGCCTGCGTAGCCCAGGGCGCTCACGATCGACTGCGCGAGCGCCATCTGCTCGCGAAGCGACACGGAATACTCCGGCGCCTCGGACCCGGCGCTCAGCACGGCGACCTGGCTCGCGCCCAGCGCGACAGCGCCGAGCAGGAGATCGACGCCGACCCCCGCGACGTGCCAGGACTCCATCGGGATCGCGCGGGCCGGAAGCCCCCGGCCGGCGGCAGCGGCTTGCGCGAGAAGGTCGCGACCGTCGGCGCCATTGTGAAAAACAATGCAGGCATCCGCCCCGCCGGCTTCCCGGTAGGCGGCGAGCATCGCCTTCATCTGCGCGCCGCGGCGCGACACGCGCGGGAAGAGGAAGCTCATGGCGCCCGACGGGCACACCGAGGCGCAGGCGCCGCAGCCCATGCACAGGTGCGGGTCGACCAACACGTGATCGCCGTCGGCGGCGATCGCCTCCGTCGAGCACACGTCGATGCACTTGTTGCACCCCTCGATGCCCGATCGCGAGTGCGCGCAGAGGTTCTCGCGGTAGGAGAAGAAGCGCGGCTTCTCGAACTCGCCCACGGCGTCGGCCGCCTCGACGAGGGCCGCGTCGACGGAAGCGGCGTCGGAGACGCGCCAGTAGCCCTGCGGCGGCTGGTGGTGACCGAAGAGCGGGGGATCGGAGAAGTCCACGACCAGGTCGAACATCGCGGCGGCGGCCCCGGGCAGCCCGCGCCCCGGGACGTCGCGCACGGTCGCCAGGTCGGCGAGCGTCGCCGAGAAGTTGCCGAGCCAGCCGTGGAGGGATGCGACCTTGCCCCCCCAGATCGGGAAGACGGCGCCGTCGAGGTTGGCGCTGGCGAGTGCGGCGGCCTGGGCCGAGGGGCGCGAGGTGAGGAGCAGCGTCACGGGGAGCGTCGCCGCGAGGCGCGTGGCCGCGTCGACCGCGCGCTCGTCGCCGCCGATCACGAGGACGTTGCCCTTGGAGGAATAGGAGACGCTGGCGAGGGGTTCGTCGGCGGGCAGCGAGGCCGCCGCCGCAAGGGCGCGAAGCTTCGGATTGCAGTCGATCGAATGAACCGACCATCCCCGGCCCTCGAGATCCACGGGGCTGCCAGGTGCCACTCTCGAGTCGGTCACCGCGTCGATCACGGAGCCATCCGCGACGTTTTCCTGCGTCATCCGCTGTTCGTCGAACGCCGGCGAAAGTTGCGGCCGGCGTGCCTCTCTCACTGTGGTACTGCTGGGAGGATATCGCCGCTTCCGGCGGCGATTGCCTGTCCTTCAAATATGGCCGCCAGTGTACAACACTTGCGAGGCCACGCTGTGGACCTCAAGTCCCTGATTCCCCCTCCGGACGTGGGGGAATTGCCTCCTTGGGAGCCGGTTCGCCGCCCGGGCCGTCCGCGGCGTTCTCCGCCGCGGCAACCGGGGGGGTATCCGCCGGGGCGGGGGGCGTCCCGGCAGGGGCGGGCTCGCCGCCGGCCTGCGCTTCGGCAAGCGCCCGCTGCCGCTCGGCCTCCTCGCGGTCGCGCCCGCCCTTGTCGCCCAGGTGCGAAAGCTGCTCGAGCTTGTCCATCCAGGAGGCGGGGATGGGATCGGGCTTCGAGTAGTCGTCCACGTAGACGTCCATCATGTCCATCGTGTTGAAGTGCGGGTCGGTGAAAAGCGCCTTGAGCGCCTTGCTGCGCGTCTCGCCGTCCACCTCGTGGTTCATGAACGGCGTGAAGTCCGACTCGGGCGTGAGCGACTCGACGGGTGGCAGCGGCTCACGCCCTGCCGGCGCGGACGCCGGCGGGGTCGCGTCGGCCGCCGGGGCCGCGGGGGTGGCGACCGGGGCAACCGGCGGCGGCGCCTCGACGGCGCCCGCCCGGGCCTCGATCTTGCGCCGCGACCAGCGCGACAGGAAGTTGTCCTCGGCAGCCACGCTCAGCCCCGCTCGCGAAGGCGGCCTTCCTTGCCCTTGAACGACTTCGGCCGGATGCGCTCCTTCGGCTCGGGGCGGTAGTTCTCCTCGACCCACTGCCCGATCCACGCCGCGAACTCGAGGTCGATCGCCGCCTTGTCCACGCGCTCGCCGCCATCCATGCGCCGCGCAGCCTCGTTGTAGGACACGGTCACCTGGAAGGGGTACGGATCGCCGCCTTCCTCGTCCGTGCGCACCGACACGAAGGCGCAGGGCACATCGCTCGACATGTTGAGGTAGTAGCCTTCCGCCTCGTCGCGGAAGAGCGTGACCTCGAAGCCGGGAAAGACCTTCTGCAGGACGCCGTCGCGCTCGAGCACCACGCGCGGCTCGCCGCCCACGTCGGGGATGACGCTGGCGGCCTGCCATTGGTGGGTGGCCCAGCGGCTGGCCACCGGGGTGCGCTCGAGGACGACGGACACGCGCCGGACGGGTTTTTCGCTCATGGCGCGACTATAGCCCAACCGCCCCGTCCCCAGCGCCCGTGGGGGCTTTGCGCCCTGTGCGCGTGATATTCTCGGTGCCCCCCAGGGATGCCTTGACGCCCCATGCCGAAGCCCGTCATTCCCGTCGCCGTCGCGCGCCGGGGCCTAGCGATCCCGCCGCTCGCGCGCGAGCCCGGCGACGGGCCGCCCGTCGACACGCGCGGCCGGGGCCTTCGCGACCTGCGCATCTCGGTGACGGACCGCTGCAACTTCCGGTGCACCTATTGCATGCCGCGCGAGGTCTTCGACGCGGACTACCAGTTCCTGCCCCACGCCGAGCTCCTCAGCTTCGAGGAGATCGTGCGCGTGGCGCGGGCCTTCCACGGGCTGGGCATCGCCAAGATCCGCCTCACCGGGGGCGAGCCGCTGCTGCGGCGCGGCATCGAGGACCTGGTGCGCATGCTGCACGAGGCGATGCCGGGGGTGGACCTCACGCTCACCACCAACGGCACCGCGCTCAAGCAGAAGGCGCGCGCGCTCTACGCCGCGGGGCTGCGGCGCGTCACGGTGTCGCTCGACAGCCTGGACGACGCCACCTTCCGCGCCATGAACGACGCCGACTTCCCGGTGGCGAAGGTGCTCGAGGCGATCGACTGCGCCGCCGCCGAGGGGCTCGCCCCGGTCAAGGTGAACATGGTGGTCCGGCGCGGCACCAACGACCACCAGGTCGTCGACATGGCGCGCCACTTCCGCGGCACCGGGCACATCGTGCGCTTCATCGAGTTCATGGACGTCGGCGCCACGAACGGCTGGCGCATGGACGACGTCATCCCGAGCGCCGAGGTCGTGCGCCGCATCGGCGAGGCGTTCCCCTGCGAGCCGGTCAACCCCAACCACTTCGGCGAGGTGGCGAGGCGCTGGCGCTACCAGGACGGCGCGGGCGAGTTCGGCATCATCTCCAGCGTGACCCAGGCCTTCTGCTCCTCGTGCAACCGGGCGCGGCTCTCCACCGACGGCTCGATCTACACCTGCCTCTTCGCCCGCGAGGGCTACGACCTGAAGTCCCTCATCCGCGCGGGCGCCGGCGACGCGGAGCTCGCGCGCGCCATCGCCGCCGTCTGGCAGGGCCGCGACGACCGCTACTCCGAGATCCGCACCGCCGAGACGGCGCGCGCGCGCAAGGTCGAGATGTCGTTCATCGGCGGCTGACGGGGCCCCGGTCGAGGATCGAGCCGCCGCATGAAGACTCCGCGCCACCGCCCGCGCCTCACCCAGGCCGCCCGCCCGGCCACGTTCCTGGTGGACGCGCACGACGAGACCGGGCAGCACCGGCCCACCCCGATCGCCGGCGAGCACCCCCTCACGCTCTACGTGGACAAGCGCGAGGTCCTCACGATGATGACCCTGGGCGCGGCCCCCGAGGCGCTCGCCATCGGGTTCCTGCGCAACCAGCGGCTGGTGAAGTCGATCGAGGAGATCGTCTCGGTGCAGGTCGACTGGGACGTGGGTGCGGTCGCCGTGAAGACGCGATCGGGCCTGGCGGACCTCGAGGCGCGCACAGCCAAGCGCACCGCGACCACGGGATGCGGCCAGGGCACGGTGTTCGGCGACCTGATGGAGGACATCGAGTCGATCCACCTGCCCGCGGACGCGCGCCTGGACGAGGAGACGCTCTTCGGGCTCCTCAACAATGTGCGCCTGCACGAGTCGATCTACAAGGAGGCGGGCGCCGTGCACGGCTGCGCGCTGGCGAAGGGCTCCGAGATCCTCGTCTTCGTCGAGGACGTGGGGCGGCACAACGCCGTGGACGCGATCGCCGGCTGGATGTGGCTGGAGGGCGTCGACGGCTCCGACAAGGTGTTCTACACGACGGGGCGCCTCACCTCCGAGATGGTGATCAAGGCCGCGCAGATGGGCATCCCCTTCCTCGTGTCGCGCTCCGGGCTCACCAAGATGGGCCACGAGATCGCCCGCCAGGTCGGTCTCACGCTGATCGGGCGCGCGGTGAACCGGCGCTACCTCCTCTTCACCGGCGCCGGGCGGTTCGTCCGCAACGCCGCCCCGGAAAAGGCCTGAGCCCGTGGCCGAGAGCCCCGCGCCCGGAACCGCCGTCGCGCGCTGCCATTGCGGCGGCGTCGAGGTGGTGGCGACCTTTCCCTCGCGCTTCTGCGCCCACTGCTACTGCTGGAGCTGCCGCACGAGCCACGCGGCCGGCGTGGTGACCTGGATCGGGTTCAGGCGCGAGCAGGTGCGCTTCACCCGTGGCGAGGAGCTGCTGCGCGCCTACGAGTCCTCGCGCGGCACGGTGCGCCGCTTCTGCTCGGTGTGCGGCACGCGCTTCACGTTCGAGTCCGCGCACGGCAACTGGGCGGGCGAAGTGCACCTGCCGCTCGCGCTCTTCGTGACGCCGGTGGACCGCGAGCCCTCGGTGAACTCGTTCCCCGCCGAGCGGCCCGGCTGGGCGCCGTTCCACGAGTTGCCCGGATGATCGCGGTCACCGGGCTCGTGCTCGCCGGCGGCCAGGGAAGCCGCATGGGCGGCGTCGACAAGGGGCTGGCACCCTTCCGCGGCCGCCCGCTGGTCGCCCACGTGATCGAGCGCCTCGCCCCGCAGGTCGACGAGATCCTCGTGAACGCCAACCGCAACCCCGGGGACTACGCGCGCTTCGGCCACCGCGTGATCGCCGACGAGATCCCCGGCTTCGCGGGCCCGCTGGCCGGCTTCGAGCGCGGGCTCGCCCACGCGCGCGGCGAGCTCGTGGCCACCGTCCCCTGCGACTCGCCCTTCCTGCCGTCCGACCTCGTGGCGCGGCTGCGCGCCGCACTCGAGGCCGCCGGCGCCGACCTCGCGGTGGCGAGGACGGGAGCGCAGGCCCACCCCGTCTTCTGCCTCATGCGCCGCGGCGTGCATGCCTCGCTCGCGGAGTTCCTCGCCTCCGGGCAGCGCAAGATCGACAAGTGGTACGCGGCGCTCGCCGTCGTCGAGGTCGCCTTCGACGACGAGCCGGACGCCTTCGCCAACATCAACACCCGCGACGAGCTCGCGGGACTCGAGAAGCCGACATGACCAAGCCCAGCATCGCCGAGGCCTCCTGCGCCGACGACTACGACCCGAACTCGATGCCCGTGGACAAGGCGCGCGCCTTCATCCACCGCTTCCTGGAGCCGCTCACGGCGCAGCTTCGCGTGCCGATCCGCGACGCGCTGGGCCGCGTGCTCGCTTCCGACGTGGTCTCCCCCGTGGACGTGCCCTCGCACCGCAACTCCGCCATGGACGGCTGGGCGATGCGCGGCGCGGACCTGCGCCCGGACGCGGACACCACGCTCGACGAGATCGGCGCCTCCTTCGCCGGCCGGCCCTACGCGGCCCCTGTGGGCACGGGGCAGTGCGTGCGCATCATGACCGGCGGCGTGGTGCCCGAGGGGGCGGACACCGTGGTGATGCAGGAGCGCGCGAAGGCCCGGGGCACGCGCGTCACGTTCGCCGCGGGCGCCAGGACCGGGCAGAACGTCCGCCACGCGGGCGAGGACCTGAAGCGCGGCGCCGTGGCCCTCGCCAAGGGGCGCATCGTGCGCCCGGCCGAGCTGGGGCTCCTCGCCTCGCTCGGCGTCGGCGAGGTGGCCGTCTTCCGGCCGCTGCGCGTGGCGTTCTTCTCCACGGGCGACGAGCTGAAGTCGGTCGGGACCGCGCTCGGCGAGGGCGAGATCTACGACTCCAACCGCTACACCATCCACGGCATGCTGCGGCGCCTGGGGTGCGACGTCCTCGACATGGGCGTGGTGCGCGACGACCCGGCGCTCCTCGAGGCGGCGTTCCGCGAGGCCGCCGCCAACGCCGACGTGGTGATCACGAGCGGCGGCGTGTCGGTGGGGGAAGCCGACTTCGTGAAGGGGCTCCTCGGCAAGCTCGGCGAGGTGGTGTTCTGGAAGATCGCCATGAAGCCCGGCCGACCGCTCGCCTACGGGCGCCTCCAGGGCGCGCACTTCTTCGGCCTGCCCGGCAACCCCGTCTCGGTCATGGTCACCTTCTACCAGTTCGTGCGCGAGGCGCTGCTGCGGCTCATGGGCGCCGACCCGGTGATGCCCTTCCCCACGTTCCCGGCGACCTGCACGGCCCGGCTGAAGAAGGCGCCGGGGCGCACCGAGTTCCAGCGCGGCGTCCTCTCGCGCGGGCCCGACGGCGGCTGGACGGTGGCGCCCACCGGCGACCAGGGCTCGGGCATCCTCAAGTCGATGAGCGAGGCCAACTGCTTCATCATCCTCGGCGACTCGGTGGGCAACGTGGAGCCCGGCACCGTGGTGGAGGTGCAGTACCTCGAGGGCCTGGTCTAGGGCGCCACGCCCCGCGGTGTCAGACACGGTGTCTGGCACCGCGATGATCCCCGCAGCGCATTGACACCTGACCGCGGGTCAGTTAAATTCCGGAGTTACTGACCCGGAGTCATTTATGGCCGTCAAGCAGCGCGCCATCGCCCTGGAGGACAAGGAGGAGCGGCGCCACGCCCTCCTCGATGCCGCCGAGGCCCTCTTCCTCGAGCATCCCGATCGCATGGCGAGCGTCGCCGAGGTCGCCGAAGCCGCGGGGCTCGCCAAGGGCACGGTGTACCTCTACTTCCCGAGCAAGGAGGAGATGCTGCTCGCGCTGCACGAGCGCCACACGGCGGACTTCTTCGCCGCGCTCATGAAGGTGCTCGACGGCCGCCGGGCCGGCTTCGACGACATCTGGGCCGCGACACTCGACAACCTCGTGCGCCGGCCCGGCTACCTGTCACTCACCAGCCGCTGCTTCGGCCTCATGGACCGCGACATCCCGACGGAAGCGGCGGTCGCCTTCAAGGTGCGCGTGGGCCAGGCGCTGGCGCAGGCCGGCGCAGGCCTGGAGCGGCACTTCCCGGCGCTGGACGCGGGCGGCGGCGTGACGCTCCTGCAGCACAGCTACGGCCTCGTCTTCGGGCTCTGGCAGCTCATGCACCCGATCGAGCGTTTCGGCACGGCCATGGAGCGCGCCGAGCTCGCCATGTTCAAGCGCGACTACGAGCGCGAGCTCGAGCAGGCCCTGCGCGCCCTGTGGGCGGGGACGATGGGCGAGGCGCCCGCCCGCACCCCGCGGAGGAAATCCCGATGACCCGAGCCCTGCCCTTCGCCGCGATCGCGGCACTCCTCCTGTCGGCTTGCGGGGCCGAACGGCAGGCCGAGGACCCCGTCCGCCCCGTGCTCACCGTGACGGTTGCGCCCGGGGCCAACGCCACCCGCGAGGTCTATTCCGGCGAGCTGCGCGCGCGGGTCGAGACCGACCTCGCGTTCCGCCTCGGCGGCAAGCTCGCCGCGCGGCTCGTGGATGCCGGCGCGCGCGTGCGCAAGGGGCAGGCGCTCGCGCGCCTCGACCCCGAGGACGCGAAGCTCGGCGCGCAGGCCGCGCGGTCGCAGGTCGCCTCCAGTGAGGCCGACCTCGCGCTCGCCAGGGCCGAGCTCGACCGGGCGACCGACCTCCTCGCAAGGAAGTTCATCAGCCAGTCCGCCTTCGACGCCCGCCAGGCCGCCTTCACCGCGGCACGGGCCCGCGCGGAGCAGGCGCGCTCGCAGGCTTCGCTCTCCGCCAACCAGGAGTCCTACACGACGCTCGCCGCCGACGCCGACGGGGTCGTGGTCTCCGTGGCGGCCGAGCCCGGGCAGGTCGTGGCCGCGGGGCAGCCCGTGCTTCGCCTCGCGCGCGACGGCGAGATCGACGTGGTCGTGAGCGCGCCGGAAAGCCGCGTCGCGCACCTTCGCCCCGGCCAGGAGGTGGCGATCTTCCTGTGGGCCGACCCGGACAGGCGCTTCCCCGGACGCGTGCGCGAGATCGCCGGCGGCGCGGATGCCGTGACGCGGACCTACACGGTGCGCGTCTCCGCGACGCAGGTGCCGCCGGGGGCGCGCATCGGCATGAGCGCGACCGTGGCCCTGCCGCAGCGCGAGGACGCCGGCCTCGTCGTCGTGCCGCTCACGGCGCTGGTGCGCAAGGGCGACGCGGCGAGCGTGTGGGTGGTCGACCCGAAGAGCTCGCGGGTGTTGGCGCGCGCGGTGCAGGTGGGCCAGTACCGCGAGGACGGCGCCACCATCGTCTCGGGGCTCGCGGCGGGCGACGTGGTGGTCTCCGCGGGCGTGCACAAGCTGCGCGACGGCCAGCCGGTTCGCCTGCCCGGCGCGCCGGTCCCCGGCGCCGCGCGCTGAAGCCGCGGCGATGGTCCACCGCTTCAATCTTTCGGAATGGGCGCTCGAGCACCGCACGCTCGTGCTCTATTTCATGATCGTGCTGGCGGTCATCGGCGTAGGGTCGTACCTGCGCCTCGGGCAGGCCGAGGACCCGGCCTTCACCTTCAAGCTGATGGTGGTGCGCACGAACTGGCCCGGGGCCTCCGCCGACGAGGTCGAGCGCCAGCTCACCGACCGCATCGAGAAGAAGCTGCAGGAGACGCCGCACCTGGACCACCTGCGCAGCTACTCGAAGCCCGGCGAGTCCGTCGTCTTCGTCTTCGTGAAGGATTCGTCGCGGGCCGACGAGATCAAGGACACGTGGTACCAGGTGCGGAAGAAGGTCGGCGACATCCGCGGCCAGCTGCCCGCCGGCATCCAGGGCCCGTTCTTCAACGACGAGTACGGCGACACCTTCGGCAACATCTACGCGCTCACCGGCGACGGCTTCAGCTACGCGCAGCTCAAGGAGGCCGCCGACCGCATCCGCGCCGACCTGCTGCGCGTGCGCGACGTGGCCAAGGTGGAGTTGATCGGCGAGCAGGACGAGAAGATCTTCGTGGAGATCGCCAACGCCAAGCTCGCCACGCTGGGCGTGGAGCCCGCCGTCGTGTTCGCGGCGCTGGCGCAGCAGAACGCGGTGGCCTCCTCGGGAAGCTTCGAGACCGCCACCGACCGCCTGTACATCCGCACGAGCGGCGCGCTCGATTCCGTGGAGAGCGTGCGCGGGCTTCCCGTGCGCGCCAACGGGCGGCTCTTCCGCCTGGGCGACATCGCGACCGTCACGCGCGGCTTCTCCGACCCGCCGCAGCCGAAGATGCGCTTCATGGGCCGCGACGCGCTGGGCGTGGCGTTGTCGATGGCGCCCGGCGGCGACATCATCGCGCTCGGCGAGGCGCTCGACGCGGAGGTGCTGCGCATCCGGGCGGGGCTCCCCGTCGGACTCGAGCTCGACCGCGTGAACGACCAGCCGGAGGCGGTGAAGCGCTCCGTCAGCGAGTTCACGCGCACGCTGGCCGAGGCCGTCGCCATCGTCCTCCTCGTGAGCTTCGTGTCGCTGGGCCTGCGCACGGGATTCATCGTGGCGCTGTCGATCCCGCTCACCTTCGCGGTCACCTTCCTCTTCATGCACCAGGCCGGCATCGACCTGCACAAGGTGTCGCTGGGCGCCCTCATCATCGCCCTGGGGTTGCTGGTCGACGACGCGATCATCTCGGTGGAGATGATGGTGGTGAAGATGGAGCAGGGCTGGGAGCGCGTCCGGGCCGCGAGCTTCGCCTACACCTCCACGGCGATGCCCATGCTCACCGGCACGGTGGTCACGGCCGCCGGGTTCCTGCCCATCGGCCTCGCGCGCTCCTCCACGGGCGAGTACACCTTCGCCATGTTCGCGGTGACCACGATCGCCCTACTCGTCTCCTGGGTGGTCTCGGTGCTCTTCGTGCCCTACCTGGGCTACAAGCTGCTGCCCGACTTCCACCGGCCCGGCGTGCCCGTGGACGAGGGCGCCATCTACCGCAAGCCCTTCTACCTGCGCTTCCGCCGCCTGGTGAACTGGAGCGTGGCGCACCGCTGGACGGTGATCGGGGCGACCCTGGCCGCCTTCGCGCTGTCGGTCGTCGGGTTCCGCTTCGTCCAGCAGCAGTTCTTCCCGCCCGCCAACCGGCCCGAGCTCATCGTGGACCTGCGCCTCGCGGAAGGCTCGTCCCTCACCGCCACGCAGGCGCAGGTGGCCAGGCTCGAGCGGCTGCTGATGACCGAGCCCGTGCTCCGGGACAACATCGACAACTTCGTGAGCTACGTGGGCAGCGGCAGCCCGCGCTTCTTCCTGCCGCTCGACCAGCAGCTCGTCAACGCGAACTTCGGCCAGTTCGTGGTGAACACGAAGGACAACGAGGCGCGCGAGGTGGTGCGCGCGCGCCTGCTCACGCTCTTCGACGAGGACTTCCCCGAGCTGCGCGGGCGCGTGTCGCGGCTGGAGAACGGCCCGCCCGTGGGCTTTCCCGTGCAGTTCCGCGTGATCGGCGAGGACAAGGACGCGATCCGGGCGCTGGCGAACGAGGTGGCCGGCGTGATGCGCGCCAACCCGTGGACGCGCGAGGTGAACGTCGACTGGGAGGAGGCGAGCCGCGTGATCCGGCTGGCCGTCGACCAGGACCGCGCGCGCATCCTGGGCATCTCCACGCAGGAGCTCGCCCAGTACGTGGGGACGGTGATCTCGGGGCAGGCCGTCACCGCGTGGCGCGAGCGGGACAGGCAGGTGGACGTCGTGGTGCGCGGCGACGCGGCCGAGCGGCGGATGGTGAGCCTCCTCAAGGACCTCGCCGTCCCCGTGGGGCGCGGGCGGACGGTGCCGCTCGCGCAGGTCGCGAACATCACCTACGGGTTCGAGCAGGGCATCTACTGGCGCCGGGACCGCACCCCCGTGATCACGGTTCGCTCCGACGTGCGCGACGGCATCCAGGCGCCGGCGGTGAGCGCCCAGGTGAACGCGAAGCTCGAGGCGATCCGCGCGCGGCTGCCGCTCGGCTACCGCATCGAGACGGGAGGCGCCGTCGAGGATTCCGGCAAGGGCCAGCGCTCCATCGCGGCGGTGGCGCCGGTGATGGTGCTGGTGATGCTCACCGCGCTCATCATCCAGCTGCAGAGCTTCGCCCGCCTGGCCATGGTGGCGCTCACCGCGCCGCTGGGGCTGATCGGCGTGACCGCGGCCCTCCTCGTCTCGGGCATGCCCTTCGGCTTCGTGGCCATGCTGGGCACCATCGCGCTGGCCGGCATGATCATGCGCAATTCGGTGATCCTCGTGGACCAGATCGACCACGACATCCGCGAGGGAGCCGAGCCGTGGGAGGCCATCGTCGACGCCACGGTGCGGCGCTTCCGCCCCATCATGCTCACCGCGGCGGCGGCCGTGCTCGCCATGATCCCGCTCACCCGCAGCGCCTTCTACGGGCCCATGGCGGTGGCGATCATGGGCGGGCTGATGGTGGCCACCGTGCTCACCCTCGTCTTCCTGCCAGCCCTCTACGCCGCCTGGTTCCGCGTCCGGCGCGCGAACGGCAGCTGACCGGGTCAACTGACCGGGTCAGTTTTCCGGGGGGAGCGTGCTATCTTCGCGCCCATGGAACGACGCGACTTCGTGAAACTGTGCGCCGCCTCCGCGGCCGCGACCACGCTCCCTACCGCGGCCGACGCCGCCGCCCTGAAGACCCGCCTGTACCGCCGGGCGCTCCTGGTCGACGAGCGCGGCGAGCCCTTCCGGGCCGCGCAACTGCGCGTGGGCGTCAATTACGTCTTCGACTACCCCTTCGCCTCCACGCCGTGCTTCCTGTTGCGCCTGGCGAAGCCCGCAGCGGGCGGCATCGACCTGAAGACCGAGGGCGGGGGCACCTACCGCTGGGAGGGGGGCGTGGGGCCGGAGCGCGCCATCGTCGCCTACTCGGCCATCTGCGCCCACAAGCTCACCTACCCGACGCGGCAGGTGAGCTTCATCGGCTATCGCGACGCGCCCAGCCCCGTGGCGGGCGCGGGCAAGGTCATCACCTGCTGCTCGGACCGCAGCGTCTACGACCCGGCGGCCGGCGCGCGCGTGGTGGCCGGCCCGGCGCCGCAGCCGCTCGCCACGATCCTCCTCGAGCACGACGCGAAGAAGGACGAGCTCGTTGCGGCCGGCACCTTCGGCGGCGAGATGTTCGAGCAGTTCTTCCAGAAGTTCGGATTCCGCCTGCAGCTCGAGCTGGGCGACCGCGCCAAGGCCGCGGTCGAGGAGCGCGCGGTGGTAAGGGAGCTCGCGCGCTACAGCTCGCAATGGGCCCAATGTTGAGCCTTGATCCGCCGCAAGGCAGCGCGCCGGCGCTCCGATAACATGGATTTCATGAAGAAGACGCTGCGTTCGTCGCCCTGCCGGCGGGAAGGTGTTTCGCCCGACAACCAGGACTTTCCCTGCCTCGAGCCGGGCTGGGGAAACCAGCCCTGCCCGATGAACGAAGGCTGCCGCGACTGGATGCGCGAGCGCGAGTCCGAGATGTACCAGCTCGGCTACCCGTACGCGGCCTGGGTCGTGAAGAAGGACCTGCTGGGGCTCTCCCCGGTCTGCTCCCTCGTCTACTTCCGCGAGCGGCCCACGCCCGGGGACATCGAGGAGGTCTGCGGCACCAGCGTGCTGCACGTGGCCGACGCCGACCCCGCGCCGGACGACAAGCCGGAGCCCTAGATCGCGAAGTCCTCGCCGCGCCCCGCGGCGAGCCGCTCCAGCGCCTCCCGCGTGAGGTGCGGCACGAAGAGCCGGATGAACTCCACCGCGTAGCCGCGCAGCCACGCGCCCTTGCGGAACGCGAGCCGCGTGGTCTGCACCGGGAACAGGTGGTCGGCGGGCAGCAGGACGAGCCCGCGGTCCTTGCGCCGGTCGAAGGCGATAGACGAGATGATCCCCACCCCCAGCCCCAGGCTCGCGTAGGACTTGATCACGTCCGAGTCGAGCGCGGTGAGCACGATGTCGGGGGAAAGCGCGCGCCGCTCGAAGGCCGCGTCGATGGCCGAGCGCCCGGCGAAGGTGGGGTCGTAGGTCACGATCGGGTACTTCGCCACCGCCTCCAGCGTGAGCGGCTTCACGCGCGCGAGCGGGTGCCGCGAGGGCACGACCACGCCGTGGTGCCACTGGTAGCCCGGCACGGCGACGAGCCGCTCGTAGCGGTCCAGCGCCTCCGTGGCGATCGCCACGTCCGCCTCCCCGTCCAGCACCCACCGCGCCAGCTGGTGCGGGTTGCCCTGCAGGAGCTTCAGCCGCACTTCCGGATAGCGCTTCTTGAACGCCGTGATGACGGGGGGCAGCGCGTAGCGCGCCTGGGTGTGGGTCACCGCCACCGCGAGCGAGCCGCGGTCGGCCCCCGCGAACTCCTCGCCCACGCGCCGCAGGTTGCCCAGCTCGTCGAGCACCCGGCCGACGATCGCCAGGATCTCGCGCCCGGCGTCCGTGACGGCGGTGAGCCGCCGCCCCTGGCGCACGAAGATGTCGACGCCGAGCTCCTGCTCGAGCGCGCGCAGCTGCCGGGACACCCCGGGCTGCGAGGTATGCAGCGCCGCCGCGGCTTCCGAGACGTTGAGCCCGCGCCGGGCCACCTCGAAGGCGTAGCGCAGTTGCTGGAGGTTCATGCCGGCCTCATATGCCCAAAGGTTATGAACATATCACAAACAAGTATTTTTCAGGCATATGTGGGGCGGCTAGGATGCGCCGCATGTACCGCTACGACGCCATCGACGCCACCCTCGTCGCCCAACGGGTCGCCCAGTTCCGCGACCAGACGCGCCGCCACCTCGCGGGCGAGCTCTCCGAGGACGACTTCCGGCCCCTGCGCCTGCAGAACGGCCTGTACGTCCAGCGCCACTCGCCGATGCTGCGGGTGGCCATCCCCTACGGGCTCCTCTCCTCGACGCAGCTGCGGAAGCTCGCCCGCATCGCGCGCGCCTACGACCGCGGCTACGGCCATTTCACGACGCGCCAGAACCTGCAGTACAACTGGCCGAAGCTCGCCCAGGTCCCGGAGATCCTGGCGGAGCTGGCGGAAGTCGGGATGCACGCCATCCAGACCAGCGGCAACTGCATCCGCAACGTCACCACCGACCACTTCGCGGGCGTGGCGCCCGACGAGCACGTGGACCCGCGCGCGCTCGCGGAGATCGTGCGCCAGTGGTCGACCCTGCACCCCGAGTTCGCCTTCCTGCCGCGCAAGTTCAAGATCGCGCTCTCCGGCGCCGAGTCCGACCGCGCCGCCACGCTCGTGCACGACATCGGCCTGCACGCCACGCGCAGCGCCGGGGGCGAACTGGGCCTTCGCGTGATCGTGGGCGGCGGCCTGGGCCGCACGCCCGTCGTCGGCCACGTCGTGCGCGAGTTCCTGCCCTGGCGCGACCTGCTGACCTACCTCGAGGCGATCCTGCGCGTCTACAACCTCCACGGCCGCCGCGACAACGCCTACAAGGCGCGCATCAAGATCCTCGTGAAAGCCCTCGGCGTGGAGGCGTTCCGCGCGCAGGTCGAGGCCGAGTGGGCCCACCTGCGCGGCAACGAGTCCACGCTCACCGGGGAAGAACTGGCGCGCGTAAGCGCCCATTTCGCGCCGCCGCCCTACGAAACGGCGCCGGGTGACGAATCCGCCCTGGCCGCCCTGCTGGCCGCGGACCGCGCCTTCGCGCGCTGGGCCAACCGCAACGTCCACCCGCACCGCCAGCCGGGCTACCGCGCGGTGACGCTCTCCCTCAAGAAGACGGGCGTGCCGCCGGGCGACGTGACGGCCGGCCAGATGGAGCTCGTGGCGGACCTGGCCGAGCGGTTCAGTTTCGGCGAGCTTCGCGTCTCCCACGAGCAGAACCTGATCCTCGCGGACGTGCGCAGCCGCGACCTGCACGCCCTGTGGACGCTCGCGCGCGCGGCGGGGCTCGCCACACCCAACATCGGGCTCCTCACCGACATCGTGTGCTGCCCCGGCGGCGACTTCTGCGCGCTCGCGAACGCCAAGTCCATCCCCGTGGCCGAGGCGATCCAGCGCCGCTTCGACGACCTCGACTACCTGCACGACATCGGAGAACTGGACCTGAACATCTCGGGCTGCATGAACTCCTGCGCGCACCACCACGTCGGCCACATCGGCATCCTCGGCGTCGACAAGAACGGGGCCGAGTGGTACCAGGTCTCGATCGGCGGCGAGCAGGGCATCGGCGCCACGATCGGCGAGGTGATCGGCCCGTCGTTCGCGGCCTCCGAGATGCCCGGCGTGGTCGAGGGCCTCGTCGAGACCTACCTCGACCACCGGCACGCGGACGAGCGCTTCGTCGACACCGTGCACCGCATCGGCCTCGGGCCGTTCAAGGCGCGCGTGTACGGCCAGTTCCGGGAGGCCATCCATGCCTAGGCACGTCATCCGCAACGGCCGCGTCCTGGGCGACATCTGGCGCTCGCTCGTGCCGCGCCCGGACGAGAACCCGGAGACCGTGCCCCTGCCCGAGGGCCCGCTCGCCGTTTCCCTTCCCGTCTGGCGGGCCCGCCGGGTAGAGCTCCTGGCGCGCTCCACGCCCGTGGGCGTGCGCCTCGAGCCGGGCGACGAGCCGGCGGAGATCGCCCCCGACCTGCCGCGCCTGGCGCTCGTCGCCGTCCATTTCCCGAAATTCGCCGACGGTCGTGGCTACTCGACCGCAAGCCTGCTGCGCCGCCGGCACGGGTACCGGGGCGAGCTGCGCGCCGTGGGCGACGTCCTGCGCGACCAGATCTTCCACCTCCAGCGCTGCGGATTCGACTCGTTCCAGCTGCGCGAGGGCACCGACCCGCACGCGGCCCTGCCGTCGCTCGCCGATTTCTCGGTCGCCTACCAGGCGGCCGCCGACGGACGCGGGCCGCGCTTCCGCCGGGACGCCGCCCAGGCCGAGGCCGCGGGCGAGTTCCGCGACCCGGCGAGCGTGCGCGCCCCCGACCTCCTCCCCATCGCCATGCAAGGACGAAACCATGGATAGGCACGACCTCTTCGACGTCGCGGCGGCCCGGGGCCTCGCGGCGGGACTGCCCTACGCGGGCGCCCTCACCCCGCGGGAGGCGCACGAGCTTGCCTCGGAGGGCGCGGCGACGATCGTCGACGTGCGCACCCGCGCCGAGTGGGAATTCGTCGGCCACGTCGAGTACGCGCCGCTCGTCGAGTGGCGCCCCTACGGCGCGACGCGCCCCGATCCCCTCTTCGTCGACAAGATGGCGGCGCGCTTCCCCAGGAACGCGCCGATCCTGCTCCTGTGCCGAAGCGGCGTGCGCTCCCACCACGCGGCCACGGCCCTGGCCCAGGCCGGCTTCACGCGCGTCTTCAACATCCTCGAAGGCTTCGAGGGGGACGCGGACGAGGAAGGGCGGCGCGGCAGGCTCGGCGGCTGGCGCCACGCCGGCCTGCCCTGGACGCAGGGCTGAGGGCCTTCCCCGCGACGGCGGGCTGCTAAAGTAGCAGCCCGTGATTCCCCTCCTCCGCCCGGCCGACCCGTTCCCGCCGGTCGCGAAGGCGCTGCGGTCGCCCAACGGGCTGCTCTGCGCCGGCGCCGACCTCTCGCCCGCGCGCCTCGTCGACGCCTACTCCCGCGGCATCTTCCCCTGGTATTCCGAGGGCGAGCCCATCCTGTGGTGGTCGCCGCACCCGCGCATGGTGCTCTTCCCCGACGAACTCAAGGTGTCGCGGTCGCTGCGCAAGGCCGTGGCGCGCGGGCCCTTCGAGACGCGCTTCGACACGGCCTTCACGGAGGTGATGCGCGAGTGCGCGGCACCCCGCGACGGGCAGCCCGGCACCTGGATCGTGCCGGAGATGGTGGCGGCCTACACGCGCCTGCACGAGCTGGGCTTCGCGCACTCGGTGGAATCGTGGCGGGACGGAAGCCTCGCCGGCGGCCTCTACGGGATCCTCCTGGGCCGCGTCTTCTTCGGCGAGTCGATGTTCTCGCGCGAGACCGACGCCTCGAAGGTGGCGCTCGTGAAACTCGTCGAACGCGTGAAGTCCATGGGCGTGCGCGTCATCGACTGCCAGCAGGCCACGCGCCACCTCGCCTCCCTGGGCGCGCGCGAGATCCCGCGGAGCGAGTTCGCGCACCTGCTGGCCGAGTCGATACAATATCCCCCCACCGGCTGCCGCTGGCCGGCCACCGAGGACGCATGACGAAGCTCAACGACCTGCCGATAGCGAACCTGCAGTTCTACGCGACGGCGCCCTACCCGTGCAGCTACCTGCCCGGGCGGCTGGCCCGCTCGCAGGTCGCCACGCCCAGCTACCTCATCGACACCGACACCTACGGCTCCCTCGTCTCGGCCGGCTTCCGGCGCTCCGGCGCCTTCACCTACCGCCCGTGGTGCGACCACTGCCAGGCCTGCGTGCCGGTGCGCGTGGTGGCGGGGCAGTTCGAGCCCTCGCGCGCGCAGCGGCGCGCCTGGAAGCGGCACGCGGGGCTGGAGGCGCACTACGGCGAGCTCAAGTTCAGCGCCGAGCACTACGCGCTCTACCGCCTCTACCAGGGCGAGCGCCATCGCGGCGGCGGCATGGACCACGACAGCCGCGAGCAGTACGCGCACTTCCTGCTGCAGTCCAACGTCGCCACGCGCCTCGTGGAGTTCCGCGAGGGCGGGAAGCTGCGCATGGTGTCCATCGTGGACGAGCTGCCCGACGGCCTGTCGTCGGTCTACACCTTCTTCGACCCGCTCGCGGAGAAGGCGAGCTTCGGCACCTGGAACATCCTCTGGCAGATCGAGGAGGCCCGCAGCCGCGGCCTGCCCTACGTGTACCTCGGCTACTGGATCGCGCAGAGCCGCAAGATGGCCTACAAGAGCGACTTCCGCCCCATCGAGGGGCTCACCCGCGGGGAATGGAAGCGCCTGAGATGATCCCGCGGCTTCACCGGGACTCCTGATGCTCTACCGCCTCGCCCGCAGCGCCCTTTTCAAGCTCGATCCCGAAACCGCCCACGAGGTGGCCCTGCGCTCGATGTGCGCGCTCGGGCCCGCCGTGGCCCTCCTCGGCGCCGGCGCCGACCGCGGCGAGGAGCGCACCGTGATGGGGATCCGCTTCCCCAACCCCGTCGGGCTCGCAGCCGGCATGGACAAGAACGCCGAGTACCTCGAGCCGATGGCGGCCCTGGGCTTCGGCTTCCTCGAGGTCGGCACCGTCACCCCGCGCCCGCAGCCCGGCAACCCGAAGCCGCGCCTCTTCCGGCTCGTCGAGCAGGAGGCGATCATCAACCGCATGGGGTTCAACAACGTGGGCGTGGAGAAGATGCTGCGCAACGTCGAGAAGTCCTCGTTCCGCGGCGTGCTGGGCATCAACATCGGCAAGAACCTCGACACGCCCATCGAGCGCGCCGCCGACGACTACCTCGCCTGCCTGGACGCGGTGTACGGGCGCGCCTCCTACGTCGCGGTGAACATCTCCTCGCCCAACACGAAGAACCTGCGCGACCTGCAATCCCGGGAGCGGCTGGACGAGCTCCTCGGGGTCATCATGGCGCGGCGCGACCAGCTCGCCGAACG
>JAMPXV010000211.1 GCA_023700985.1 Lysobacter sp.
GCGCTGGTGGCCTCGCTTTCCGGCGTTCCGGGGCCCACCTTCGTCGAGTGCCCCGTGGACCTTCTCTACGACGAGGAGCTCATCCGCGGCTGGTACGCCGATGCGGCGGGGAAGGGCACCTCCATCGCCGACCGCTTCCTGCAGTGGTACCTGGGCCGGCATGCGGACAGGATGTTCGCGGGCAGCGGCGGGGCCTACTCGCCGCACGCGCGCAAGGTGCCGGCCCCCATGGCCGGGGATGCCGCGATCACCCTCGCCGCGAATGCGCTGCGGAAGGCCGAGCGCCCGCTGATGGTGCTGGGCAGCCAGGCGCTGGTGGACGCGGGCGAGGCGCAGGCCGTCGCCCGGGCGGTCGAGCAGCTGGGCGTGCCCGTCTACCTGTCCGGCATGGCGCGCGGCCTCCTCGGCCGCGACTCGCCCCTGCAGATGCGCCACGCCCGCCGCAAGGCGCTGCGCGAGGCGGACTGCGTGCTGCTCGCGGGCGTGCCGTGCGACTTCCGCCTCGACTACGGCAAGCACGTGCGCCGCTCGGCGACCCTCATCGCCGCCAACCGCAGCACGAAGGACGCCCGGCTCAACCGCACGGCCGACATCGAGGCCATCGGCGACGCGGGGCGATTCCTCGTGGCACTCGCTCACAAGGCGCACGGGATCAGGCGTCCCGACTGGATCGCGACGCTGTCCGGGCGCGATGCCGAACGCGAGGCCGAGATCGACGCGCAGGCCGCGGCCTCCGGGAAGCACGTGAACCCGGTGGCGTTCTTCCGGGCGATGGAGGATGCAGCGGGAGAAAACGCGGTCTTCGTCGCCGACGGCGGGGATTTCGTCGCCACGGCCTCCTACATCCTGCATCCCCGCGGGCCGCTCACCTGGCTCGACCCGGGGGCGTTCGGCACGCTGGGCGTGGGTGCCGGCTTCGCCCTCGGCGCAGCCGTCGCGAGGCCCGATGCGGAAACGTGGATCGTCTGGGGCGACGGCGCCTGCGGCTACGGCCTGGCCGAGTTCGACACCTTCGTGCGGCACGGCATCCCCGTCATCGCCGTGGTGGGCAACGACGCGGGCTGGACGCAGATCGCGCGCGAGCAGGTGAAGATGCTGGGCGACGACGTGGGCACGGTGCTCGCCCGCACCGCCTACCACGAGGTCGCGAGGGGATTCGGCGCCGAGGGCGTGGAGATCCGCACCGACGCCGAGGTCGGGGCGGGGCTCGCCGAGGCGCGGCGGCTGGCGGCCTCCGGTCGCCCGGTGCTCGTGAACGTCTGGCTCGACCGCACGGAGTTCCGGGAGGGGTCGATTTCCATGTAGCGAATGGGGCGTATGCTGGGAATCGCACGCCGGTCCCGTGAAAACAGACGGAGGAGGACGAACGATGAATACCGAAGCGACCCGGGAGCTGTGCCGCAAGCAGCCTTTCATCAAGGGCCTCAAGGAGCACGAGGTGGAGCGGCTCGCCGATCTCGCGAAGGAGGTGCGCTTCGAGCGCGACCGGATCCTCTTCGGCGAGGGCGAGGAGGGCACGGACTTCTTCCTGATCGTCGACGGCGCGGTGAGCCTGGAGATCGCGCCTCCCGGCGGCGTCTTCCGCGTCGACACCCTCGGCCCCGGCGACGAGATGGGCTGGTCCTCGGTGGTCGGCAGCGACACGGTGTTCCAGGGTCGCGTGCTGAACGACCTCCACGCGCTCGCCTTCGACGCAGCGACCCTTCGCGCGCTTTGCGAGGAGGACAAGGGCTTCGGCTACGAGCTCATGCGCCGGATTCTCGGCGTGGTCGCCGACCGCCTGCAGGCCACCCGGCTGCTCGTCATGGACACCCATTCGCGCTATGCGCAGCGCGCGGGAGCGTAAGAACGCGCGAGGGGGCCGCGTCGCCTACGCAGTCCTTAGGCTCCTCGCGTTTGACAAGGCCGCTCTCAAGCGGCGCTTCCTGAGGCCCGTCGACCAGACCGCGTTCCCCGGCACGCTCGCGCAGATCCAGTGCATCGTGCGGAAGGCGGCCGCCTGAGCCCGCCTCACCGGGCGAGCATCCACGCGCCGGTGACGAGGTAGATCGCGGCCATCGTCATTACGGTCCGGCGCGTCCACTGGCGGAAGGACGCGTCGGTGAGCTTCTCCAGCACGCGGCGCGAGAGCGTCGTGCCGGTGATGGCGAGCGCCACCATCATCACCCCCAGCCAGAAGTCCACGGTCCCTCGCTGCGCCGAGCCCACGAGGACCCCGAAGTAGGTGATCTTCAGGATGTGGCTGAAGCTCTGGATGGAGGCCTTGGTCGCCACCACCGCGCGGCGGTCCATCCTCGAGCGGACGAAGAAGATGTCGAGGATGGGCCCGGCCACGCCAGCCAGGAGCTGCAGGCCGGTGCAGACGATGCCGCTCGCGAACGAATGCCCGCGCTTGTTCACGTCGAGGACGAGCTTCCCGGGCAGCGCCAGCACCGCGAAGGGCGTGATCCCGAGGACGAGGAAGGCCACCGGCTTGCTCACCAGAATCTGCACGAAGGTGAACGCCGCGAGCGCCACGAGCGCGCCGTAGGCGCTCTGCCGGAACACCCGCCAGTCGATCTCGCGCCGCCATAGGGTCGCGCGCCACCCGTTGGCCGCTAGCTGCGTGATCCCGTGCAGCACCATCGCCTGCGGCACCGTCAGCAGTGCCAGCAGCACGCCCATGAGGATCATGCCGCCGGCCATGCCGAGGATGCCGGAGATGAAGGAGGTGACGAGGGATGCGGCCGCGAGGGCGGCGACGACGAGGAGTGAGGGCATGGAGGCGGGCGAGGACGAGGGGCCATCCTGCCGTGCCGGGGGCGCCCGGGCAAGGGCGCCGGTCAATGCGGCGCGAGGTATCGTCCCCGCCGCCCTGACCAGCACTTCCTTGCGCCTTCCCTAAAAGATCCTTAACGCCGCGCGGTCAGTCCGCGCAGGAGACGGCGCCCGAGGCGGCGAGGCGGTCGACGGCCGCGTCGTCGTAGCCCAGCGAGGCGAGGATCTCGCGCGTGTGCTGGCCGAGGAGGGGGGAGGCGCGGGTGACGGCGCAGGGCGTCTCGGAGAACTTCACCGGCATGCCCAGGGCCTTCGTGCGGCCGGCCTTCGGGTGATCCACCTCGACCACCATGTCGCGCGCGGCCACCTGCGGGTCGGCGAGCATGTCGCCGATCCGGTTGATGGGGCCCACCGGGACGCCGGCCGCCTCGAACTCGCGGATCCAGTCGGCGGAGGGGCGGGCCTTCATGCGTTCCGCGATGATCGGCGTGAGCTCGGCCAGGTGCTTCATGCGGTCGCCGTTGGTGGCGAAGCGCGGGTCGGCGAGGAGGTCCTCGCGCCCGATGGCCCGCGCGATGCGCTCCCAGTTCGACTGGTTGGCGCCGCCGACGTTGATCCAGCCGTCGGCCGTCGGGAAGGCCTGGTAGGGCGCGGTGAGGATGTGCGCGGAGCCCGTGGGCCCGGGGTTCTCGCCCGTGGCGAGGTAGATGGCGCTCTGCCAGTAGGTCTGCTGGATGGCCGCCTCCATGAGGGAGGTGTCCACCATCTGGCCGCGGCCGGTCGCGTGGCGCGCGTGCAGCGCCGAGACGACCCCGAGGGCGGCGAAGATGCCCGCGTTGATGTCGGCGATGGGCGAGCCCGACTTCACCGGCGCTCCCCCCGGCTCGCCCGTGATCGACATGAGCCCCGAGAAGCCCTGCGCGATGAGGTCGAAGCCGCCCTTGTCGGCGTAGGGACCGGTCCTGCCGTAGCCCGACACCACGCAGTAGACGAGCCGCGGGTTCAGGGCGTGGAGCACGTCCCAGCCCAGGCCCAGTTTCTCCAGCGTCCCCTTGCGGTAGTTCTCGGTGACCACGTCGGCGGTGAGGAGGAGCTTCTTCACCACCTCCAGTCCCTCGGGGGTCTTCAGGTTCACCGCGATGCCGCGCTTGTTGCGGTTGAGCATCATGAACGCGGCCGACTCGCCGTTGATCGAGGGACGCGTGTAGGAGCGCGTGTCGTCGCCTCCGGGCAGCTTCTCGACCTTGATCACGTCGGCGCCCATGTCGGCGAGCAGCATGCCGCAGGTGGGGCCGGCCATGATCTGGGCCAGCTCGACGACGCGTATTCCCGCGAGAGGCCCGGTCATCGAGTCATCCGGATGCAAGTCTTTGGAACGCCGATGAACGCTGGAGTGATGCCAGCGAACGTCTTTGGAACGCCGATGAACGCCGATGTAACGCCGATGAACGCCGAAAAAGGCAACGAGAATGGCGGATGTGGGATGGTCGCGGAGTGGGTCAATGAGCCTGGAATATCCGAAGTGCGACCTGTACTTGTCTTATCGGCGTTCATCGGCGTTACATCGGCGTTCATCGGCGTTCCAAGGACGTTCGCTGGCATCACTCTCTACCGCCCCTTGAAATCGGGCTTCGCCTTCGCGAGGAATGCCTGCCGCCCGATCCTGAAGTCCTCGGTGCCGTAGCACGCGAATCCCTCGTCGAGCTCCTCGGCGGTCAGCGGCCGCGCATCGCGCAGGCGCCGGGCGAACTTCTTGTGCCAACGCGCCACCAGCGGCGCCCCGTCCGCGATGCGCCGCGCGGTGGCCCTGGCCTCCGCCTCGACTTCCGCGTCGGGGACGACCCGCGTGACCAGGCCCTTCTCCTTCGCCTCCCGGGCGTCGAAGACGCGGCCCTCGAGCAGGATCTCGAGCGCCACGGCCTCGCCCGCGAGGCGGATGAGCGCGCCGATCTCCGAGTAGGCCATCACGAGGCCCAGCCGGTTGATGGGCACGCCGAAGCGGCTGGACTCCCCGCAGATGCGGAAGTCGGCGAGGCCCGCGATCTCCAGGCCCCCGCCCACGCAGATGCCGTGGATCTGCGCGACCACCGGGTGGCGGCAGTGGCCGATGGCCTCGATGGTGCGCGTCATCACCTGCCCGTAGGCGCGCGCCTGCTCGACGTTGGAACGCTCCCGGTCGAACTCGGAGATGTCGTTGCCCGGGGCGAAGGCCTTCTCGCCCGCCCCGCGGATCACGATGCAGCGCACGGCGTCGTCGGCGCCGAGTTCGAGGAAGACGTCGCCCAGGCGCTGCCACATGGGCTTCGTCAGGGCGTTGAGCTTCTCGGGGCGGTTGAGGACGACGGTGGCGATGTTGCCGTCGCGTTCGACGAGGATGGTGTCGGCCATGGGCTAGCGGTAGAACACGTCCACGAGCCCCAGCGTCACCACCGGGACGTAGGTGACCATCAGGAGCGTGAACAGAAGCACCGCGATGAAGGGAATGTTGGCCCTCGTCACGTCCCACACGCTTTCTTTCGCGATCGAGCACGTGAGCAGCAGGACGCTCGCCACGGGCGGCGTCTGCTGGCCGATGGCGAGGTTGAGCGTCACGATCACGCCGAAGTGCACCGGGTCGATCCCCGCCGCGGCCACCACCGGCATCACGATCGGGACCACCAGGATGATCGCCGCGGCCGAATGAAGGAACATGCCGATGAGGAGGAAGAAGACGTTCAGGATGGCGAGAATGGCCCACTTGTCGCTCGTGACCGAAA
>JAMPXV010000212.1 GCA_023700985.1 Lysobacter sp.
ACGTGGAGGCCCAGATGGTCGGCCATGTGCGCGAACACTTCGCCGAACTCGACACCTTGTTGCGTTCGGCCAGCGGGATCGGTCCGATTGCCAGCGCCACCCTGCTCGCCACCTTGCCTGAACTCGGGCACCTGACCCGGCGCGAGATTGCCGCCTTGGTCGGCGTGGCCCCGATAGCCAACGATTCCGGCACCACCCGCGGCCGCCGACGCGTGCAAGGCGGCCGCTTCGAGACCCGTCGCGTCCTGTACATGGCCACGCTCACCGCTGCCAAGCGCAACCCCGCCATCCGCGCCCTTTACCAACGCCTGGTGGTCGCAGGCAAGCTGCCCAAGGTTGCTCTGGTCGCCTGCATGCGCAAGCTGCTGACCAACCTCAACGCGATGGTCAGATCCAACAAACCTTGGGACGATTCGCTTCATCACGCTTGACTTTGGAGACGGTTGCTCAGTCGAGCTTCACGCCCAGCGTCGTCCCGATGAGGGCCTTGTTCGCCGGGCTGTCCCACTCGCGGGCGCCGTAGACCTTCTTCAGCACCTTGCCGTCCTTGTCCACGAACACGGTGAGCGGGAGGCGGTTGGCGCCCAGCATCTTCTCCAGCACCAGGTTGCGGTCCAGGTAGTTGTCGAACGACACGCCGGTGCCCACGACGAAGGCCTGCGCCTTGTCGGCGTGGTCGTCGGTGGAGATGCCGAGGATGTGGAACTGCCGGCCGTTGTGGCGGCGGGCCAGGCGGTCCAGCGAGCCCATTTCCGCGCGGCACGGCGTGCACCAGCTCGCCCACACGTTGATGACGAGCGGCTTGCCGCGAAAGTCGGAAAGCCGGCGGTAGTCGAGGGTCAGGCCGTAGAGCGGCTCGTCGCGAAGCGTGCCCCCCACGGGGACTTCGCCGGGTGTCGCGCCGAGCGCGGGCAGGGCCGCGGCGAGGAGGGCCGCCGCCGCGAGCGCCCTCATGCCGGCCTCCGGGCGAGGACCTGCACGACGGCGCCGTCGCCGCGGTGGAGCCGGCCCTCGACGACCGTGCGCACCGTCTCGACGCCGTGCTCGATGACGAGGCCCTCGAGCTCGCCGCGAAGGCCCGCCAGCGTCATCATGAGCTCGGCCGACGGCGGCCCGCCGGTCCCGAGCGCGAGCTGGTCGGGCGTGTAGGCCTCGAGGAGGAACACGCCCCCGGGCCGCAGCCAGTGCGCGAGGCAGCCGTGGACGCGCGCGCGCGCCGCCGGGGGAAGGTGGCAGAAGATCGAGACGATCGAGTCCCACTGCGCGTCCCCGGCCTCGAACTGTGCCAGGTCCGCGACCGCCGTGCCGATGCGCACGCAGCGCTCGCGGGCGAGCCGCTTCGCCTTCTCCAGCCCCACGGCGGACGCGTCGACGGCGTGGGCCTCGAAGCCCTGCTGCGCGAGCCAGACGGCGTTGCGCCCCTCGCCCTCGCCGAGGCACAACACGCGGCCCCGCGGCAGCGCGGCGACGCGGGAGACGAGGAAGTCGTTGGGCAGCGTGCCGTAGACGTACTCGTCCGCGGCGTAGCGCTGGTCCCACATGGGAGGCCGCGCCCCTACTTGCTGAACGCCGCGTCCTCGATGAGGACGGCGTACGCGTAGCCCGAGCCGATGTTCACGTCGGTGCGCACGGTGCCCTTGGCGTTCAGCACGTCGCCGACCGCCACCGTGTCCTTGGTGGTGGCGATCACGTCGTGGGTGCCGTCGGCGGCCTTGCCCGAGCCGTCCTGCAGGTGGACCCAGTTCTTGCCCATGATGCCGGCGGTCACCTTCACCACCTGCGCGCGGACGAGCACCGGCTTGTCCTTGAGGGAGGCCTTGCCACCCACCACTTCGGCCACCGTCCGGGCGTTGGGGCCCGTGGCCTTGGCGACCTTCTTGACGGGGGTGGCGGCGGGGGCCGCGCCGTGGGGCGAGGCGGCGGCGCCGGCGCCGGGCATGGCGTGGGCGGCGCTTGTGGCGGCCACGAGGGCCAGGGTGGCGAGCAGGAGGACGGGCTTCATGGCTGGGAGCTCCGGAAAGGGTTGTCCCCCATCATCGCGGATCGGCGTCTGGCGGGATTGAGGGGCGTCAAGGTGGGCAGGGCCGGCGCCCGCCCGGGAGGCCGGACGGATGATCAGCCCGGCAGAACGATCCGCGACTCGCCCCCGCCCAGGTCCAGCATCAGCCCGTTGATGCGGCGGACGAACGCGGCCGGGTCGTCCAGCTGGCCGCCTTCGGCCAGCAGGGCCTGGTCGAAGAGCACCGAGGCCCAGTCGTCGAACCGCGCCTCCTCGTCCTTCAGCCGCTGCACCACGGGGTGCTTCGGGTTGATCTCCAGGATCGGTTTCGAGGACGGCACCCCCTGCCCCGCCGCCTTGAGGAGCCGGGCGAGGTTGGCGCTCACATCGTGCTCGTCGGCCACCAGGCAGGCGGGCGACTCGGTCAGGCGATGGGTCACGCGCACCTCCTTCACGCGCTCCCCCAGGCTCGCCTTGACGCGATCGAGGAGCCCCTTGAGCTCGGCGGCGTCCTGCTCGACCGCCTTCTTCTCGGTCTCGTCCTCGAGCTTGCCGAGATCCAGCCCGCCGCGGGCCACGCTCTCGAGCGGCTTGCCGCCGAACTCCGCGAGGTTGCTCACCACCCACTCGTCCACGCGGTCCGACAGGAGCAGGACCTCGATGGCCTTCTTGCGGAACACCTCCAGGTGCGGGCTGTTGCGCGCCGCGTTGAAGGTCTCGGCGGTGACGTAGTAGATGGCCTCCTGGCCTTCCTTCATCCGCGCGACGTAGTCGGCGAGCGAGACCGTCTCGTCCGCGGTGTCGGCCTGGGTGGAGGCGAAGCGCAGGAGCCCCGCGACCTTCTCCCTGTTGGCGGAGTCCTCGCCCACGCCTTCCTTGAGGACGCGTCCGAAGGCCTGCCAGAACCCGGCGTACTTCTCCTTCTCGTTCTCCGCGAGGCCCTCGAGGAGCCCCAGCACCTTCTTCGTGCAGCCGGCGCGGATGGCCTCGATGTCCTTCGATTCCTGCAGGATCTCGCGCGAGACGTTGAGCGGCAGGTCGTTGGAGTCGACCACGCCGCGCACGAAGCGCAGGTACGCGGGCAGGAGCTGCTCCGCGTCGTCCATGATGAAGACGCGGCGCACGTAGAGCTTCACGCCGTGGCGGGCGTTGCGGTCCCAGAGGTCGAAGGGCGCGCGCGACGGCACGTAGAGGAGCTGCGTGTACTCCTGCCGCCCCTCCACTTTCGCGTGGGTCCAGGCGAGCGGGTCCTCGAAGTCGTGGCCGACGTGCTTGTAGAACTCCTTGTACTCGTCTTCGGTGATGTCCGACTTGGCGCGCGCCCAGAGGGCGCTGGCCTGGTTGACCGTCTCGTCCTCCCCGGCCCGCGCCATCTTGCCGTCCTTCCACTCCTCCTTCGGCATGCGGATGGGCTGCACGATGTGGTCGGAGTAGCGGCGGATGATGGCGCGAAGGCGCGTGCCCTCGAGGAGGTCGTCCTGGCCCTCGCGCAGGTGCAGGGTGATCTCGGTGCCGCGGGCGGCCTTTTCGGCCGGCTCCACGGTGAATTCCCCGCTGCCGTCGGACTCCCAGCGCACGCCCTCGGCGGCCGGGCGCCCGGCGCGGCGCGTGAGGACGGTCACCTTGTCGGCCACGATGAAGGACGAGTAGAAGCCGACGCCGAATTGCCCGATGAGGTGGGCGTCCTTCTGCTGGTCGCCGGTGAGCGCGGAAAAGAACTCGCGGGTGCCGCTCTTGGCGATGGTGCCGAGGTTCCCGATCACCTCGTCGCGGCTCATGCCCACGCCGTTGTCGGCCACGGTGAGGGTGCGCGCCTCGCGGTCGTAGTCGATGCGGATGGCGAGCGCCGCGTCGTTCTCGAAGAGCCCCGCCTCCGAGAGGGCCTCGAAGCGCAGCTTGTCGCAGGCATCCGACGCGTTGGAGATGAGCTCGCGCAGGAAGATCTCGCGGTTCGAGTACAGCGAGTGGATCATGAGGTTCAGCAGCTGCTTCACCTCGGCCTGGAAGCCGCGGGTCTCGCGGCCGGCGTGGGTGGCGGTGTCGTCGGCCATGGGGGCGCTCCTCGAAAGCGGAAAAACCCCCATATGGCGGCGGCCGGGGCGGATTTCAAGCGCCCGCCGCTGGTGTAAAATGACGGCCAGCGCCGATTTGATCGAACAGCTTGCGGGCGCTCAACAAATCCAGCTAAAGCGACCGGCCCGAAAACCCGTCGCTTGGCTGACGGGTTTTTTTGTTGCTGGAACCGGATTCCCGCCCTCGCGGGAATGACGCGGCCCGCTCCGGCGGGAATGAAGAGGCCCGCCCCGGCGGGAACGACGAACATGGACCAAGCCATCGCCACCCGCCCCGATCGCCTCAAGGCGCTGCACGAAGCCCTCGCCACCCGCATCCTCGTGCTCGACGGCGCCATGGGCACGATGGTGCAGCGCTACCGGCTCACGGAGGCCGAGTACCGCGGCGAGCGCTTCCGCGACTTCGCCCACGACCTGCGCGGCAACAACGACCTGCTGACCCTCACCCGCCCGCAGGTGATCCGGGAGATCCACGCCCAGTACCTCGAGGCGGGCGCCGACATCCTCGAGACCAACACCTTCAACTCCACCACGATCTCCCAGGCCGACTACCACCTCGAGTCGATCGTTGGTGAGCTGAACCGCGAGGCCGCGCGGCTGGCGCGCGCCGTGGCCGACGAGTTCACCGCGAAGACGCCCGCCAAGCCCCGCTTCGTGGCCGGCGTCCTGGGCCCCATGAGCCGCACCCTGTCGCTCTCGCCGGACGTGAACGACCCCGGCTTCCGGGCGGTGAACTTCGACCAGGTGAAGGACGCCTACCTCCAGGCGGTGGAGGCCCTGGTAGAGGGCGGCGCCGACATCCTGATGGTCGAGACGATCTTCGACACGCTCAACGCCAAGGCCGCGCTCTTCGCCATCGACGAGTACTTCGAGCGCTCTGGCGAGCGCCTGCCCATCATGATCTCGGGTACGATCACCGACGCTTCCGGCCGCACGCTCTCCGGGCAGACGCCCGAGGCGTTCTGGAACTCGGTTCGCCACGCGCGGCCGCTTTCCGTGGGCTTCAACTGCGCCCTGGGCGCGCGGCAGCTGCGCCCGCACGTGGAGGAGCTTGCGCGAATCGCCGACACGCTGGTCTCGGCGCACCCCAACGCGGGCCTGCCCAACGCGATGGCGGAGTACGACGAGCTGCCGGAGGAGACGGCGGCCTTCATTCGCGAGTGGGCCGAGGCCGGCTGGCTCAACATCACCGGCGGCTGCTGCGGGACCACGCCGGCGCACATCAAGGCCATCGCGGAAATCGTCGCGCGCTGCAAGCCGCGCGTCACGCCGACGATCGAGCCAAGGACGAGGCTCTCGGGGCTCGAGCCGCAGAACATCGGCGCCGAATCGCTCTTCGTGAACGTGGGCGAGCGCACCAACGTCACCGGGTCGAAGGCCTTCGCGCGGCTCATCCTCGCCGGCGACTACGGCGAG
>JAMPXV010000018.1 GCA_023700985.1 Lysobacter sp.
CCCTGACCGCGACCGGAAGCCCCATGACCACCGCCCCGAAGCGCCGGCACCTCCACGCCGCGGACCTGCGCGGACTCGGACGCCTGGCCATCGACGCGACGCTGGGTGTCATGGGCCTGGTCGAGACGATGCACCACAACATCTCCCGCGTGCCGGGCCCGCTCGGCAAGTCCACGCAGGAGCCGACGACGGGGGTCACGGGGTTCGTCTACCGCAGCATTCGCGGCATGACGCAATTCGTGGGCGGCGGCGTCGACATGGCTCTCGCGAAGCTCGGGCCCCTGCTGGGGAAGGTGCGTTCGACGCCCCAGCGCGAGGCGGTCATCGCCGCGCTCAACGGCGTGCTGGGCGACCACCTCGCGGAAAGCCGCAATCCGCTCGCGATCCGGATGCGGCTTCGCCGCAGGGGAAAGCCGCTCGAAATCGAGCGGGCCTTCCTCTCGGAGGCGATCCCGCGCCCGGAAGGGCGGATCCTGCTCGCCGTGCACGGGCTGTGCATGAACGACCTGCAATGGAAGCGCAACGGCCATGACCACGGCGCGAGCCTCGCCGCGGACCCGTCCATCGCGCCTCGCTACACGCTGCTTTGCCTGCACTACAACTCCGGCCGGCATGTCTCCCTCAATGGCCGCGAGTTCGCCCGCCTGCTCGATGCGCTGGTCGAGGCCTGGCCCGTCCCCGTGACGGAGATCGCGTTCCTCACCCACAGCATGGGCGGGCTGGTCACGCGAAGCGCGCTGCACCATGCCGGGGCAGAGGGTCACCGCTGGCCGGCGCTCGTGAGGAAGATCGTCTTCCTCGGCACGCCGCACGACGGGGCGCCGCTGGAGCGCGGCGGCAACTGGGTGGACGTGCTCCTCGACGGAAGCCCCTACACGACCGCGTTCTCGCGGCTGGGGAAGATCCGCAGCGCCGGCATCACCGACCTGCGGCACGGAAGCCTCGTCGACGGGGACTGGGGCGGCAAGGACCGCTTCGCGCCCTCGACGCGAGCCGCCGTGAAGCGCCACTTCGTCCCGCTGCCGGCGGGCGTGCAGTGCTTCGCGGTGGCCGCGTCGCTCTCGGGCAAGTCCGGCGGCATGGGCGAGGAGCTCATCGGCGACGGCCTCGTCCCGGTGCGAAGCGCCCTTGGGAAGGGAACGGCGTCCGCGGCGCTCGACTTTCCCGCGGACCGGCAGTGGGTCGGCTACGGGATGAACCACCTCGACCTCCTGGACAGCCCGGCTGTCTACAGCCGCCTGCGCCGCTGGCTTTCATGAAGGACGGACCCGCCATGCCCGACAAGACGGAAAAGCGCTGCCCCTGGTGCCTGGGCTCCCCCGCGTACATCGACTACCACGACCGCGAGTGGGGCCGCCCGGTGCACGACGACCGCGTGCTCTTCGAATTCCTCATCCTCGAGGGCGCGCAGGCGGGGCTCTCCTGGTCGACGATCCTCGCCAAGCGCGAGAACTACCGGCGGCTCTTCGCGGACTTCGACCCGGCGAAGGTGGCGCGCTTCACCCCGGCACGGGTGGAGAAGCTGCTGCTCGACCCCGGCATCGTCCGCAACCGCCTCAAGGTCGAGGGGACGGTGAAGAACGCGCGGGCCTTCCTCGCCGTGCAGAAGGAGTTCGGCAGCTTCGACGCCTATGCATGGCGGTTCGTGGGCGGCGCCCCCCGCGTGAACCGCCGCCGGTCGATGAAGGACGTGCCCGCCTCGACCCCCGAATCCGACGCGCTTTCGAAGGACCTGAAGAAGCGCGGCTTCACGTTCGTGGGCTCCACGATCATGTACGCTTTCATGCAGGCGGTCGGCATGGTGGACGACCACCTGGCCGATTGCCCGTTCCACACCGCCAACCTTCGATGAAAGGGCCGGCGCCCGGGCGCCGGAGCCGCGACATGAAGTCCCGCCTTCGCTCCATCCGCATCGCATCGGCCGCCCTCCTCTTCGCGTTTCTCCCGCCGCTCGCGCACGCCACCAAGGACGTGCCCTTCGTGCCCACCTCCGACGAGGTCGCGGTCGCGATGCTGAAGCTCGCCGGCGTGGGCCCCGCCGACCACGTGATCGACCTGGGCTCCGGCGACGGGCGCATCGTCATCGCCGCTGCGAAGCAGTTCGGCGCTAGCGGGCTCGGGGTGGAGGTCGTCCCGGATCTCGTCGCGAAGAGCATCGCGAACGCGAAGCGCGCCGGCGTGGAAGCGAAGGTGAAGTTCGTCGAGCAGGACCTCTTCCAGGCGAGCCTCGCCGCGGCGACGGTGGTGACGCTCTACCTGATGCCGGACGTGAACCTGAAGCTGCGCCCTTCGCTCCTCGAGCTGAAGGCGGGCACGCGGATCGTCTCCCACGACTGGGACATGGGCGACTGGAAGCCCGACCGCACGGTCAGCGTCGAGGGCTGGGGCGCGAAACGCGGCGTGCGCAGGACGAGCAACCTGCACCTGTGGGTCGTGCCCGGCGACTTCGACGGCCTGTGGTGCGGGGAAGGCAACGCCACCGGCACGCGAATCGTCCTCAACCAGGAGTACCAGCGCGCGACGGCCACGGTATCCAACGTGCGGGGCGTTCACTTCATCGAGGCGAAGATCGACGCGGCGCGCTTGTCCTCGACGGGCGGAGAAGGTCAGCTGACCGCCGAGGAGAAGGACGGGCAGATGCACGTGCGCACCGCCGGCGGGCCGCTGGCGCACCTGGCCGGCACCTCGTTCACCAAGAGCTGCTGCGGCAGCTGCGCCTACTAGGCACCGGATGGCGACGAAGGAACCACACCGCACGGTATCCGAAGGCACCCTCGGCCACTACGAGAGCCGGGCGGAGGCTTTCCGCGAAGGCACGCGCGACCACGACGTCTCGCAGAACATCGAGGCGCTGCTGCGGCACATTGCCGGCACGCCGCCCTTCACGATCCTCGACTTCGGCTGCGGGCCGGGGCGCGACCTGGTGGCGTTCAAGTCCATGGGGCACGTGGCCATCGGGCTCGACGGCTCGGCGAGCTTCGTGGAGATGGCTCGCGCGGACACGGGCTGCGAAGTCTGGCAGCAGGATTTCCTGGCGCTGGACCTGCCCGCGGCTCGCTTCGACGGCGTCTTCGCCAACGCGACGCTCTTCCACGTGCCTCGCGCCGAGTTGCCGCGAGTCCTGAAGGAGATGCACGCGGCCCTCAAGCCGGGCGGGGTGCTCTTCTGCTCCAACCCGCGCGGCGACAACCGGGAGGGCTGGAGCCACGGGCGCTACGGCGTCTGGCACGACCTCGAGTCCTGGCGAGCCTTCGTCACCGGCGCGGGGTTCACGGAACTCGAGCACTACTACCGGCCGCCGGGACTTCCGCGCGAGCAGCAGCCGTGGCTCGCGACCGTCTGGCGCCGCTAGCGGGACGGTTCCGCGGATCCGTCCCGGGCGGATCTCGCCAATCCCGGCGAGCCATGCCAACATCCGGGCGAGCGAAGGCGCCCTCATCGTGAACGATTCCCCCACCGCCAGCCCGACGCCGGCCCCCGCCGCAAGCACCGCCCGCCGGCTCAACATCGGCTGCGGCCGAAGCTCCATGGCGGGCTGGACCAACGTCGATTCGGCAACGCTACCCGGCGCGATCGCCGGCATCCGCACGCCGCACGGCAGCGCCGACGCGGCCTGGGAGGATCCCACGCACGTGCGCCCCTACTTCGTAGGCAGCTTCGGCTTCTTCTCGCAGCCGCACTACTGGCGCGCGGACTACGGCTACCGCGGCGACTGGCAGCCCGAGGTCATTCGCCTCCTGGTGGAGGGCCGCCACTTCGAGGGCCTGGACCCCGCGCAGTGCTACGAGAAGGTGCAGGCCGGGCGCAACCTCGTGCGCGAGATGGTCTGCGAGATGCGTGCAGCGAAGCCCGCGCGCGAATGCCGACGCGAGCTGATCGTCTCGCCGCGGATCGAGATCGTCCGCGTGGGCTGAGTCCTGCAACCCATGTTCCGCAGCGCAATGATGCGAATCCCGACATGGCGGCTGGCCGCGGTCACGATGGCCCTTGCCATGTCGCTGCGCGCCTCCGCGCAGGGCGCAATCGAGGAAGCGCCGGCCGCGGTTCCCGAGCCTGTCGCTGCGGCAATGATGCGGCTCGCCGCGGCCGGGCCGGAAGACAGGCTCGTCTTCCTGGGTCCCGGGGATGGGCGCACGGTGATCGCGGCCGCCTTGCGCTCCGGCGTGAAGACGTCCCTTGCGTCCACGGATCCCTTCAGCGCGGACCTCTCGGGGGCCACCGTCATTGCGCTGGACATTCCCGAGCAGGCCGCCGCGCGCCTTCGTCCCCTCCTCCTCATCCTGCGGCCGGGTACCCGCGTCGTTTCGCCGGAAGCCCATTTCGGCGACTGGAAACCGGATCGCACGGTCGCCGTCGGGCAGGCGAACGCCCACCTCTGGACCGTGCCGGCCAACCTCACGGGCAACTGGTGCGGGCAGGACGCGGCCAGCGGCGCCGTGCTGCGTCTGGACCAGCGATTCCAGGAAGTGGAGGGCGAGTTCCGCAAGGCGACCAAGTCGCTTCGCTTCGAGGGCCGCATCGAGGGCACGCGCATCGCCGGAGCCGCCGGCCGGCTGGCACTGGAGCAATCCGGCGACGTCCTGCGCGTCACCATCGCCCAGGGCAACTACGCCGCCTACCGCTTCGCCTCCTTCGCCCGCACCTGCTGCGGCACCTGTCCCTGACGGGATAAAGGGGTCAGATCCCTTTTATCCGGACCCAAATTCAGGCGTCCGAAGCCCAGAAGGCCAGCCGTGCTTCGCCTCAACGCTATCCGCCACTCGCGCGGGCCGCGATACGTGTGGGCGCGAACATGCTTCGGCCCAGCCACCGCCATAACTGCTGCCCGTTGCGACCGCCTCCCTGCACCTTCAGCCCGCCCGCGCGGATTTCCGTGTCGGGGTCGCTGTCGCCGGTCCAGACCTCCGTCAGCGCGCGCACCGTGGATTCGACGATCACCGCGACCTCGTGGCCGGGATCGTCGCGGCACAGGTCCGGGATGCGGTTGTCCACCACCAGCCACCATTGACGCTCTCCGCGCGGCGCGTCCGTGAACATGAACTGGATCACCACGCGGTGTCCCGCGGGAAACCTGTCGAGCTGGGCGAAGCGGCGTATGTCCCACATGAGGAACCCGGCGTCGAGCTGGCGGCGCTTCAGGCGGCTTCCAATCCATCGCGCCCCCCAGTGTCCTATTGCCACCACGATCGGCCGAAGCTCCTCGCCGGCCGCCGTGAGGTGGTATTCCAGTCCGCTCCCGGCGCGGCGGCGCTCGATGACCCCCATCTCCTCGAGCTTGCGCAATCGCTGGGTGAGCAGCGTGGCCGACATCCGCGGAACGCCGCGCTTGATGTCGTTGAACCGGTGGCTGCCGCAGAGCAGCTCGCGCACGACGAGCGGTGTCCACAACTCCCCCAGCACTTCCGCGCCGCGAGCAACCGTGCAGAACTGGCCGTAATCGATCATTGGTCCAGTGTATTCGATTGGCGCGGCAGGACAACTACAGATTCTGGACTTGAGCCGCGACGTGGCGTCGGTAGATTGGTTTCACGGACGCGCAACGCGTTCTTCTCCAGGAAAGGGTTCCCCCATGACCACAGCCACCATCGCACCCGTCGTATTCGATCCCGACAAGTTCAAGGCAACCACTCGCGCGCAATGGCAGTCGGCTGCCGAAGCGTGGGACCGCTGGGGCCCACTCCTCGCGCGCTGGCTGGGACCCGCGACCGAAACCATGCTCGACATGGCCGCCGTCGGAAGCGGTGCCCGGGTGCTCGACGTGGCCGCCGGAGCGGGCGAGCAGACGCTCACGGCGGCCCGCCGCGTCGGTGCCAACGGAAGCGTGCTTGCGACCGACATCTCGCCCGCCATACTCGGCTTCGCGCTCGATGCCGCGCGCCGCGCCGGACTGGGCAATGTCGAGACCCACGAGCTGGACGGCGAACGGCATGAAACGCTGGCAGAGGGGTCCTTCGATGCGGCGATCTCTAGAGTCGGGCTCATCTACTTTCCCGACCAGCAACGCGCGCTTCGCGGAATTCGCAATGCGATCAGGCCGGGAGGACGTTTCGCCGCGGTGGTCTATTCGACGCCCGACATGAATCCGTTCTTCTCCATCCCGGTCGGCATCATCCGGAGCCGCGCGAAGCTTGCCCCACCGCTCCCCGGCCAGCCTGGACCCTTCTCGCTCGGGGGCGAGGGAGTCCTCGCCAGGAGCCTCGAGCAGGCCGGATTTCGCGACGTCGAAGTGCGCAGGGTCGATTCGCCCGTGCGCCTTCCCTCAGCCGCAGAGTGCGTTCGCTTCGAGCGCGAGTCATTCGGAGCGCTCCACCAGATGATGGCGACGCTGAGCGAGGCGGAGCGTTCCGCGACCTGGACGGAGATCGAAACAGCCCTCGGCAAGTTCGAGACCACCGATGGCTTCGTGGGCCCGTGCGAGATGCTGGTCGGAGCGGGGAGCAAGTGACGCGATTCGCTCCGCGGCATCGCGGGCGATGAGGAGCGAGGGGCTTCGCATCTGTCGTCGTAGCCCGACACGGGCCGCGCATTCCCGGCTGCCCAAACCCCTACACAATTTGCGGTTGTTATCGGGGAAGGTCGGCGTAGCATCGCCCGTTCCACCCATCCGTCGGAGGCTACAAACATGAAAATGCACCTCCTCGCAGCAATGGTTGGCTCCGCGCTTGCGCTTTCCGCCGCTCCTGGGACAGCACACGAAGGCGACGCGCAAACCGGCAAGCTCGGCAAGGTGAGCTTTCCCACCTCGTGCGACCCGAAGTTGCAGGCCGACTTCGAGCGGGCGGTGGCGATGCTCCACTCGTTCTGGTTCGTCGCGGCCGAGAAGGCCTTCCCCGACATCGCCGCCAGGGATCCGTCGTGCGCGATCGCGCACTGGGGCTACGCGGCGATCCTGATGTCCAACCCGCTGGCCGGCCAGGGCGCATCGCCCGAAGGCGCGAAGAAGGCCCAGGCCGCCATCGCCGAGGCGCGTCGCATCGGGGCAAAGACGGCACGCGAGCGCGACTACATCGAGGCCGTGGCCGCCTACTACGACGACTACGCCAACCGTTCCGAAAAGGCCCGGCAGGCGTCGCGCGCCGCGGCCTACGAGGCCCTCGCCGCCAGGTACCCCGACGACGACGAGGCGAAGATCTTCGCCGCGCTCTACATTGCCGGCACGCAGTCGCAGTCCGACCAGACCTACGCGGCGTACCTGAAGGCGGCCACGGTCCTCGATCGCCAGTTCGCGAAGCATCCCGACCACCCCGGCGTGGCGCATTACCTCATCCACAGCTACGACGCGCCGCCCATCGCCGAAAAGGGCCTCGATGCGGCGCGCCGCTACGCCAGGATCGCGCCCGCCGCGCCGCACGCGCTGCACATGCCATCGCACATCTTCACGCGCGTCGGCGCCTGGGAGGAATCCGCGGAAACGAACCTGCGCTCCTTCGAGGTCGCCAAGGCGGGCGGCGAAGCCGACGAGTCCTACCACGCGAGCGACTACGCGGCGTATGCGTACCTGCAGCTCGCCCGTGACGGGGCGGCGCTGGGCGTCATCGAGAATTCGATGAAGGTCCCGGGGATGAATCCCGCCCGTCTGGTCGCGCCTTACGCCATCGCCGCGATGCCGGCGCGCTACGCGGTCGAGCGCGGCGACTGGAAGGCGGCGATGCAGTTGAAGGCCGCCGAGACGAAATTCCCGTTCACCGATGCGATCACCCATTTCGCCCGGGCGCTGGGCGCACTTCGCAGCGGCGATGCCGGGGCCGCCGAAAAGGACGCGCAAATGCTGGCCGCACTGCACAAGAAGCTTGTGGACGGGAAAAACTCCTACTGGGCCACCGAGGTGGAAGTCCAGCGGCTTGCCGTGGCGGGATGGACCGAGCACGTGAAAGGCAACGCGGCCGAGGGGGCCAAGCTCATGCGCGCCGCCGCGGACCTCGAGGATCGCAACGAAAAGCACATCGTGACGCCCGCCCGCATCCTGCCCGCGCGCGAGCTCCTCGCCGAGATGCTGCTCGAGCAGAAGCAGCCGGCGCAGGCGCTGAAGGAGTTCGAGATGTCCCAGGTGCGCGAGCCCAATCGCTTCCGCAACTTCGCGGGTTCCGCGCACGCCGCGGAGATGGCGGGCGATCGCGCGAAGGCAGCCGCGTACTCCAGGAAGCTCCTCGAGCTCGCCGCCAAGGGCGACGGGAACCGGCCGGAACTCTCGAAGGCGAAGGCGGTCCTGGCCCAGCGATGAGGCGGATTGCAGCCTGCCTGCTCGCGGCGTGCGTGGCCGGCCTTTCGCCGGTCGCGCACGCCGATCCCGTCGAGACCGACCCGGATCTCGCCAAACGCGACGAGGACTACGCGGCGGGTCGCAAGGCGGTCGAGGCGAAGAACTGGACCGAGGCCGTTGCGCGGCTCCGCAAGGCCGAGGTCCGCAATCCCGACAGCGCGGACCTGCACAATTACCTCGGCTACTCGTACCGGAACCTGAAGCAGTTCGAGCCCGCCTTCCGGCACTACAAGCGAGCGATCAACATCGACCCGCGCCACCGCGGCGCGCACGAGTACATCGGCGAGGCCTACCTCATGACCGGGGACCTCCCGAACGCCGAGAATCACCTGAAGGCGCTTCGCGAGATCTGCCTTCTGCCCTGCGAGGAGCTCGCCGACCTGGAGAAAGCCGTCGCACAGTACCGGAAGACTCCCAAGCGCTGAGGCCGCCCCGACCCCGATGTCACGGGCGGGAACGGGAACCGACAGTGAGGGCGGTGAGGATGGCGAGGGTCTGGAGGGCGGCCACGCCCCACAGGACGTGCGAGTAGCGCCCCGCGTCCATGAGCGGGCCGAAGACGATGGGCGCGGTGGCGAGTCCCACGTCGATGCCTGAGTAGACGAAGCCGTAGACGCGCCCGAAGGCCGCCTGGCCAAAGGTGCTGGTGGCCGCGCGGCGCACGAGCATGTCGCGCGACGGCCCCGAGAAGCCCGCCCCGAAGCCCATGATGCCCATGAGCGCCACGATTCCCCAAGCGGGCGTGGCCTGCGTGGCGAGCGCGACCGCGCACAGCGCCGCCACGCCGAGCGCGATGGCGACGTTCCTCTCCTGCGTGTTGCTCTGCGAGGCGAAGAAACCGCCGGTGCCCGTTCCCGCGGCGGAGCCGAGCAGGTACGCCGTGAGCCCCGAGGTGGCGAGTGCCAGCGACACGCCGTAGCTGCGCTCGAAGATGGGCGCGGCGAAGTTCTGCAGGATGCCGAACGCCATCACGGTGAAGAAGAAGAACACGAAGCACATCCACACGACCGGCGAGCCGAGGAACGCGAACGTGCTCCCGGCGGCGTGCTTCGATTCGGCGGCCGCGAGCGGCGCGTCCTGCAGCAGCGCGCGGTTGGCCAGCAGGAACGCGAGCGCGGCAACGCCCACCACGGCCGCCGCGACACCCGAGGCGCGCCAGCCCCACGTGCCCGCCACCGCGATCATGAGGACCGGAGAGGCCGCCCACCCCAGGCTCCCCGCAAGCCCGTGCACCGAGAACGCGTGCCCCAGCCGCGGCGCCGACACGCGCCGGTTGAGCAGCGTGAAGTCCGCCGGGTGGAAGACGCTGTTGCCCAGCCCCGCCACCATCGCCGCCGCGAGCAGCATCGCGTAGCTCTGCGCGGAGGCCAGCACGAGGCCCGACGCCGCGAGGAGCGCGATGCCGCCCGCCAGCACGCGCAGCGCGCCGAACCGGTCCACCACGAAGCCGGCGAGCGCCTGGCCCACGCCGGAGACCACGAAGAACACCGTCATCGCCATCCCCACCTGCGTGAAGCCCAGGCCGAACTCCGCCATGAGCCAGGGAAAAAGCGGCGGGATCATGAAGTGGAAGAAGTGCGAGGTTCCGTGCGCGAAGCCCACGAGCGAGATCACCGTCGCGTCCTGGCGAAGGCTTGAGGCGGGCGGGGCGGTGGCGGACATGGATCAGGGGTGCGGGGGGAGCGGTGGATTCTATCCCGTTTGCCACCCCGCGCCGCCCGGCCGGGCCGTTGACTCCAGTCAAAAGACCTTCTCTTTCAGGGGTTAGGGTGGAGGGGAACCCCCGGAGCCGTCAGCCCATGGATGCACGGGAAAAGCCCACGCCAGAGGCGATCGAGGCCTGCATCGCCCGGGTGCTGGCCGCCGAGCGCGAGGCGCAAGCCTCGATCGAATCGGCGCAAGGTCGTGCCGGGGCTACTGTCGCCCAGGCACGGGGGAAAGCGCGTGCCATCGCCGAGCGGGCCGAAGCGCGCCTGGCCGCCGCCCGCCAGTCCGTCGAGGCGCGCATCGCCCGCCACCAGGCCGAGGCCGACGCCCGGCTGCAGGAACTCGAGGCCACGCTCGCCCCCGCGGAAGCCGACGAGGGCCGACTCGACGAGGCCCTCGCGCAGGTCGCCGCCTCCCTCACCACGGGCCGCAGGCCGTGATCGCCGCGGGCAGCCTCGAGTACGCCTTCGCGCGCATGCAGGCGCGCCTCTCGAAGCGCCCCTCGGAAGGCACCTGGGCCGCCATCGAGGAGGCGCGCACGCTCGTCCCGATCCACGACGCCGCCCGCGGCACCTCGCTGGAACGGCTGCTGGAGATCCTGCCGCCGCAGGCCGACCTGCAGGACGTCGATCGTGCCGCCCGCGCCGCCTGGTCGCGCGCCGTGAAGGAGGCCGCCTCGTGGATGCCCGCGGAATGGGGTCCGGCGCTCGCGTGGTGCGATTCGGCCCGCGCGCCCCACCCCACGCTCATGCCCTCCCTCGGCCACCCCGGATGGCGCAAGCGCTGGCCCGCGGGCGAGGACGACCCCGCGCTGGACGAGCTGGCGCGGTTCGTGGCGGGCCATCTCGCGCGCTTCCGCATCGCGCTCCCCCACGAGGCCAATACGCTGCGCCGCGCGTTCGAGGCGCGCCTCCTCGCGTTCTTCCGCCGCCACCCGGTGCAGGCCGCGGCCGCCTTCGCGTGGCTGGCGCTCGCCGCCCTGGACCTCGAGCGCCTTCGCGGCGAGATCGAGCGCCGCCTCGCCTTCCCCGCCGCGAGGATCGCCGCATGATCCGCCCGCGCGCCGCCCGCTGGTTCGAGGCGCTCGTCGCCAAGGACGACACCACGCTGCTGCTCGAGGCGCTCGCCGCCACCGGCGCCGTGGAACTGGAAGCGCGCGCCGGCGCGACACTTCCCGAGGCGTTCGCCACCGCCGGGCCGGCGCTCGCCCGCTTCGCCGACTTCCGCACGCGCTACGGCGCCTGGTGGCCCGCGGAAGGGCTGGTCGCCTCGCGCTTTCCCGAGCACCCCGCGAAGACGCTCGAGCGCGGCCTGCAGCGGCTCGATGCCTGGGCGCGCGAGGCCGAGCCCACGATCCGGCTCCTGGAGAAGAACACCGGGCAGCGCGACGAGGCCCTGCGCTGGCACGGCATCCTCACGGTGCTCAAGGATTCGCGCGTGGACCTGGGGGCCCTCGCCCAGGCAGGCCCCCTGGCCCAGGCGCGGCTCCTCGCCTTCGCGCCCGGTCCCGAGCCGCCGCTGCCCGCGTCACTCCTGGTACGCGAGATCACCGCGGGCGAGCGCCGCTACGCCATCGTCGTGGGCAGCAGCGTCGACGTGGATGCGGCCGCGCGCGAGACGGTCGCGGCCAAGGGCCGTTGCCACCCCATCGCCGACTGGCTCACCGGCAACCGCGCCGCCAACCTCGCCGCGGCCAACGAGCGGCTCTCGCGCATCGCGACCGAGCGTGCCGACCTCGACGCCGCACTCGAGCGGCTCAACGAGCGCCACGAACTGCGCCAGGCGCTGGGCGACCTCATGCGCCTGCAGTGGGTGATCGAGCACGTGCAGGCGCTGGAATCGGGCGAGCGCTTCGCCTGGGTCACCGGCTGGACCAGCGACCGCGAGGGCGCAAGCCTCGCGGAGGCGGTGGACCGCTCCGGCGCGCGCGCGCTGCTGCACTTCTCGAGGCCGCCGCCGCTCTCCTCCGCGCCGCTCCTCTTCGTGAACCCGCGCTGGGCGCGGCCCTTCGAGCTCTTTCCCCGCGCGCTCGGCGTGCCGGGTGCGACGGAAGCCGACCCCACGGTGGTTCTGGCCGTCGCCGTACCGCTCATCTTCGGCTACATGTTCGGCGACGTGGGCCAGGGGCTCGTCATCGCCGCCGCCGGCCTGTGGCTGCGCAAGCGCTCGCCCGTGGCGAAGCTCTTCGTGGCCGGCGGCCTCTCCGCGGCGTTCTTCGGCTGGGTGTTCGGCAGCGTCTTCAGCATCCACGGCGCGATCACGCCCCTCTGGACGGACCCGCTCGCCGAGCCCATCGCGGTGCTGGCGATCCCCATCGGCGCGGGCGCGATCCTCCTCGCCGCGGGGCTCCTGCTGCACGCGCTGGGCTCGTTCTGGCGCGGCGAGTGGGCACGGCTCCTCGGCGAGGACCTCGGGCTCCTCGCGCTCTACGCGGGCATTCTCGGGCTCATCGCGGCCGTCGAGTTCCAGTGGCTGGCGCTCGCCGGCGCGCTCGCGTTCGTCATCGGGCACGCCGTGCACGACGGCCGGGCGCAGGCGCTGGGTTCGGGGCTGGGCGAACTCGTCGAGCGCACCCTCCAGCTCCTCATCAACACGCTGTCCTTCGCGCGCGTGGGCGCCTTCGCGCTCGCGCACGCGGGGCTCTCGAGCGCCGTGTCGGCGCTCTCGGGCGAGGCCGACAACCTGCTCCTCAAGGCGATCATCGTCGTGCTCGGCAACGTCCTCATCATCGTGCTCGAGGCGATGGTGGTGTCGATCCAGACCACGCGCCTGGTGCTCTTCGAGTTCTTCGCGCGCTTCCTCACCGGCGCGGGACGCCCCTTCCGCCCGCTCGCGCCGCCTCCCACCCTCATCGACGGAGACCTGAGATGAAAACCCCCTTCACGCTGCTCGCCGCGCTGGCCTTCGTCCTCATCGTGGCGGCGGCCGTCGTCACCGGGTCGCTCATCGCGGCCTCGCCCGCGCTGGCGGCCACGGCCCCCGGCGCCCCGCTCGACCCGCAGACCCTCTCGTGGGGACTGGCGGCCGCGGCGGCCTCCACGGCCCTGTCGGCGCTCGCGGCCGGCTACGCCGTGGCCAAGGTCGGCACCGCCGCCGTGGGCGCCCTCGCCGAAAAGCCGGAGCTGATGGCACGCCTGCTCATCTTCGTGGGCCTCGCCGAGGGCATCGCGATCTACGGGCTCATCGTCTCGATCCTCATCCTCAACCGGCTGGGCTGATGGCTTCGCTCGTCTTCCTCGGCGACGAAGTGGCGGCGGCGGGCTGGCGGCTCGCCGGCGTCGACGCGCGCGCCTGCGAACCCGGTTTCGAGGGGGAGGCGCTCGCCCGCGCGCTGGACGACGCCCGGCTCGTGATGGTGTCCGCCGAGGCCGCCGCGCGCATCCCGGAGGCGCAGCTTCGCGCGGCCCTCAGGCGCCTCACTCCCGTCACCGTCGTCGTGCCGGACCTGCGCGAGGCGGTGCCCTACCCCGACGTGGCGGCGCGCATGAAGCGCCAGCTCGGCATCGAAAGCTGAGCCGTGGACCCCGTCCGCGCCACCGACGCGTTGCTCGAGGTGATCGAGGCGGACCGCGCGCGCCAGGTCGAGGCGATCGAGCAGGAGGCCCGGCGCACCGCCGCGCAGCTCCTGGGCGAGGCGCGCTCGGCCGCGCGCGCCCGCGTGCGCGACGCGCTCGCGATCGAGCGCCGGCGCCTGCGCGACGGGCTGGCCGCCACCGACGCGGCCCTCGCCACCGAGGTGCGCCTGCACGACCAGCGGGGCTTCCGGGCGCTCCTCGACCGGACCTGGGAGCGCCTGCCCACGGTGCTCGCCGTGCGCTGGTCCGACGCCGCCGAGCGCAGCCAGTGGGTGCACCACATCGTCGACTCGTCGCGCGCCATGCTGCCCGCGGCCGCGTGGGCCATCACGCACGGCCCGGGATGGCCTCCCTCGGAGCGGGAGCAACTCGCCGAGCTTCTGGAGCGGCTGGGCATCGAGGTGACGTTCGTCGAGCAGGCGGGCTTCGGGCCCGGGCTCGAGGTGCGTTGCCAGGGCAACCGCGTGGACGGCACGGCGACCGGCCTCACGGCGGACGCGGGCGAGGTGGGCGCGCGCCTCCTCGAGTACCTCGCCGCCGGCGAGGCGGGGGCACGCCAGCGCGCGGGGCTGGCGGCCAACGAGACGGGAGCGCGCCCATGAGCACCGCCGCGATCCGCTGGATCTCCGGCCCGGTGCTGCGCGCCACGGTGCACGGCTCCTTCTTCCTGCGCGAATGCGTGCGCGTGGGCCCGCGCGCCCTGCTGGGCGAGGTCGTGCGCATCGACGGCGACGAGATCACGGTGCAGGTCTACGAGGACACCACGGGGCTCAGGCCCGGCACGCTCATCGAGGGCGAGCGCCAGCCGCTGGCCGTGCGCGTGGGCCCGGCGCTGCTGGGCAACATCTTCGACGGCCTGCTGCGCCCGCTGACCGGCGTCGACGCGCAGATGAAGGCCGGCAGCCGCCCGGCGCCTCCCGCGCGGCTCGCCTTCCGGCCGGCCTGCGCGGCGGGCGAGGCGGTCAAGGGCGGGCAGATCCTCGGCGTGCTCACGCCCGCGGCGGGGCGCGCGCTCTCCTTCCTCGTGCCACCCGACCTCGAAGGCGAGCTCGTCTCGATCGTGGCCGAGGGCGAGTACGACGACGTGTCGCCGCTCGCCAGGGTGCGAACGGCCGACGGCCGCGAGGCGGGTGTCGCGATGTCCCATCTCTGGCCGGTGCGCGTGCCGCGCCCCGTGGCGCGCAGGCTTCCCACGAAGGAGCCGCTGGTCACCGGCCAGCGGATCCTCGATGCGCTCTTTCCCGTGGCGCTGGGCGGCAAGGCGGCGATCCCCGGCGGCTTCGGCACCGGCAAGACCGTGCTGCTGGAGGCGCTCGCCAAGGGCTGCGCCGCCGACGTGATCGTCTACCTCGGCTGCGGCGAGCGCGGCAACGAGATGGCCGGCGTGCTCGAGGAGCTGCCGCAGCTCGTCGACCCCCGCACCAACCGCAAGCTCATGGAGCGCACGGTCATCATCGCCAACACCTCCAACATGCCGGTGGCCGCGCGCGAGGCGTCGATCTACTCGGCCATCACCGTGGCCGAGTACTTCCGCGACCAGGGGCTGCACGTGGCGCTCATGGCGGATTCCACGAGCCGCTGGGCGGAGGCGCTGCGCGAGGTGTCGGGGCGCTTCGGCGAGTTGCCCGGCGAAGGCGGCTATCCCGCGTACCTTTCTTCCAGGCTGGCGGAGTTCTACGAGCGCGCGGCGCTGGTGGAGACCCTCGCCGGCACCCGCGGGTCGGTCACCGTGATGGGCGCCATCAGCCCGCCCTCGGGCGACTTCTCGGAGCCGGTCACCAGCCACACCAAGCGCTACGTGCGCGCCTTCTGGGCGCTGGACGTGAAGCGCGCGCAGGCCCGCTTCTACCCCGCCGTGCACCCGCTCCAGTCCTACTCGGAGGATGCGGCCGAGTTCGCGCCCTGGTGGAACGAGAACGGCAACACGCAGTGGCTGGAGCTGCGCCGGCGCTTCCTCACGCTGCTGGACGAGCAGTCGCGCCTGGAGCGCATGGCCAAGATCATCGGCAAGGACGCGCTGCCGGCGCGCCAGCAGCTCACGCTCGCCTGCGCGGACCTCGTGAACGAGGCCTTCCTGCGCCAGAGCGCCTTCGCGCCCAAGGACCGCGTGGCCGGGCCGGCCAAGCAGGCGGCGATGATGCGCCTGGTGGGCCGCTTCATCGAGCTGGCCACGCAGGCCGTGGCCGCCGGCGTGGCCCCCGACAGGCTCTCGCGCCTGGCCTGCCTGCGCCCGCTCGCGCGCATGGGAGAAGAGATCGGCGACGGCGAGCCGGAGAAGTTCGAGGCGGTGGCCGCCGCCCTCGAGACCGAGTTCCACGACCTGATCCCCGCCCCGGAGAACCGCGATGAAGCCCCGGCTGCTGGCTGAAGGCTGCGCCACCCGGCTCGCCGGGCCGCTGCTCTTCCTGAAGCGCACGGTCGACGTGGGCCTGAACGAGGCCGTCGAGGTGAAAGGCGGCGACGGGCGCACCCGGCTCGGGCGGGTCGCCGCCGCCGACCTCGAGACGCTCACCATCGAGGTGCTCGAGTCGACCTCGGGGCTGGCGCTGGACGAGGTGGTGGTGCGCTTCGTGGGCGAGCCGCTCAACTTCGCCCTCGGCCCCGGCATCCTGGGACGCGTCTTCGACGGCGTGGGCCGCGTGATCGACGGCGGCCCGCCGATCCCCGCGCGCGAGACCTATCCCATCGAGGGCCTGCCGTGGAACCCGGTGGCGCGCGGCGTGCCGCGCGACTTCATCGAGACGGGTGTGACCTCCATCGACCTCATGAACAGCCTGGTGCGCGGGCAGAAGCTCCCCATCTTCTCGGGAGGCGGCCTGCCGCACGACCGCATGGCCGCCGACATCGCCACCAACGCGCGGCTGCCGCGCGGGGCCAAGGGCGACTTCGCGATCGTCTTCGCGGGGATGGGCCTGCCGCACGACAGCGCCGAGTTCTTCCGCCGCCGGCTGGAACAGGGCGGCGCGCTGGAGCGCACGGCCCTCTTCCTCAACCTCGCGGCCGACTCCTCCACGCAACGCCTCCTCACGCCGCGCTACGCGCTGACCGCCGCCGAGTACCTCGCCTTCGTCGAGGGCAAGCACGTGCTGGCCATCCTCACGGACATGACCAACTACTGCGAGGCGCTGCGCGAGGTGTCCTCCTCCAAGGGCGAGATCCCCAGCCGCAAGGGCTTCCCGGGCTACCTCTACTCCGACCTCGCCACCCTCTACGAGCGCGCCGGCTGCGTGCACGGCGCCAGGGGCACGCTCACGCAGCTTTCCATCCTCACGATGCCCTCCGACGACATCACGCACCCGATCCCCGACCTCACGGGCTACATCACGGAAGGCCAGATCGTGCTCTCGCGCGACCTCGACCGCCGCGGCATCAACCCGCCGGTGAACGTGCTGCCGAGCCTGTCGCGCCTCATGAAGGACGGCACCGGCGAGAAGTACACGCACCGCGACCACCCGGCGCTCGCCTCCCAGCTCTACTCCGCCTATGCGCGCGCCGTGCAGACGCGCGTGCTCGCGGCCGTGGTGGGCGAGGACGGGCTCTCGGAAGCCGACCGGCGCTACCTCGCCTTCGGCGAGGGCTTCGAGAGGAACCTCGTGCACCAGGCAGGCGCGCGCACATTTCCCGAGAGCATGGAGGCCGGCTGGCAGCTGCTGCGCGGCCTGCCCCACGCCGAGCTCACGCGGCTCTCCGACGAGCAGATCGCGCGCTACCTCGCGAAGGGCCGGGACTGACGTCATGGCCGACGTCGCCCCCAGCCGAAGCGCTATCCTGGAGCTGCGCGACGAGCGCCAGGCCATGGTCGAGGGGCACGCGTTCCTCGACGAGAAGTGCCTGGCCATCGCGGCCGAGATCGTCCGCGAGCTCGCGCGCTACCTGGCGCTCGAGTCCACGCTGCTGCGCGCTTCGCGCGAGGCGGCGCGCGCGCTCGCCGCCGCGATCGCCCGCCATGGCCTGGCCGAGCTCGAGCTGCACCCGGTGCAGCCGGCCGGGGCGCTCTCGCTCACCCTGCGCACCCGGCCGGTGATGGGAGTGATGATCGCCACCGCCGAGCTCACCGGCGAGCGCGCCACACCCATCCCGCCCGACTGGGGCTCGCCCGAGGCCAACGCCTGCGCGGCAGCGTTCTCCGCCCTCCTCGACCTGGCCCCGAAGGTGGGGGCGGCGGCCGCGAACCTGGAGCGCCTCTCGGAGGAGTACCGCCGCTCCATCCGCCGCGCCCGCGCGCTCGACGACGTCCTCATCCCGGAGGCCGCGCGCGAGCTCGCCGCGATGGAGACGGGCCTGGAGGACCTGGAGCGCGAGGACGCCATCGCCATGCGCCTGGGCCTGGCGCCCCCGATGTAGCCCGGCGGGCGGGGCACGCCTACACTGCACAGCCATCGACGCGGACCAGTCGGCCGTGATGGAGGCTCTGGAGCACCGGCTGGGCGTGAGCGGCAACCGCGAGAAGTGGCAGCCCCCGCACGACGCGCTCTCGACGCTGCGCGTGCTCAAGCCCCACCTGCGCGCGCGCCGCGACGCGGGACGGGCGCGCCCCGTCGATGGCCCCGGCGGGGCCCACGCCTGCATCGAGGGGGCCCTGGCGGACATGGCCCGGGAACGCGGCATCGAGCCTGGCCCGTTGCACGCGGGTTGATCAGGGTCAAAGGAATTTCATTCGCCTTGCCTAGACTGCCTGCATGGCGTGGATGCAGCGCGCCGGCGGCACCCGCGGAAGGGCCCGCACCCAGGCTTCCCCGCCGTTCCCCCAGGTACGGCGTTCTTGTCCGGCAGGGCCTTACGGCTTCTGCCGGCTTTCTTTTTCAGGGGTCCGGCAGGGCCCTGGCGAGCCAGGCCGCGGGCCCGGACCACGTTCGGGCATCGCGTCCCCATCCCGGCAGGCAATGCGCGTGTTCGCCCTCCGGGCTGGTGCGGAATCCGCCACGGGCGAGTAGAGTATTAACGAACCCGAAAAAAAACACTGACGTTCGATCTTCCTGCCCTGTCTGTTCGTTACCGCACAGAACACCCCAAGGCAGGGCAACGAGTATTCAAGGTTGCCGATCACAAGCCACGTTTCCGGGAGGAAATCATGTTTCGAGCCAACAACATCCGTAGCCGGCTGATGGGCCTGCGCCTGCTGGCAAGCACCGCGTTTGCCGTCCTGCTCCTGGGCGCCTGGCCTGCGTCCGCCCAGATCTCGCTGGGGACGGCGGACAGCTTCGGCGTCCTGGCGGGCTCTACGGTGACCAACACCGGCGCCACCGTCGTGGGCGGCAACCTCGGGGTCAGCCCGGGCACCGCGGTCGTCGGCTTCCCCCCCGGAATCGTGACGCCGCCCGGCACGATCAACTCCGCCAATGCTGTGGCGGCCCAGGCCCAAACCGACCTCACCGCCGCGTACGTCGCCATCACGAACACGCCGGCCCTCGTCGACCTGACCGGCCAGGACCTCGGCGGGCTCACGCTCGGGCCCGGCGTCTACAGCTTCGCGTCGTCGGCCCAGCTGACGGGGACGTTGACCCTGGATGCCGGGGGCAATCCCAACGCGGTCTTCATCTTCAAGATCGGCAGCACGCTCACCACCGCCACCGGGTCCTCCGTCAACGTGATCAACGGCGGATCGGCGTGCAACATCTTCTGGCAGGTCGGAAGCTCCGCGACGCTGGGCACGACGACCGCCTTCGCCGGCAACATCCTGGCGCTCACGAGCATCACGATGAACACCGGCGCCAACCTGTCCGGCAAGGCGCTGGCACGCAACGGCGCGGTCACCCTTTCGGGGAACACCATTTCCGTGTGCATCCCCCCGCCGATCATCTGCCCGGTCATCACGGTGAACCCCGCCACGCTGCCGCCCGGCGTCATCGGGACCGCCTACAGCCAGACGATCACGGCCTCGGGCAGCGCCGCCCTGCCGTACACCTTCTCCGTCTCGAGCGGGAGCCTGCCGACGGGCCTGACGCTCAATCCCGCCACGGGCGCCATCACGGGCTCGCCGTCCGCCATCGGCACCTTCAATTTCACGATACGGGCCACCGACACCAACGGCTGCTTCGGCATCCGGGCGTACTCGATCGTCATCTCGGCGGCCGCCTGCCCCGCGATCACGCTCAGCCCGCTGTCGCTGCCCGCCGGGCAGATCGGATTCGCGTACAGCCAGGTGGTCACCGCCTCCGGCGGGTTGGCGCCGTACACCTACGCCCTGACGGGCACGCTGCCCACCGGCCTGTCGTTCAACACCGCGACGGGCGCCATCACCGGCGTGCCGACCACGGCCGGCATCTTCAACTTCACCATCACGGCCACCGACAGCAACGGCTGTCCTGGCGCCCAGCCCTACACCATCGTGATTCCGCCCGGGGCATCGGCGGCCGCCATCCCCACGCTTTCCGAGTGGGGCATGCTGATCCTCATCACGCTCATGGGCTTCGTGGCGCTTCGCCAGCGCAGGACCTGAGGCGAGGTCCCTGCCGGTCCCTGACCGGCAGGAGCGGAACGCAAACGGGGAGCGCTCGCGCTCCCCGTTGCCTTCTCGGCGCGCGAAACTGACCGGGTCAACCGCGATCGGCGGCGCGGTGCGAGGCGAGGTAGTACGGCGTCCTCGCCTTGGGCAGCTTGTAGACGAAGTGGTAGCGGGCCACGTGGAAGCTCGGGTCGAAGCCGTAGAAGTTGAGCTTCATCTGCTCGAGCTCCTCCTCGCGGTACTTGTCGAGCGGCTTGGCCGACTCGTCGACCAGGCGCTGGCGGCGCTTGGCGAAGATGAGGTCCTCGAACCGCGGGTCGCGTGCCATCGCCTCGGCACGCTTGATGGCGGCGGAGAGGAACCCCTGCGGGTCGTGGCCGAAGCGCGCGTCGGCCAGCCCGATCGCCACCGCCTCCTGCGAGCCCATGGGAAGGCGGCGCTCGGTGAGCTCCTTCGCCTTGTCGCGGCCCACGCGGCGCGGCAGCAGGTAGGTCCAGTATTCCGAGCCGTAGAGGTTGCCCATGCCCTTGTAGTGCGGGTTGAGCACCACGCCGCGCGCGAGCCACACCCGGTCGGCGGCAAGCGCCAGGAAGGCGCCCCCCGCCCCTGCGTTGCCCGCCAGCGCGGAAATGACGAAGCGGTCGGTGGTGAGGATGATCTCGCGCGCCACGTCGTCCATGGCGTTGATGCTCTCCCACGACGCGTCGGCGGGGCGCTCCGTCGCCTCGATGGCGTTGAGGTGGATGCCGTTGCACCAGAAGTCCGGGCCGCCGGCGAGGATCAGCACCCGGGTCGGGCGCGTCTTCGCGTGCTGAAGTGCCGCGAGCAGGCGGCGGCACTGCGACGGCGAAAGGGCGCCGTTGTGGAAGGCGAAGTGCAACACGCCCACCTCGCCGTGCTCCTCGTAGCGCAGCTCGCGCCAGGTCGGGCCGTGCTCGGGGGCGTCCACGGCATAGGCGATCTCGGCCACGCCGGCGAGCGCATCGCCCAGCACCTCGATGGCCGGGAGCTTCAGCGTCGGCTCGCCGCCCTCCGGCGCGATGGCCTGCAGGTGCGAGATCCACACGGCGCCGTCCCGCGTGGCGCGCAGGATCCCGCCGTGGCGCGTGGCGAAGACCTCGCCCGGCGCGGGGCCGCGAAGCCTGCCCTCCGCGTGCGCGCCGAAGAGGCGCACGGGCCGGCCGAGGATCTCGTCGCGCACGCCCGGAAAGCCGTCCGCCGAGTGGATCTTGCGCAGCACCGTGAGGGTGTCGTCGCTCGTCCAGTCGATGGCGCGGTCGGCCTGCCTGGCGAGCGGGCGGGCCTTGCCCCGCGCGGCGGAGCCGAGGTCGGCGGCCGGCACGGGATGGCCGCCCTTCGCGAAGCTCTTCACCGCCTCGCCCACCGCCTCGACGGCGGCGTCCGTGACTTCCCGCCGGTACAGGCTCGACTTCGGCGCGAGGCGCATCGGGAAGGCGCGGTGCGCCCAGACCGGGCCCGCGTCCATCTCCGCGACGGCCTGCAGCACCGTCACGCCCCATTCCTTCTCGCCCTCGAGGATCGCCCAGTCGAGCGCCGACGGGCCGCGGTCGCCCGGCACGCCCGGGTGCACCACGAGGCAGGGCACGCTCTTCCACACGCTTTCGGGAATCGCCCGCTTGAGGAACGGGGCGATCACGAGGTCGGGCTTCGCGAGCGCCAGGGCCTGCGCGGTGGTGGCGTCGTTCACGTCGAGCTCGATGGCCACCTCGTGCCCCTGCGCGCCCAGCTCGATGAAGAGGCGCTGCGCGAGGCCGTTGAAGGCATGGGTGAGGAAGAGGATCTTCACGCGGGCCTTCTCAGCAGATGCGCGGCAGCTGCTCGCCCGCGAGCCAGTCGACCATGCGGCTGCCGCCGAAGCCGGTGCGCATCTGCACGAAGTGGTGCGCGTCCTCCACCACCTCGCCGATGACGGCCGCGTCGCGCCCCTGCGGGTGGGCGCGCATGGCCGCCAGCAGCCGGTCGGCGTCATCCGGCGCGCAGATCGCGACGAGCTTTCCTTCGTTGGCCACGTAGAGCGGATCGAGGCCCAGGAACTCGCAGGCGGCGGCGACCTCCGGGCGCACGGGAATCCGCGCCTCCTCCAGCCGCATGCCGCAGCCGGACTGGCGCGCGATCTCGTTCAACGTCGTCGCGAGCCCGCCGCGCGTGGGGTCGCGCAGGCAGTGGACCGTGGGCACCGCGTCGATCATGGCCGCCACCAGCGTGTGCAGCGACGCGGTGTCGGAGCGGATCGTGGTCTCGAAGGTGAGGTTCTCGCGCAGCGACATGATCGCCACGCCGTGGTCGCCCAGCGTGCCGGAGACGAGGATCGCGTCGCCTGGCCTTGCGCGGTCGCCCGACACCTCGATGCCCTCGGCCACGACGCCCACGCCCGTCGTGTTGATGAAGACGCCGTCGCCCTTGCCCTTCTCCACCACCTTGGTGTCGCCGGTGACGATGGGCACGCCCGCCTCCACCGCGGCCTTCGCCATCGACTCCACGATGCGCTTGAGGTCCGCGAGCGGGAAGCCTTCCTCCAGGATGAAGCCGGCGGTGAGGTAGAGGGGCTTCGCGCCCGCCATCGCCACGTCGTTCACCGTGCCGTGCACCGACAGGCACCCGATGTCCCCGCCGGGAAAGAAGAGCGGCGTGACGACGTGGCTGTCGGTGGCCACGACGAGGCGCCCCTGCGGCATCGGCAGGCGCGCCTGGTCGTTCATCTCGCGCAGCCACCGGTTGTCGAAGGCGGCCAGGAAGAGCTCGTCGATGAGCTGCGCCATGGCGCGGCCGCCGCTGCCGTGGCTCATGTCCACGACGCCGCGCTTGAAGTCGATGGGCCGGACGTAGTCCTTGCGGGGAGCCGTCATCTTCGTCACGGCACTTTCCTCGACCACGTCATGCGGCGCTCCGGTAGCGGCCGTAGGTGTAGTGCGCGGCGCAGGCGCCCTCGGAGGACACCATGCAGGAGCCCATGGGCGTCTCGGGCGTGCAGGCGGTGCCGAAGACCTTGCAGTCGACGGGCTTCTTCACGCCGCGCAGGATGGCGCCGCACTCGCAGGCCTTGTTGTCGGGCACGCGGCGGTCGCGCAGGCCGAACTTGCGCTCGGCGTCCCAGGCCGCCCACGCGTCCTTGAGCCGCAGCGCGCTGTACGGGACCAGCCCCAGGCCGCGCCACTCGAAGGCGCGGCGCAGCTCGAAGACGTCGGCCACCAGGGACTTCGCCTTGGCGTTTCCCTCGCGCGTCACGGCGCGCGAGAACTCGTTCTCCACGCAGGCACGGCCGTCGTTGACCTGCCTCACCAGCATCTCGATGGCCTGCATCACGTCCAGCGGCTCGAAGCCGGCGATGACCACGGGCTTGCGGTATTCCCCGGCGAAGTACTCGTAGGGCTGGCTGCCGATGATGGTCGAGACGTGCGCGGGACCCACGAAGCCGTCGATCACCACGGTGCCCAGCTCGCGCACCTCCGGCGACTCGAGGATGTGCGCGATGGCCGAGGGCGTGAGCACGTGGTTCACGAAGACGCTGAAGTTCGCGAGCCCCATCCGGGCCGCCTCCCTCACCACGAGCGCCGTGGGCGGCGTCGTGGTCTCGAAGCCGATGGCGAAGAAGACCACCTCGCGCTCCGGCTCCTCCTGGGCGATGCGCAGCGCGTCGGCGGCCGAGTACACCATCCGGATGTCGGCTCCCTGGGCCTTCGCCTTCAGGAGCGACAGGCCGTTGGAGGCGGGCACGCGCACGGTGTCGGCGTAGGTGCAGAGGGTGATGTTGTTCACCCTCACCCCCGACCCCTCTCCCAAGGGAGAGGGGAGGCTGTGGCCTCCCAGCGCCAGCTCGATCGCCATGTCGATTCGCCCGATGGGCAGCACGCACACCGGGCAGCCGGGGCCGTGGACCATCACCACGTTGGGCGGCAGCAGGTCCTTCACGCCGTAGCGCGAGATGGCGTGGGTGTGGCCGCCGCAGAACTCCATGAAGTGGTAGGTGCGGCCGGGGTCCGCCGCCTGCGCGATGCGCGCGGCGATGGTGCGCGCGAGCTCCCCGTCGCGGAACTCGTCCACGTACTTCACGCGGCCTCCTGCGACGCCGCGAGTCCCGCGAAGAGCTCCAGGGTCTTGCGGGCCTCCTCCGGGTCGAGCTTCTGCAGCGCGTAGCCCACGTGCACGATCACGTAGTCGCCGGGCCAGACGTCGTCGACGAGGGCCAGCGAGATCTCCTTGCGTACGCCGGCCAGGTCGATGAGCGCCTGGTCGTCGTCCCTGAGTTCCACCACCTGGGCGGGTATGGCGAGGCACATGCTAGTCGATCTCCTGCAGCGCGGCCCACGCCTGTCCCAGCGCGATGCCACCGTCGTTGGCCGGGGCCTGGCGGGCCTCCAGCACCTCGAGGCCGCCGGCGCGAAGCTCGCGCCGCAACCCCTCGGAAAGAATGGCGTTCACGAAACAGCCGCCCCCCAGCGCCACCGTGGGAAGCCCTTCGTGCGCGGCGGCATCCTGCGCCCACGCGGCCAGCCCCTGCACCAGCGTCGCGTGGAAGAGCGCGGCGCCGAAGGCGGCCTGCCTCTCGCCGGCGAGCCTCTCGGCCAGGGGCAGGAGGTCGAGCGTGCCGGCCCCGTCGATCCGCCAGAGCGAACGGTCGGCGGCCACCGGCCCATGGGCCGTGGCGAGCGCCTCGAGCTGCATCGCCGCCTGGCCTTCGAACGCCGTCACGGCGCGCACGCCGAGGAGTGCGGCGGCGGCATCGAACCAGCGCCCGGCGGAGGTGGTCACGGGGGTGTTGGTGCCGCGCGCCAGCATCTCCATCACGATCGTGGCACCCGGAACCGCGAAGCGCGTCGGGATCTCGCCGGCGCGCCCCAGGGCGTGCAGGACGGAGGCGGCCATTCGCCAGGGCTCGCGCGCGGCGCGGTCGCCGCCGGGCAGGCGCAGCTCGCCCAGGTGGCCCAGCCGCGAGAAGCGCGCGCCGTCGATCCGCAGGAGCTCGCCGCCCCACGCCGTGCCGTCGGTGCCGAGGCCCACGCCGTCGAGCGCGAGGCCCAGGACCGGGCCGGCGTGCCCGTGCTCCGCGCACACCGCCGCGATGTGCGCGTGATGGTGCTGGATCGCGTACGCCGGCACGCCGCGCTCGGCGGCCAGGCGCGCGGCGAAGCGGCTGGAGTAGAAGTCGGGATGCAGGTCGTGGGCGCAGGCCGCGGGCTCGACCTCCAGGATCGAGAGCAGGTGCGCCACCGCCTCGTCGAGCGCCTCGCAGGTGGCGCCGTTGTCGAGGTCGCCGATGTGCGGCGAGAGGAACGCCTCCGCGCCGCGCGTCACGCACACGGTGTTCTTGAGCCAGGCGCCCGTGGCGAGCACCGGGGGCCCCGGCCTCGGCAGGCCGATGGCGCGCGGCGTGTAGCCGCGTGCGCGGCGCACGAACGCCGGCCCGTCGTCCGTGGCGCGCACCAGGCTGTCGTCGCAGCGCGCGGCGATGTCGCGGTCGTGCGCGAGGAAGGCGTCGGCGATGCCGGCCAGCCGCCGCACCGCCTCGTCGTTGCCGGTCACCAGGGGCTCGCCGCCGGGGTTGGCGCTCGTCATGACGAGGAGAAGCTCCTGCGGCCGTTCCATCCATGCCGTGCCGCCCCCGGCGCCGCTCGCCTCGAAGAAGAGCAGCCACTGGATGGGCGTGTACGGGAGCATCGCGCCCAGTGCCGACACGCCGTTGGCCACGCCGGGCAGCGCCTCGTCGCAGCCCGGGCGCTTGGGGCACAGCACGATGGGGCGCTCGCGGCTTTCCAGCAGTCGCCGGGCATTGTCGTCGACCAGCGCGAGGGGCTCGAGCGAGGCGACGTTGGCCGCCATGACGGCGAAGGGTTTCGCGTCGCGGTTCTTGGA
>JAMPXV010000213.1 GCA_023700985.1 Lysobacter sp.
GATGGCCGGGAAGCGGCTGCCGTCCTTGCAGATGTAGGTGAGCTCGTAGATGTCCTCGATGCCGCGCGAGGCCTTGAAGGCCAGGGCCTCGAAGCCCGGCGTGATGGGCGTGGCGAGCTCCGCGCTCAGCGCCTTGGCACGCGCCATCACTTCCTGCGGATCGTGGATGTCGCTCGGGTTTATCCGGTTCACCACCTCGGCCGCGTGGTAGCCCAGCATGCGCTCGGCGCCGACGTTGAAGACCTGGATGATGCCCTTCTCGTCCGTGGCGATGATCGAGAAGTTGGCGCTCGTGAGGATGGCGCCCTGCAGGGCGCCCGTCTTGAGGAGCGCCTCCTGGCGGCGGACTTCGGTGATGCCGTCCGCCCCGGCGGGTGCGACGGGGACGGCGGTGGCGATTGCCTTGCTCGGCATGGACGGCTTTCGGTGGGGCGAGCGGGGCCGCGCGGCTGCGGCTCTCGTGGCCGGGAATGCGCGGCGCCCGTCCCGGAACAACGAGGCAATATCCCGCCTTTCGGTGCGCGGCTCTGTACGGCAGGACACATAGCGGGCAGCCGCGCGGGTCGCTTCAGCCTGCCTTGCCGAACCTCTCCGCAATGCGGTCCGCGCGGTAGCGGAAGATCTCCGCGACCGTCGACTCGACCCTGCAGCCGGCCACGGTGGACCCTAGCCACCCGGCGGGAAGCCGGTAGCGCACGACGTCGCGCATGAGCGTGCCGCCGGCCATCGGGACGAACTCGTGCAGGTGGTGCCAGTGGGCGTACGGCCCCTTCACCTGCGTGTCGGCGAAGCGGTGGGGCGGGGCCCAGTCCTCGATCCGGCTCTGCCAGGCGAACGGGATGCCGCCGAGCGCCAGCCGGTAGTCGATGAGGGTGCCGTTGCCGATCTCGTGCGTCGACTTTCCCAGCACCCGGAAGCGCATGAAGGGGGGCGTGAGCTCCTCGAGATTCTTCTCGTCGCAGAAGTAGGGCCAGATCCCGGCGGGCTGCCGCGGCACCCATTGCTCCGAGACCTTCTCGCGCATCGATCCGCGCAGCGGCGCCAGGAGATCGTCGAGCGCCGCGTCGATGGACGGGAAGCGGAAGTCGAAGCCCGAGGCCAGCGCCAGTGCCGGCTCGACCCGCGTGCTGTCGAGCACGATGGTGCCCATCTCCCCGTAGAGGGCGCGGATCGCAACCGACGGAGCCGGCGCGTTCTCGAAGACCCCGAGCGACCGGCACAGCGCAGCGGTGAATTCGCGGTTGGTCGCCGGACGGGGTGCGACGCCCTCCAGGACTCCATTGGCCCGCGAGTCGAGGGCGTGCAGGAACAGCCGGACGATGTCGTCGATGTGGATCCAGCTCATCCACTGCCGGCCATCGCCGAGGCGCCCGGCCACGCGCGCGCGGAAGAGCGGCAGCATCTTCGCAAGCGCCCCGCCCTGGCGCGCCAGCACCACGCCCGTTCTCACGGCCGGGGTGCGGACATCCGGCCGGCGTTCGGTGAGCGGGCGAAGCCCGGCCTCCAGGTCATCGACCACGTCAGCGAGGAACCCGGCACCTTTCGCGCTTCGTCCGGTGAGCACCTCGTCGCCGCGGTCGCCCCAGTAACCGATGGCCGATCCCTGCACGAAGGCCTTCAGGGACTCGCCCGACTCGAGGGCGGCACGGACGAGGGCGCGCGTGCCCAGGACGCGCGAGTCGCGGATCAGGGCCTTCTTGCGCGGCGTCCAGCGGCCATCGGCGACCGGTTCCCCGGCCAGGTTCACGATCGCATCCACGCCGGCCAGCGCCTCCTTCGGGACGGGCCGGTCGTGGCGCCAGTCGAAGCGGTCGGCCGGAAACGGCAGGTGGGCGCGGCCGCCGCGGACCAGGCAGGCCAGGGTGTCGCCGCGGGCGGCCAGCGCCTTGCCCAGTTCGCGGCCGATGAGCCCCGTGGCCCCCGTCATCAGGATGCGCATTCGTCTTCTCCTTCCTCAACATGGCCCTTTGCGCGGGCGAGGTTCTTGACCCGCCGCAACCGGCACGGGTTCAGGGGATTTGGTCCAATGGACGGCCGGGAGCGCTCCCGGGCGGCATCGTGCCCCCCGCCCGGCGCCCCGCTTCCGTGGGAAAATGCCGCTTTAGCCGACCGAAACACGCCATGGACCGCAACTCCCCCCGCCCCACCGAGATCAAGCTGCACCAGAAGTCGCGCCTGCTCGAGATCGCCTTCGACGACGGCAAGCGCTACACGCTGCCCTGCGAGTACCTGCGCGTGTTTTCGCCCTCGGCGGAAGTCCGCGGCCACGGCCCGGGGCAGGAAGTCCTGCAGGTGGGCAAGAGGAACGTCGAGATCAAGGAGATCGAGCCCGTCGGCTCCTACGCCGTGAAGCTCGCCTTCTCCGACGGCCACGACACGGGCCTCTATTCCTGGGACTACCTCCACGAGCTGGGCGAGAAGCAGGAGTCGAGCTGGAAGAGCTACCTCGCGCGGATGGAGGAGGCCGGCGCCTCGCGCGACCCGAAATGAGCGACAAGACGACCCACTTCGGCTACCGGGAGGTGCCCGAGGAGGAGAAGAGCGCCCACGTCGGGCGCGTCTTCAGCTCGGTCGCGTCGAACTACGACCGCATGAACGACCTCATGTCGCTCGGCATGCACCGGCTGTGGAAGCACTTCGCCATCGGGATGGCGGACGTGAAGCCCGGGCAGAGCGTGCTGGACGTGGCATCCGGCAGCGGCGATCTCGCGCTCGCCTTCGCGAAGAGGGCGGGCCCCACGGGGCGCGTGGTGATGACCGACATCAACGGCGACATGCTCGCCGTCGGCCGCGACAAGGTGATGGACCACGGCCAGATCGCCCCGCCCGCGATCTGCAACGGCGAGAGGCTGCCTTTTCCCGACGACACGTTCGATTGCGTCACCATCGCCTTCGGCCTTCGCAACTTCACGGACAAGGAGCGCGGCCTGGCCGAGTTCGCGCGCGTGGCGCGGCCCGGCGGGCGCGTGCTGGTGCTCGAGTTCTCCAAGGTGTGGAAGCCGCTCGCGAAGCCCTACGACGTCTACTCGTTCAACGTGCTGCCGTGGCTGGGCCGGCACGTGGCGAAGGACGAGGACGCCTACCAGTACCTCGCCGAGTCGATCCGCATGCACCCGGACCAGGAGACGCTCAAGGGCATGATGGAAGCCGCCGGCCTCGTGAGGGTCTCGTACCACAACCTCACGATGGGCGTGGTGGCTCTGCACCGGGGCTTCAAGCCGTGATCGCGCAGGCCCCGGCGTCGCTCGCGGCGGGCGCCATCAACCGGCTCACGGGCGCCACCCCGCTCGCCCGCCAGCGCCTGGCCCGCTTCGCCGGCAAGACCGCCGTCTTCCGCGTCGGGCCGCTGCCCGTCTCGCTCACCGTGCAGACGACGGGCGAGGTGCTGCCGGCCATGGACCAGGCCGCCGCGGACCTCGAGGTGCGCATCTCGCCCTTCCTGCTGCCGCGCCTGGCCGCGCACGACGAGGCCGCGTACCGCGACGTCGAGACGACCGGCGACGTGGAGTTCGCGGGAGAAGTCGCGTTCCTCGCCAAGCACCTGCGGTGGGACGCGGAGGAGGACCTCTCGAAGGTCGTGGGCGATGCCGCCGCCAACCGGCTGGTGGGCGCCGCGCGCGGCGCCGCGGCCTGGGGCAGGGACGCCTCCGGGCGGCTCGCCGCGGGTGCTGCCGAGTATTTCACCGAGGAAGACCCCCTCATCGCCTCGCGCGTGAAGGTGGAGGGCTTCGTCGCCGGCGTCACCGAGCTGCGCGACGCCGTCGAGCGGCTCGACAAGCGCATCGAGCGGCTCGAAAAGGCGTCATGAGAAAAAGGGATCTGACCCCTTTTTCTCATGACCCCTTTTCCGCGGCCCTTCGCCACCGGCATCGTCTTCATCGTCGTCTCCGCCTTCGCCTTCGGCGCGATGGCGATCTTCGCGCGCTTCGCCTACGCGGGCGGGGCCAACGTGACGGGCGTGCTGGCGGCGCGGTTCGCGATCGCGGGGGTGCTGCTTGCGCTGCTCATGTTCGCGACGGGGCGCTCCTGGCCGCGCGGCCGGGCGCTCGCGGTGTGCATCGGCATGGGCGCGGTCGGGTACGTCGGGCAGGCGGTGTGCTTCTTCGCGGCGCTCAACCACGCGTCGGCCGGGCTCGTGGCGCTCCTGCTCTACGCCTATCCGACGCTCGTCGTGCTGCTGTCGGCCGCCTTCCTGGGCGAGCGGATCACGGCGACGAAGCTGGCGCTCCTCGCGGCGAGCTTCGCGGGGCTCGCGCTCACGCTGGGCGGCGGGCAGGGGACGGCCACCGGCATCGCGCTGGGGCTCGCGGCCGCGGCGTTCTACTCGGTCTACATCGTGATCGGCGCCCGCGAGCTCAAGGACACGGACGCGCTCGGGAGCACCACGGTGGTCTGCCTGTCCGCGGCGGTGGTGCTGGCGCTCTCCGCCCTCGTGACGCAGCCGCGCTTCCCCGGCGCCGCGTGGGGGTGGGCGGCCATCGCAGCCATCGCGGTCGTCTCGACGGTGGTCTCGATCCTCGCCTTCTTCGCGGGCCTCAAGCGGGTCGGGCCCGCGGTGGCCTCCATCGTCTCCACGCTCGAGCCCGTCGTCACCGTGGCGCTCGCCTGGCTCGTCCTGGGCGAGTCTCTCACCGCGCTGCAGCTCGCCGGCGGCGCCCTTGTCCTCGCCTGCGCCGCCCTCCTCGCCCGCTCCCGCTAGCCTGACGGGACGGTTCTACGGAACCGGTCTACAGAACCGGCCTGCGGAACCGTCCCGTAGACCGGTTCTGTAGAACCGTCCCGGGAGGGGTTGATGGGATAATCGGGGCTGCAACGAAACCGATTCCTCCTCGACCGATCCCAGACACATGCGCGGCATATCCCTTTCCCGGTTCCTCATCGACGAACAGTGGCAGAAGCACGCCATCCCCTCCGACCTGCGCCTGCTGGTGGAGGTGGTGGCGCGCGCCATCAAGGCGATCTCGATCAACGTCGGCAAGGGCGCGCTCGCGGGCGTGCTGGGCGAGGCGGGCACCGGCAACGTGCAGGGCGAGGCGCAGAAGAAGCTCGACGTCATCGCCAACGAGATCCTGCTCGAGGCCAACGAGTGGGGCGGGCACCTGGGCGCCATGGCCTCCGAGGAGATGGAAGGCCCGCACGCCATCCCGCACCGCTTTCCCAAGGGCGAGTACCTGCTGCTCTTCGACCCGCTCGACGGCTCCTCCAACATCGACGTGAACGTCTCCGTGGGCACCATCTTCTCGGTGCTGCGCTGCCCGGAAGGCGTCGACCCCACGAGCGTGGAGGCCTTCCTGCAGCCCGGCACGCAGCAGGTCTGCGCCGGCTTCGCGGTCTTCGGCCCCTCCACGGTGCTCGTGCTCACGATGGGCCAGGGCGTGCATTCCTTCACGCTGGACCGCGAGCTGGGTTCCTTCATCCTCACGCGCGAGGACATCCGCATCCCGGAGGACACGA
>JAMPXV010000214.1 GCA_023700985.1 Lysobacter sp.
AGGAGCTCCACGGCAAGCGCGAGCATGGCGCCCTTGGCCCCGCCCGCGGGCAGCATCATCCCCTCGAGGCCGGCCTTCGGGTCGGTGGTGGGGTTGCCGTCCTTGTCCAGCGCCCAGCCGGCCGGGATGGGCTTGCCCTCGCGCGCCGCCACCATGAGCTTGCCGCGGGCGACCTCGGAGAGGCTCAGGTCGATCACCAGGGGGGGCGCGTTCCGCCGCGGGAACGCGGCCGCGATCGGGTTGGTGCCGAAGAGGGCGCGCTTGCCGCCCCACATCGGCATGGCCGCGGGCGAGTTGCCGAAGGCGAGCCCGACGAGCCCCGCCTGGGCGATCGGCTCGGCGTGGAAGGCGCCCACGCCGAAGTGGTTGCTGTTGGTCACCGAGGCGAAGGCCACGCCGTGCCGGCGCGCGCGGTCGATCACCTCGCGCACCGCGAGGGCGCAGGCCTCGAACGCGAGCCCGCCGCCGGCGTCCACCAGGCACGCGCCGCCACGCTCGCGCGCCACCCGGGGCACGGCCGAGCCCGTGGCCCTGCCGTTCTTCACGTGCCCGCAGTATTGCGGGATGCGCGAGGCGCCGTGGGACGGGATGCCGTCGAGCTCGGCGGCGACGAGTGCCGCGGCCGTCGCGGCCGCCATGGGAGGCGTGGCCCCCGATCTCTCGAGGGCGGCACGCATGAGGTCCATCAGCCGGGCGGGGGCGAATTTTTCGGTCATGTGGGGACGGGGGCGCGCCTGTGGCGCAGCATCTGGATGACGAAGACGGTGGCGAACATGCCGACGCCGAGCGCATCGAACTTCCCGGCGCCCACGGGGATGATCACGAGCACGCCGGCGACGACCAGCATCGCGCGCTCGAGCAGGTTGGTCTTCTTGAGGAGCCAGCCCTGGAGGCCCGCCGCGAGCGCGGCGATGGCCACGAAGACGAGGAACACGACCCACGAGACCTCGGCCCAGGTCGCGCCCTTGGGCAGCTGCAGCAGCAGTCCCGTGCCGAGGGGGTCGAGGACGAAGAAGAACGGCACCACGAAGGCCGGCATCGTGTACTTCCACGCCTGCAGCGTGGTCTTGTAGGGATCGGCCCCCGTGATCGCGGCGGCCGCGAAGCACGACAGCGCCGTGGGCGGCGAGACCTCCGAGAGCAGCGCGTAGTAGAAGATGAACATGTGCGCCGCGTAGTCCGGCACGCCCAGCGTGATGAGCGCGGGCGCGGCGATCACGGCGCAGATGATGTAGGACGCCGTCACCGGCACCGCGAGGCCCACGATCCAGACGATGAGCGCCGTGTAGACGGCGGTGAGCGCGAGGCTGCCGCCCGCGTAGTCGATCACGATGGACGAGAACTTGAGGCCCAGGCCGGTGAGCGTGACCACGCCCACGATGATGCCCGCCGAGGCGCAGGTCGCCGCGACGTTGAGGACCCCCGTGGTGCCCGCCTCCATCGCCTTCACGAAGCGCCTCGGCCTCAACGCCGACTCGCGGCGCATGAAGCTCACCACGAAGGCGGTCACGGTGGCCCAGAACACCGAGAGCGTGGGCGAGAAGCCCATGAGCATGAAGACGATGATCGAGGCGAGCGACAGGAAGTGGTACCAGTAGCGCTTCGAGAGGCTCCACGCGCTCTCCACCGCCTCGAACACCCCCTGGCTCATGCCGTACTTGCGCGCGTCGAGCTCCACCATGAAGAAGAGGCAGAAGTAGTAGAGGACGGTCGGGATCACCGCCATCTTGATCACTTCGAGGTAGGAGATCTTCAGGAACTCGGCGATGAGGAAGGCCGCCGCCCCCAGCACCGGCGGCGACAGGATGGCACCCAGGCCGCCGGCGGCCAGGAGCCCGCCCGCGGCCGCGGGCTCGTACCCGCTCTTCGCGAGCATGGGGTAGGCCACGGACCCGATCGTCACCGTCGTGGCCACGCCGGAGCCCGACGGCCCGCCCAGCAGGAACGAGGACATCACCACGGCCCGCCCCGCGCTCGAGGACTTGCCGCCCATGAGCGAGAAGGAGAAGTCGAGGAAGAACTTGCCGGCGCCCGAGTACTGCAGGAACGCGCCGTAGATGGTGAACAGGATGATGAGGGTGGCGGAGACGTCCACCGCCGTGCCGAAGATCCCCTCGAGCGTCATGTACATGTGGCCCACCATCCGGCCGAGGTCGTAGCCGCGGTGCGTCCAGGGCGAGGGAAGCCACGGCCCGGCGAACGCGTAGGCGATGAAGAACGAGATCACGATGGGCATGATCCAGCCCGAGGTGCGGCGCGTGGCCTCGATCACCAGCAGGATGAGCGCCACGCCGAACACGATGTCCCAGGTGCCCGGGCTCGTGTTGCGGTCGGTGAAGTCGTCGCCGCCCGCGATCATCCACACGATGACCGCCACCGAGAGCAGGGCGAAGATCACGTCGAACCACATCAGCCGGTGGCGGAAGCGCCTCGCCACCGGGAACATGAGGAACGACAGGAAGAGCACGAGGCCCACGTGGACGCCGCGCAGCAGGTCGGTGCGCACGATCCCGTAGGCGGCGTAGAGGTGGAAGGCCGACGTGCCGACGGCGACCGCCGTGAGGAACGCGGCCATCCAGCCCTTGTACCGGTTGAAGCTGCCCTCCTCCTCCTCGATGAACTCCTCGACCTTGTGGCGCTGCTCCTCCGACAGGTCCTTCAGCCCGTCGTCGGGCAGGAGGTCATCTTCGGGTGCTGCGGGCTGGTTCATGGCTCCTCCGGGAATCGCCCTGTAGCCGGGCGCTGCCGCCATTTTCCGCGAAAACCGGAAAAGGGGTCAGGGTCATTTCCCCGGAAATGACCCTGACCCCTTTTCCCGGAGCAACGGGGCGCTAGGCGCTCTCGTAGAGCCGCGTGAGGACGAACTCGCGGTGGCCGAGGGCCTCGGCCGCGGTGAGGCGGCCGTTGGCCGTGCGGAACATGCAGTCGAGGAGCGCGTCCCCCGCCTGGTCGGGCGACATCTCCTTGCGCAGCAGCCCCGAGACGTCCACGTCGATGTGCTCGCTCATCGTGCGCACGGTGCGCGGGTTGGCGCACAGCTTGATGACCGGCAGGATCGGGTTGCCGATCACGTTGCCCTGGCCCGTGGGGAAGAAGTGCACCACGTACCCTGCGGCCGCGACGAGCGTCACCATCTCGGCCGCCGCCGACGACGAGTCCATGAACCACAGCCCCGGCCCGGTGGGCGCCTCGGCCTTGTCGAGGACGCCGTCGATGAGGCACTTGCGGCCGATCTTCTGGATGTTGCCCAGCGCCTTCTCCTCGATCGTGGTGAGGCCGCCCTCGATGTTGCCCTTGGTGGGCTGCGAGTCGGAGAGGTCGCTCGTCTTGTGGCGCTCGACCACGGCCTGGTAGCGGTCGAACATGAACTGGAACTTCTTCCTCACCTCGTCGGTGCGGCAGCGCGCCGCCACGAGGTGCTCGCCGCCGGTGAGCTCGGTGGTCTCGCCGAAGCAGAGCGTCGCGCCGTGCGGGTAGAGCTTGTCGAAGGCGTTGCCGACGGTGGGGTTGGCGCCGCAGCCCGAGGTGGTGTCGGACTCGCCGCACTTGGTGGAGACCCACAGGTCCCCGAGCGGGCGCTCCTCGCGGCGCAGCTCGCTCGCCCACTGCAAGAACTCCTTGGCCTTCTTCGAGGCGCGCATGATGGTGTCGTGGTCGCCGTGCTGCTCGATGCCGAAGTACGCCACCGGCTTGCCGGTGGCGGCGATGCCGTCGGCCACCTTCTTCGCCCAGCCCTCCTCGATGCAGATCACCACGACCGCGGCCACGTTCGGGTTGGCGCCCGTGCCGATGAGCGTGCGGAAGTGCAGGTCGAGGTCCGCGCCGAACTGCAGCCGCCCGTAGGGGTGCGGCAGCGCCATCGTGCCCTTGATGTTGTTCGCGACCGCCTCGGCCGCCGCGTTGGAAAGGTCGTCGACGGGAAGGATGATGACGTGGTTCCTCACGCCGATCCGGCCGTTCACGCGCTTGTACCCCAGGAATGTCGCTTTGCTCAGGTCCATTTGGATTTTCCTTTAGTGCCAGTAGTTGCGGAGAACCTTTGGAACACGGATGAACACGGATAAAGGCGGATGAACACGGATATTTCTTGAGGTGATGAACGCACTGCAAAAACGGGAGCGGCGACGTTTCATTCGGCAGGGCGCTTCCCGATCAGGAAACATCCGTGTTCATCCGCCTTTATCCGTGTTCATCCGTGTTCCAAAGGTTTGCCCCCGCATCACTCACCAGCGCTTGGTCTTGATGTTGTGGACGTGGGCGTGCTCGCCCAGCCCGATGCCGGCGACGACGCGTCCGATGTCCGTGCCGTACTTGATCACCGTGTCGCCCTTGGCCAGCGGCTTGATGGCGAGCTTGTGGCCGATGGGGATGTCGTTGGCGGCCTTGAAGGTGATCTCCTTGTCCTGGTCCATGATCCAGCCGGTGAGGGTGGCGCCGGCCTTCACGCCCTCCACGACCACCACGCCGACGGAATCGTTCTCGTCGTGCACCACGAAATGAATCATCGCTGCCTCCTCGCTTGCGGGAGCGACGATTCTGGCCCCGCCCCTTCCGGCAGGTCAACTAGATGAGTTGCATGTTATGCTGCCCGCATGCCCTCCCCCTCCCGCGTCCTGCCCGCCCTCACGACGGACCGCCCCCTCTACGAGGAGGTGCGCGCGCACCTGACCGAGGGCATCGCCGAGGGGCGCTGGAAGGCCGGCGAGGCCATCCCGTCGGAGAGCGAGCTCGCCGCCCACTTCGGCGTGGCCATCGGCACCATCCGCAAGGCCGTGGACAACCTCGTGGCCCAGGGCGCGCTGGTGCGCCGCCAGGGCAAGGGCACGTTCGTCACCGCCCACGACGGGCGCCGCCTCATGTTCCACTTCTTCCACATCGTGGGTGCCGACGGGTCGAAGGCCTACCCCGAGGTTCGCACCGTGTCCTTCGAGCGCGGCCGGGCGGGTGCCGCCGAGGCCTGCGCCCTCGCGATCGCCCGCGACGAGCGCGTGGTGCGCATCCGCAACCTCCTGTCGCTCGGCGGCGGCCCCGTCATCGTCGACGACATCACGCTGCCGGCAGCCCTCTTTCCCGGGCTCACGGAGCGCATCTTCGCCTCCCGGGACAACACCATCTACCACCTCTTCCAGAGCCGCTTCGGCATCAACGTGCTGCGCACCGACGAGCGGCTTCGGGCCGTGCTCGCCGGCGGCGCCGCGGCCGGCCTCCTCGGGGTGGCGTCGGGAAGCCCGCTACTCGAGATGCGCCGGGTGGCGCTCACCTTCCGCGACCGCCCCGTGGAGCTTCGCGTCTCGCTCGTCAACACAGCCTCGCACGTCTATCACAACACCTTCGGCAAGGGCGAGGGGCTCTAGGGCCGTGCAGACCGCGCTCCTCATCCTGCCCAACTTCGTGCTGATCCTCGTGGGCCTCGCGCTCGCGCGAGGCTTCGACTA
>JAMPXV010000215.1 GCA_023700985.1 Lysobacter sp.
GAAACTGGTGATCCAGGATGCCAAGCGAGATGCAAGCGAGATGCAGGCACTTGAAACCCGTCCCGCTTCGGCGTAGGTTTCGCCTTCCGGGACTCGCGCAGGCTCCCGGCTACAGGCGGTGTCCAAATCGCCCAAGTCCTGCGTCTTACTTGCTTGGGCCACCACCATGGACACCGTCGACCCGCAACACCCCCCCTTCGTTTCCGCTTTGCAATTGGCATCGCTGCTCGGCAGAGCGGACGCCCCGTTCGTTCTGGACGTACGCAAGGCCGAAGCCTACGACGCGGACCCGCGGCTGTTGCCGGGGGCGCTTCGCGTCGCACCGGGTGATCTGGACGCGGCCACCGCAGCCTTGCCGCGCGATCGCGACATCGTCGCCTGCTGTGTCCATGGCCACGAAGTGAGCCAAGGCGCGGCCCGATCGCTTCGGGCGGCAGGGCTGGATGCCGCCTATCTCGAACACGGGATCATGGGCTGGATCAACACAGGCCTCCCGACGATGGGCAAGGTGCCGGACCTGGAACTTCCCGCCACACCCGGTCACCCCACTCGCTGGGTAACGCGAGAGCGGCCCAAGATCGACCGGATCGCCTGCCCGTGGCTCATCCGGCGCTTCATCGATCCCACGGCGCAGTTTCTCTACGTCCCGGCCGGCGAAGTGGTCAGCGCGGCGGAGCGGGAGAACGCAATACCCTACGACGTGCCCGGCGTGCGAATCTCCCACCGTGGGGCCGAAGGGGAACTGTGCAGCTTCGATGCCCTCATCGCCGACTGCGGACTTGATGACCCCGCGCTGCACGACCTTGCACGCATCGTGCGCGGCGCGGATACGGGCAAGCCCGAGCTGACGCCGCAATCACCCGGGCTGCTGGCCGTTTCGCTCGGTCTCTCGGCGTACTTCCGCGACGATCACGCGATGCTGGACGCAGGCATGGTCGTCTACGACGCGTTGTATGCGTGGCTTCGCTCCGCACGCGCCGAAACCCACAACGCCCTGCTCTTCATGAAGCCATGAGCACCGATTGCGGCCCGACGGGGCCCTCGGCCATGGGTGAACCGGCAGCCTCGGAAAGGCCCGCGGCCGTGCGATTCGGCAAGGCCTTCCGCTTCTGGCTCAAGCTCGGCTTCATCAGCATCGACGGACCAGCAGGGCTGATCGCCATCATGCACGGCGAACTGGCAGATTTCACTCAACCAACGTGGATGTCGCAATGATCCTGAGAAACCAGCTCTTCGCTCTCGTGTTGGCCCTGTCGGCAACGGCGAGCCTCGCCTTGGAGGTCCGCTTCCAACCGGTGGCCGAGAACGTTTATGCGTTCATCGGTGACACCGGTGGGCGAACCGTGGAGAACGAGGGCCTCAATGCCAACCTCGGTCTGGTGGTCACGCCGGCCGGGGCCGTACTCATCGACAGCGGCGCTACCTTCCGCAGCGCGCGCCGCATCGACGAGGCGGTCAAGCGCATCACCGCGCAGCCCGTGCGCTGGGTCGTCAACACAGGGGGACAGGATCACCGCTGGCTGGCCAACGGCTACTTCCAGGCGCACGGTGCGGAGATCATCGCGCATAAGCAGGCCGTTGCCGACATGCGCTCACGGGGTGGCGACCAGCTGGCGGCCTTGCGCGCTGTTCTGCAGGCGGGGGTCGAGGGCACGGTGCCGACCTTGCCCACGCGGCTGATCGCAGGCACTGACGCGCGCCTTGAACTAGGCGGCACCGTGTTCGAATTTCGTCACCGCGGTGGCGGCCATACGCCTGGCGACATGCTGGTATGGTTGCCGCAAAAGAAAATCCTGTTCACGGGCGACATCGTATACGTCGACCGACTGCTCGGTGTGATTCCGGTGAGCATCACGCGCCATTGGCTCGCCACATTCGCGGTGGTCGAGGAACTCGCTCCGAAACAGATCGTGCCCGGCCACGGGAAGGTCACCGACCTGGCCACCGCCCGCGCCCAGACGCGTGACTACCTGATCGCCCTGCGTGCCCACATGAAGCGCGCCGTGGACAAGGACATCGACATCAGCGAGGCCGTGAGGACCTTCGACGGCCGCCCGTACACGAACCTGTTGAACGCCACCGAGTTGATGCCCGGCAATGCGAGTCGCACCTATCTGGAGGTGGAGCGCGAGTGACCCTTTCGGCCCAATCCACGGCAGAAGAGCAGGTGCTTTCAGGCCGGTTAGGGTGCACTAACCGGTTTAACGTCGGCAACTTGCTCCGCGGAAAAGAAAAAGCCCTGTAAAAACAGGGCTTTAAGGTAAGTCTGGCGTCCCCACGGGGATTCGAACCCCGGTTATCGCCGTGAAAGGGCGGTGTCCTAGGCCTCTAGACGATGGGGACCTGGAAACCGGCGGCCCGAAAGCAACCGGATTCCGTCTGACTCGTTGGTGGAGGTAAGCGGGATCGAACCGCTGACCTCTTGCATGCCATGCAAGCGCTCTCCCAGCTGAGCTATACCCCCAACAGAGCCCGCGATTATACCGATGGTCGCGGCGTCTTGCAAAGCCCGTTCAACCGGCAGCCGCGTGGCGCAGGCGCTCGAGCACGACTTCCTTGCGCAGCGCGGCCACGATGGCGTCGATCGCCTTGGTTTGCGCCTTGCGCGTCACGGCCACGCGAAGGGGCATCATCACCTCGGGCATCTTGAGGCCGCGGCCCTTCACGAACGCCTGCAGCGCCGCCTTCACGCCCGCCGTGCTCCACTCGACGGGCTCCAGCGCCGCGGCGAGGTCGCCCACGATCGCCCGGCCCTTGGCATCGAGGTACTGCTCCACGACCGCAGTGTCGGTAGTCACGGGCGAGGCAAGCTCGTGGAGGAACGACTCGTGCTCCCTCACCACCGACCAACTCCCCTGCCCCACCGCGGTCATCGCGACGGGATCCATGGCCGCGACGATCTCCGCGTGGACGGCGGGGTTCCTCTCGCGGATGCCCTCGAGGAGCTCCTCGGCCGGGATGCGCTTCAGGTACTCGCCGTTGAGCCACCGGAGCTTCTCCGGATCCCAGCGCGCCGGCGAGCGGCTCACGTGCTCGAGGTCGAACCACTCCACGAGCTGCTCGCGCGAGAACATCTCCTCGTCGCCGTGCGACCAGCCCAGGCGCGCGAGGTAGTTCACCAGGGCTTCCGGCAGGAAGCCCTCTTCGCGGTACTGCAGGACGCTCACCGCGCCGTGGCGCTTGGAGAGGCGCTGGCCGTCCGCGCCCAGGATCATGGGCATGTGCGCGAAGTGGGGGACATCGCCACCGAGCGCCCGGTAGAGGTTGATCTGCCGGGGCGTGTTGTTCACGTGGTCGTCGCCGCGGATCACGTGGGTCATCGCCATGTCGAGGTCGTCGACGACGACCCCGAAGTTGTAGGTAGGAACCCCGTCGGCGCGCACCAGCACGAGGTCGTCCAGCTCGTCGTTCGCGACGCTCACCGTCCCCTTCACCAGGTCGTCCCAGGCGACGGCACCCTCCAGCGGGTTCTTGAAGCGGATGACGGCCGGGCGGCCCGCGGGCGGCGCCTCGGCGGAATCGCGCCAGCGCCGGTCGTAGCGGGGCTTCTCGCCGCGGGCGACCTGCGCCTCGCGCATGGCCTCCAGCTCCTCCCGGGTGCAGTAGCAGCGGTAGGCCTTGCCCTCGCGCAGCAGCTGCTCGGCGGCCTCGCGGTAACGGTCCAGGCGCTGCATCTGGTAGTACGGCCCCTCGTCCCAGTCGATGCCCAGCCAGGAAAGACCGTCGAGGATGGCCTGCACCGACTCCTGCGTTGAGCGCTCCCGGTCCGTGTCCTCGACGCGGAGGATGAACTTCCCGCCATGGCGCCGGGCGAAGGCCCAGCAGAAGAGCGCGGTGCGGGCGCCGCCGATGTGAAGGTAGCCGGTTGGGCTGGGGGCGAAACGGGTTCTGATCATTGGGAAGAGGCTTTGCGGGAAAGGCGCATTTTAAGGCGTCGCCGGGCAAGGGCCGTGCTTGCGGCGCGAATTTCGACTAAAATGCACGCCTTTCGGGAAATTAGCTCAGCGGTAGAGCACGCCCTTCACACGGGCGGGGTCACTGGTTCGATCCCAGTATTTCCCACCAGTCAAATCAAGGGGCTACGCCGCGTCGGCGTGGCCCCTTGTCTTTGTGTCGCCATGCCCTCCCGGAGCCGGCCGCCGGTTGATTCAGGTCAACCCGTCAACGGTTAGGGGCCGCCCGGCGTTAGGGATGATGTGATCGCGCCGGCCGTTTGTGAAAGAATAGCGCCGCTTTCCGTCCACAGATCCAGGAGAACTCCTAATGAAAAAGCTTCTGCTCCCGCTCGCCCTCGCTGCCGCCCTCGCCTCGCCCGGCCTCGCCTCCGCCGACGAAGCCGCGGCCAAGTCCAACGGCTGCCTCAAGTGCCATGCCACGGACAAGAAGAAAGACGGCCCCGCGTTCAAGGAAGTCGCCAAGAAGTACAAGGGCAAGGCCGATGCCGAGGCCAAGCTCACCGCCTTCCTGTCGAAAGGAGGCAAGATCAAGGTCGACGGCGTCGAAGAGGACCACAAGACGGTCAAGGGCGGCGATGCCGCCGTGGCCGGCAAGATCACGAAGTGGATCCTCGCGATGTAAGGGATTCGTCCCCGCAATGGAAAACGCCGGCTCGCGCCGGCGTTTTTTTTGGTCCCGCCCCGGCTACTTCGCGCCGATGGCGTGCTTCACGAGCTTGGCCAGCTCGGCGTCCGTCGCGTCGACTTCGGGGTGGTCCTTGCCCTTCACCACGGCCGTCGCCTTGCCGACGTCGCCCTTGAACTTGGCCGTCATCGCGGAGATGGCGGGCCCCTTCTTCTTCTTCTCGGCGTCGTGGCACTTGACGCAGCCCTTGGACTTGAACAGCGCCTCATCAGCGGTGGCCGGCATCGCGCCGGCGAGGAACCCGGCGGCGGCCAGGGCGATCATCATGCGTTTCATTTCATCTCCTTCGTGGAAGGCCCTGCCGGGGCCCATCCCCGGCGGAGCCGTATCGGTTGCCGATCCCTACCCTTTCTTGACCGGCGGTGCCTTCGCAGGTTCCGCCTTGGCAGGTTCCGCCTTCGCGGGTTCGACCCGGGCCGGCGCGGCCTCGGCCTTCGTGGGCGGCTCCGCCGTGAGGTCCATGCCCGGCCAGGTGCGTCCGTGGCATGCCGGGTTGGCGCAGAAGTTTCCGCCCTGCTTGCCGTACTTGAGCGGAGCGCCGTGGCACTTCTCGCACTCCGGCCCGACGTCCTCGCTGTGCGTGTGCATGAAGTTGGGCCGCTGGTGGCTTTCCGGCTGCTTCTCCCCAACCTTGTCGGGCGCGAGCGACGCGACCGTGCCCTTGCCCTTCTCCCGCGTCACCTCGGGTAGCGCGTGGCAGAGCGTGCACTGGAGGCGGATCGCCTCGCCCTTTTCGTTGTAATGCTTGCCGTCATGGCAGCGGAAGCA
>JAMPXV010000216.1 GCA_023700985.1 Lysobacter sp.
CGCTGGGGCGTCGAGCGCACCTTCCCCAGCAGGGGCCCGAGCTTCGCGAGAGCCATGTCGACGCCGCCGCCCACGAATTGCGTCATGCCGCGAATGCTGCGGTAGACGAACCCCGTGACCCCCGTCGTCGGCTTCTGCGTGGACTTGCCGAGCGGGCCCGGCACGCGGGAGATGTTGTGGTGCATCGTCTCGACCAGGCCCATGACACCCAGCGTCGCGTCGATGGCCAGGCGTCCGAGCCCGCGCAGGTCCGCGGCGTGGAGGTGCCGGCGCTTCGGGGCGGTGGTCATGGGGCTTCCGGTCGCGGTCAGGGGGTGGCGATCATCAGATGATAGGTCCTTCGCAGCCCCGACTTGCGAAACCCGCACCTCTCGTAGAGCGCGATGGCCGGATTCTCCGGGTGCACGGTCAGCGAAACCTGCGCATGGCCGTGCGCCCGGGCGGCGTCGAGAGCGGCGCGAAGCAGCGGCTCGCCGTGCCCCTTCCGCTGGAAGGGCGGCAGGAGCGCGATCCCCAGTTGCGGCGTGCGCTCGTCCACCCAGGCAAGCCCCGCGCCGTCGGGGACGAGCCGCATCCACGCCGCGCCCGCGGGCTCTTCGTCGGGGCCGGCCAGGGCCACGACGCCGACGTCGCCCGCGCGCCCCCAGCCTTCCGCGTAGATGCGCACGTCCGGGTGCGCGAGGATGCCCCGCGGGCGAAGGGGCGCCGGCGGCGGGTCCCAGAGCGCCACGTGGAGGACATCCCACAGGAACGCCTGGTCCTGCGGGAGGAGGGGCCGGAACCGGAGGATCGCGGCCGTCACAGGATCTCGAACGCCACGCCGTGCTTCTTCAGTTGCTCCTCGATGAGTCGCCTCCAGGGCCCGCGCGGCATCCAGATCTTCTCCACCGCCTTCCACGCCTCGTCGGGATTCTCCCTTCCCGCGATCGTCCGGTAGAGGAACACGATGGACGAGGCGCGAAGGTTCACCTGGCAGTGCACGAGCACCTTGCGCTCCCCCAGCGCCTTCATCACCGCGGCGAAGGTCTCGAAGTCCTTCTCCGTGGGATATTCGAAGACGATCGGGATGTTCACGAAGACCAGGCCCTGGCCGCCGACGATCTTCGCCTCGTCGCGCACCGCGTCGGACACCGTGGGCGGGGCGAGGTAGACGACGGCCTCGAACCCTTGCGCCTTCAGGCCCCGCAGGGATGTCGCCGATGGCTGGCCGGAGGTGAAGATCCGTGGCGTCGCCTGCACGAGGTTGGGGGGCGGGTCGGGCCAGGACCCCGCGCTCGTGCCCGGTGCGGCGAGGGCGAGAAGGGCCGCGGCAATCCCGCCGGCGAGCACGGTCAAGCCAGCCCCTGCGCCAGTTCGCGCGTGAGCTGCGCCGCAGGGATCTCGCGGCAACCGCTCGCGTTCTGCCCCGACCACAGCGGCGAGAAGTCGCCGCTGCCCGCGCCCTCCGCCCTTGCGCGAAGGGGCGCGATGGCAGCCGCGGCCAGCGGGAACGCCGGCGCGAGCGGGCTCATCGGCCCCAGTTCGCGCATGACGCGGTTCACGATGCCGCGCGCCGGCCGTCCGGTGAACAGGTTCGTGAGCGCCGTGACGCGCGCCGCCTCGCTCTTCAGCGCCGCGCGGTGCAGGCCGCTCGTGGTGACCTCGTTGCACAGCAGGTAGGCCGTGCCCACCTGCACGCCCGCCGCGCCCAGCGCCATGGCGGCCGCGACGCCACGGGCATCGGCGATGCCGCCGGCGGCGATGACGGGAACCTGCACGGCGCGCACCACCTGAGGAAGCAGCGCGAAGGTGCCCACCTGCGTGGAGATGTCCGTCGTGAGGAACATGCCGCGGTGGCCGCCCGCCTCGACGCCCTGGGCAATGATCGCGTCCACACCCTGCTCCTCCAGCCAGAGCGCCTCCTCGACGGTGGTGGCCGACGAGAGCACCTTGGCGCCCCAGCCCTTCACGCGATCCAGCAGCTCTGACGAAGGCAGGCCGAAGTGGAAGCTCACCACGGAGGGCCGGAATTCCTGGAGAACGTCGGCCGCCTCCGCGCTGAAGGGCAGCCGCGCGGGGCCGGGAACGACGCTGTTCGCGTCGATGCCGAATTCCGCGTAATACGGCGCGAGCGCCGCCTGCCACGCGGCCTCGCGCCCGCGGTCCGCCGCCGGCTGCGGGTGGCAGAAGAAGTTCACGTTGTACGGCTTCGCGCACTGCGAGTGGATGGCGAAAAGCTCCCTTCGCATGGCGCCCGGCTCGAGCATGGCGCAGGGCAGCGATCCCAGCCCGCCCGCGTTGGAGACGGCCACGGCGAGGGCGCTTCCCTGCACGCCCGCCATGGGGGCCTGGATGATGGGCAGTTCGGTGCCGAGAAGTTCCTGGAGCGTCATTGGGGTCTTCCTCCGAGGAAGTTCACTTCATGAACTGCCGGATCGAACCGCACACGGAAAGCAGCTGCGGGTGGTCCATGCGCCCGATGACCTGGCGGATGACGGTCGCCATGACCTTCTGCGCCCCGGCCATCCCGATATTGGCGGATTGCTGCACCACGAAGCCTGCCCTGGCGAGCTTGAGCGGCCTCATGAAATAGTCGTCCAGGCCGCTGTTCGTCAGTTCCACCACGACATCCGCGAGGGATTCACCGTGCCTGGCGGCGTCCTCGGCACGCTCGAGCTTGCCGAGCACGGCGAGCGTTTTCGCGCGCAGCGCCACGGAGTGGTGAAAACGGAGAAATGGGCGGGCCGCCGCCGGCGCCTTCGCGCCTTGCCCTTGAACTCGCTTGCCTTTCGAGGGAGCAGCCATGCCCTTCATGATAAGGCGATGCGCGCGATTGCGCAGGATCGCCGGCACCGATGAAGGGTGCCCTCAAGGATCCGGGCCCCCACCCTGCGCGAGCCGGGCCTTCACGAGCTTCTTCACGAGGGTGGCCGGCAGGGGCTTGCCCGGAGGGAAGCGGATCGTGCCCTTGCTGGTGTCGTAGGCCGCGAGGTCGGCCTCGCAGGCCTCGATCGGCCCCGTCCCGGGGTAGAAGGCGCAGTGGCTCTTCGCCGCGCCGAAGGCCACGAACAGCTTTCCGTGCAGGCGGAACGCCGGGATCTGGTAGCTGATGCATTCCTTCGCCTCGGGGACCGCGGCCCGGATGGCCTTGCGCAGCTTCTCGAGCGCCGCGCGCTCGTCCTCGTCGAGAAGCGCGAGGTACTCGTCGATCGTCCGGGGCTTGATGGCGGCCATGGGTCGTCCTCCTTCGTCGCTCGGTGCCTCGCCTACACGCTGCCCGCCGTCTCCACGACCAGGATCCGCGCCGGGCCGATCGGGTGCGCGACGTGCTCCGTGCCGACCGAGGCGTAGAAGATGTCCCCGGTCTCCAGCACCGTCGTGCGTTCGGTTCCGTTCTCGCGATAGCGCATCTCGACGCAGCCGTCGAGGACCGCGAAGACCTCCTGCCCTTCGTTGACGTGCCACTCGTAGGGCTCGTCGGTCCAGTGCAGGCGCGTCGTGATGCCGTTCATGCTGGCGATGTCGATCGCCCCCCATGGGCGGGAAGCGGTGAATTCCCGGGACCGTATGATCTTCATGGCGCCTCAGCCCCCGTGCGCCCGCGCGAGCGCGGCGATGTCGAGCTTCTTCATCTTCAGCACCTCTTCCATCGACCGGCGCGATCGCACGGGGTCGGGGTCGGCGAGCATGTCGAGGAGGATGCGCGGCGTCACCTGCCACGACACGCCGAACCGGTCCTTGAGCCAGCCGCATTGCTGCGCCTCCGGATCGCCGCCCTCGGAGAGCATGTCCCAGTAGCGGTCCAGCTCCTCCTGCGTCTCGCAGAGGACCTGGAAGGAGACGGCCTCGTTGAACTTGAAGAGCGGCCCGCCGTTCAGGGCCGTGAAGGGCTGGCCGTCCAGCTCGAAGGAAACGGTCATCACCTTGCCGGCGGGCTGGCCGTGGATCTCCTCGCCCGCGCCGTTGTAGTGCAGGACCTTCGTGATCCGCGAGTTCGGGAAGACGCCGATGTAGAGGCGCGCGGCCTCCTCGGCCTGGTCGTCGAACCAGAGGCAGGGGACGATGGGGCGAACGCTGGTCATGGGCTACTCCTTCCCGAGGCTACGCCAGGTCCTGACGGTGCGGATCAGGGACACCAACGCGGCCGTTCCGATGAGTCCGCAAAGTGCGATTGCGAACAGGTTCACTGCGATCCCCTTGTGCCCGTCGGGATCGCCCGCCACGGGGGGCGACAGGCTCGCGAGCCCGGACAGGAGCGAGACGGCGAATGCCGCGCACGCCACGATAGCCACGGCACAGCCGGCGCCGTTCACGATCATCCGGGCCTTCGAGATCCTGCTCGTCATGGTCTCCTCCTCGTTCCCTTCAATACGGGTAGCCGCGGGCAGGAGGTGCGCCAGGCCTCCATCACCTCGGCGTAGAGACGCGGCAGGGGGCCGATCCACTCGAGGAGGTCGCGGACCAGGGCATCGACGGGATCGTTCATGGCGCTTCCCCCTTGGCTCAGACGAAGAAGATCAGCACGGCCATGACCACCGGCAAGGCGAAGATCGCCGCATAGCCGAGCAAAGGGAGAAACGAGGAGTCCGCCGGTCGTGACGGCCATCCATCGCGCATGAACGAGAAGATCACGCCGCGGCCACGTTGCCACTCCAGGTTCCAGAAGCACCCGGCCGCGAGGTAGATGACCGAGGAGGCGAAGAGGTTGGCGAACCACGTGATGGGGTAGTCGCCGTCCCGCCACACGAGGTAGATGTCGTAGGACCAGCTCGCCGAGAAAAGCCAGGCGCACACCGCGACGTACGCCTCCTTCCATGAGGTCCGGCCGCGGGCCGCGAGGAAGAGCGTCGCCACCACCCACGCCGACGTGGCGAAGCACAGGACCGACATGAAGATCGCGTCGAAATAGTCCCACGTGTGGTCGCCCGTGTAGGGCGCCACGACCGTGATCAGGGTGGCCGCGGCCGCGAAGGTGGCAAGCTTCCACGGCTGCGCAAGGAAGTGCCAGTACGCGCGGCGGCCGATCGCGAAGGCGGCGGGCTGGCGGAGGAAAAGGGCCAGCGCCGCCATGCACGCCATGGCCCATGCGGCGATGTAGTACTTGAAGAAGGGATCCATCGTCGCTCACCACCCGGAGCCGCGGCCGGCCGTGGCCGGGAAAGGCAACGGCAGGTCGTGCGCGTGGAAGAAATTCGCCGTCGCAGCCGTCCAGAGCGGCGTGCCGTCGCGCGAGGGGAACACGCCGTGACCGCGGGCGCCCGGGAAGGGCGGCGCCACCACCAGCTCGCCGCGGCCGCCCGCCGAGCGGAAGGCTTCGAACCAGAGCTTCTGCACGCGCGGCCCGATGAACTGGTCGTTCTCGGCATAGAACCAGAGCACCGGCACCGCGATCCGTGGCGCGATGTCCGCCAGGAGCGCGGCCA
>JAMPXV010000217.1 GCA_023700985.1 Lysobacter sp.
GCGAGGTAGAGCGAGCCGCGCACGCGGGCGAGCATCTTCTGCACCGCGTCGAAGAGGCGCTCCATGAGGTTCGCCTGCTCCATCATGATGCCCATGAAGACGAAGAGCGGCACCGCGGCGAGCGTCTGCTCCATCATCGAGGCGTTGAACTGCAGCGTCATCAGGTAGAAGACCAGCTCGCCGAACCCCCAGTAGCCGAACACCAGGCCCAGGAAGATGAGCGTGAAGGAGATCGGGAAGCCGACGAAGATGCCGGCCAGCATCGCCGCGATCATGAGGAAGCCGATCATCTCCGGGCTCATTGCGGCCACCTCCCGGCGCGCGCCGCGTGGATGCTCTTCAGGAGCTCCGAGACGCCCTGGATGAGGAGGAAGGCGATGCCGAAGGGCAGGCAGGCCCGCACGGGCCCCAGCAGCGGCATCCACGCGGTGTCCATGCCGCGCTCGCCGCGCTCGATGGCGGTCCAGGCCCACTTGGAGGCCACCCACATGAAGACGAGCATGGCCGGAAAGTAGAAGACGAGATAGCACACGGTGTCCACGCGGCCCTGCGTCTTCACCGACCACTTGCGGTAGAGGAAGTCCGAGCGGATGTGCACGCCCTTGGAGAGGGCGTAGCCGGCGCCGAGCACGAAGAACGCGCCGTAGATCATGCGGCTCAGGTCGTAGGCCCAGATGGTGGGGGCGGTGAACGCATACCGGGCGGTCACCTCATAGACCATGGCGAGCATGAGCGGCAGCGTGAGCCAGCTCACCAGGTGGCCGATCCACTGGCTGAAGGTGTCGATCACGACGATCGTGCGGTGCATCCACGGCGGCATGTCGTCCGGCAGGCCGACGCTCACGTCGGCGCGGCGGCCGGCGATCATCTCGTCGGCGAGTTCGGGTGTGTCGGCCATATGCTGCGTGCCTCCAGGGTTCGATCCGCGACTGCGCGGGCGCGCGACTCCCGGCGGCGCGGCGAGCGCGCCGCCAGGGTCGGCCGGTTCGGGCTGGGAGATGCCGCGGGCGGTTCGCGCCCGCGGCCGCGAGTCGCGCTACTTCTTCTTCTTGGCCAGTTCCTCGGCGTAGGCCGAGCCCAGGTTCGCGTTGGTGCGCTGCGCCTGCGCCCAGAAGGGGATGGCCGTCTCGGCGAAGGCCTTCTGGCTGTCCCACACCTTCTTGAAGAAGGGGTTGGCCGCCGCGTTCTTCTCGAAGTTCTTCATGGCGGCCGCGGAGTACTCCTTGAAGTATTCCGGCGGCGTGTCGTGCAGGATCACGCCGTGCTTCTCGGTGAGCTCCTTGAGCGCCTTGCCGTTCTCGCTGATGCGGTAGGCGAAGGCCTTCGTGAGGGCGGCGTTGGCCGAGACCTCGATCGCCTTCTGCTGGCCCGGGGTGAGCTTCTTCCAGACGTCGCCGTTGAGGTACAGGTCGGCGTTCACGACCACCTGGTGCAGGCCCTGCAGGTAGTAGTGCTTGAGCACCTTCTGGAAGCCGAAGGTCATGTCGGGCTTCGGGCAGCACCATTCGGCCGCGTCGATCACGCCCTTCTCGAGGCCGGGCAGGATGTCGCCGCCGCCCATGGCCACGGAGGCCACGCCGATGTCGTTGTAGATCTGGCCGGGGATGCCGGGGGGCGTGCGGAAGCGCAGCTTCCGGAAATCCGCCATGTTGTTGATCGGCTTCTTGAACCAGCCCAGGGCTTCCGGGCCCACCGGCTGCAGGATGAAGCCCTTCACGTTGACCTTCATCTCCTTCCAGAGCTGGTCGTAGAGCGCCTGCCCGCCGCCGTAGAGGTACCAGGAGAGCCAGGCGAAGTTGTCCATGCCCACGCCGGAACCGGCGGCCGGGGAGCCGAAGAGTGCCGCGGCCGGGTGCTTGCCGGACCAGTAGTGCGTCCACGCGAACCCGCCCTCGATGACGCCCTTGTCCACGGCGTCGAGCGTGTCGTTCACCGCCACCACCGCGCCGGCCGGCAGGATCTCGAAGGTCACGGTGTTGTTGGTGAGCGCGGCGACGTCCGCCGCGAAGTCCTTCAGCATCGTCACCTCGTCGGCCGAGGTGGGGATCACGGACTGCACGCGGATCTTCACGGGCTTCGCCGGCGCCTGCGCCTGCGCCAGGGCGGGCGCGAGCGCCAGGGCAGTGGCGGCGAGCGCCGCGCGGGCGAACTTCCATCGGGACTGGACCATCGGGATCTCCTCCTTGTATGGGCGGCCTTGGGCAACCGGGGCGCCGGTTTCTTCGGAGCCCGCCGCGGGCGGCGGACAGCGCCCCGGGACTTCCCGCCCGGCTCGAAATGAAAGCGCTTGCACGCAGGGTATGCAGGTCCCGGCCAAGCGTCAATGTGCGGTGCAGCATGGGGGTATCACAAGCGCTTTCAGGGTGGTGGTAGAGTCTTTCCATGCCCCGAAGCAACCCCAACCCCCGCCTCGAGGACGTGGCGCGCGCCGCGGGCGTGTCGCTCGCGACCGCCTCGCGCGCGCTCTCCGAGCCGGGCATGGTCCGCGCCGACACGCGCGGGCGCGTCGAGCAGGCCGCGGCGATGCTGGGCTACGTGCCGCACGGTGCGGCGCGGGCGCTGGCCACCAGCCGCACGCGCACCATCGGCGCCGTCTTCCCGCCCGTGGACAACCCCATCTTCGCGGGCGCCACGCACGCGCTCGCCCAGGAGCTGGCCGCGGCCGGCTACACGATGCTGCTGGCGAGCTACGACTACGACCTCGACGACGAGCTGGCGGCGGTGCGCGCGCTGGTGGGGCGCGGCGCGGACGGGATGGTGGTGGTGGGCCTCGACCACCGGCCCGAGACGCTTGCCGTCCTCGAGCGCGCGGGCGTGCCCTGGGAGATCACCTGGTCGCTGGACGAGTCGGGCCGCCACCACTGCATCGGGTTCTCGCACCGCGGCGCCTCCATCCGCGTCGCGCAGCACTTGCTGGACCTGGGCCATCGCGAGATCGCGGTGATCGCGGGCGACACGAAGCGCAACGACCGCGCGCGCGAGAGGCTGGCCGGCGTGAAGGACGCGCTGGCCGCGCGCGGCGTGAAGCTGCCGCCGAAGCGCGTGATCGAGGTGGACTTCTCGGTGGCCAACGGCCGCGCGGGGTTCGCGAAGCTCCTGGAGCGCGCGCCCGGCTTCACGGCGGTCATCGGCGGCAACGACCCGCTCGCCATCGGCGCCCTCTTCGAATGCCGCGACCGGGGCATCGACGTGCCCGGGCAGATGTCGATCGCGGGATTCGACGACATCGAGCTGGCGGGCGAGCTCGCGCCGGGCCTCACGACGGTTCGCGTGCCTTCCGCGGAGATCGGGCGCGAGGCGGGGCGTCGATTGCTCGCGAGGCTCGCGGGCAAGGCCGTGCCGAGGATCAAGGAGATGCCCGCGCCGCTGGTGGTGCGGGGGACGACGGGTCCGCCGCCGAAAAAGGGGCGTTTGAAGTAATAATGTCCGATACTTGTGACAAGTTGGCTTTATTTGCCTATAGTATCGGACATGTCGCGCACATTCCCAGCCTATTTCCCGAAGGCAAAGCGCCAGCTTGAATCCTTGGGCAACCGCCTTCGGGAGGCCCGGCTTCGCCGCAAGATCGCGGCCAGCCACTTTGCCGAACGACTGGGCGTCTCGCGCGACACCCTGAACCGGCTGGAGCGCGGGGACCCCGCGATCGCGATCGGCACCTACCTCACGGCCCTCACCCTCCTGGGGCTGGCCATGGACTTCGACCTGCTCGCCGCGAACGACACGCTGGGCCGGCGCCTGCAGGACGGCGAACTTCCGGCGCGACGCAAGCGCACACCGGTGAAATCCGGTGGCTGAGGGGCGCGAAGCCTACGAGGTGCACCTGGACGACGCGCACCTCGGCGCAATACAGCGAGTCGGAACGCTCCACGCGCCGGCGGGCGGGCGCACGGACTTGCCTGCGAGCTTCGCCTACGACAGCGCCTGGCTCGGCTCGAAGAGCGCCTTCGCGCTCGACCCGCAGCTGGCCCTCGGCCGCGGCGAGCAATACCCCGCGCGCGCCGACGGCTTCGGCATCTTCCTGGACTCCGCTCCCGATCGCTGGGGGCGCGTGCTCATGCAGCGGCGCGAGGCGCTTGCCGCGCGGCGGGAGGAGCGCCCGGTGCGAACGCTCGGAACCCTCGATTACCTGCTCGGGGTGAACGACCTCACGCGAAGCGGAGCGCTGCGGTTTCGCCGTGACGGCGGGCCTTTCCTCGCCGACACCAGGGAGGCCGCCCCGCCCGTCACGAGCCTTCCCGAGCTCGCGGCCATAGCGAGGCGCATCGAGGAGCGCGGCATCGAGGACCTGCCCGAGTACGAGCGCTGGCTCGCGGCGATCATCGCGCCCGGCAGTTCGCTGGGCGGCGCGCGGCCGAAGGCCAATTTCCGCAGCCGCGACGGCACGCTTCGCATCGCCAAGTTTCCCGCGAAGGACGACACGCACGACGTGGGTGGATGGGAGCTCGTGGTGCATCGACTCGCGCGTGACGCGGGCATCGACGTCCCCGACTCGGAAGCGCTTCGACATTCGGACTGGCACACGTTCTGCGTTTCGCGCTTCGACCGCGAGGGCGAGGGCCGGCGCATGGTCGCCTCCGCGATGACGCTCCTGGGTTACGCCGATGGCGAGCAGGGCGCCTCCTACCTCGAGATCGCGCAGTTCATCGCGAGCTACGGCAGCCAGGGGCGGATCGAGTCTGACCTGGCGCAGTTGTTCCGGCGCGTGCTGTTCAATGTCGTCGTGGGCAATCGCGACGACCACCTGCGAAACCACGCGTTCCTGTTCGAGCCCACGGGCTGGCGGCTCTCGCCCGCGTACGACATGAACCCGTCGCTTGCCAAGGCGGAGCATGCGCTGCTGCTGGACGAGGATTCCGCCCTGCCAGCCATCGCGCCGGTGCTGGCCACATGCGGGTACTACCGCCTCGATCGGGCCGAGGCGGATTCGATCGCGCGGGAAGTGCGGGACGCCGTCGCGCGGTGGCAGGCCGGGGCGAAAGCGCTGGGGCTGGGCTCGGATGAGATTCGGCGAATGGCGGGAGTCATCGACGCGAGCCGGGCCTGAGCGGGAAACGCGGCACCCGGCGGCTTCGCCGAAATAGAATGCACCTTCCCACCTCGCCTCCGACTGACATGCCGGCCCGCACCCCCCTCTCCATCGACACCCTCTGGTCCCTCGAGCGCGCAGGCACCCTCGCCCTCTCGCCCGACGCCTCCGCCGCGGTCTGCACGCTGACCTCCTGCTCGATGCGGGAGAACAAGTCCGCGACCAGCCTCTGGCTCCTCCCCACCGCCGCCCGCGCCCCGCGCCGGCTCACCCGCTGCGGCGAGAAGGACGGCCAGCCGGCGTGGTCGCCGAAGGGTGATCGCATCGCCTTCCTGGCCAGGCGCGAGCAGGAGGGGA
>JAMPXV010000019.1 GCA_023700985.1 Lysobacter sp.
GCGCGGTCATCGCCCTCAAGCAGGGGGCCGGCCGCCTCATCCGGGACGAGACGGACCACGGGGTGCTGATGATCTGCGACCCGAGGCTCGTGTCGAAGCCCTACGGCAAGCGCATCTGGCGGGCGCTGCCGCCTTTCCGCCGCTCGCGCATCCTCGAGGAAGCGGTGGGCTTCTTCGCCCCCGCCGGTTGATCAGGGCGCGCTGCCCCGGTATTCCGGAAGCACGAGGCGCCAGCCCCCCGGACAGCTGCGCACATGGGGAAACCATGCCCCGGCCGAGTCGCAGTAGTTGAGGTGCAACGGGCGCTGCGTCGGGCCGCCATCCTCGCCCGGGGCGGGAGGAGGCACCTCGGTGGTGGGCGGCGTGGTCTGGATTCCCGCCGCGTACTCGCGACCGCAATCGCCATAGGGGCCGCACGCATGGCCGTATCCGCCGTAGGCGAGGCCATGCGCGGGGCCCCAGGAATGCGACGGGTAGTAGTAGGGCGGGCCCCACCAGTACGGGTCGTACAAGCCGAGCGCCAGCGGGATGCCGACCCCGATGCCCACGCCCCACCCCCAGAACGAGGAACTTCCGTAACCGTGGGATCGATGGTGGCGGGACCCCGGCCCGTGCCCGGGCCGGTATACGCCGGGGTGTGCCGGCCGGTACTGGCCCCCTGGCGCCACGCCGCCGGGATGCCTGGGCCCGGACGCGCCGGCGCCCGGGGAGCGGCCCGCCGGGGCCGCGGGAAGGTCTGCGACGGCGAGAAGGCCGGCTGCGGCAAGGATAGCCGCGAGGGCGATTCGCTTCGGGTCCATTGTCACCTCCGCAAGGCGCGAATCCGTGCCTCTACCGTAACACCAACGCGCCGTTGCCGGCGGCGTTGACGAATGCAATCACGTCCGGGGCCGGCGCGTGGTAGCTTCCCGCGCATCCGATCGAACGGGAGCCTCACGGATGGTGAAGTCGATGTGGGTCGCCGCTGCCCTGGCCGTGGCGGCCCTTTCCGCGCGCGCGCAGGCGCCCGGAGTGGCCGAGACCGTCACGAAGCGATGCGCCATGTGCCACGGCGAGAAAGGCGAGAGCATGGCGGAGGATTTCCCGCGGCTCGCCGGGCAGCACGAGGCCTACCTGGTGAAGGAGTTGCAGGATTTCCGCGCCGGCCGCCGCGAAGGGCCGATGGTGCGCATGGCCAAGGGCCTCACCGACGACGACATCGCGGCGCTCGCGAAATACTATGCCGCGCAGCCTGCGCCGCCGTCTGCCGCGCGCACCGAGCTCCACGATGTGGGCCGCTTCGTCCACCTGCGCGGCAACCCGTACTCGCAGATCCCGGCCTGCAAGGTGTGCCACGGGGAGAACGCCCACGGCAGCGCCACGCTGCCGCGGCTGGCCGGGCAGAACGCGGCCTACCTGGAGCGGCAGCTGCGCGAGTTCACGCAGCGCAAGCGCACCAACGACAACGAGGTGATGCACGTCATCGCCGAGAGGCTCACGCCGCTCGAGGTGCGAGCCGTGGCGGAATACCTGGCGAGCCTGCCCTAGCGCCGGCGGCTATCTCCGCTTCTTGCCTTTCTTCGCGGGCGCGGCGGCCCTGGCGACCGGCGCGTCTTCGGGCTTCGGCTGGTCGCCAAGTGAAGTCTTGAGGGGGCAGACGGAGAAAGCGGGGCACTTCTTGCAGCCGACGACGATGGCGATCGGGCAGACGGTCATGGGGACTCTCCTGGGGAAGCCCCGACTCTAACACCGCACCGACTCCCTCACGCGGCGATGGGAAAGGCCACGCTCGCCGCGAGCCCGCCGCCGTCGCGCGGCGCCAGGTCGAAGCGCGCCCCGTGCGCCTTGGCGATGCGCGACACGATGGCGAGCCCCAGCCCGGCACCCGAGCGCCCGCTGCGCGCGTCGTCGCGGCGCGTGAAGGGCTCCTTGAGCCGCTCGATGTCGGCCGCGGGGATGCCCGGTCCGCGGTCCAGCACCGCCAGCGTCGCCTCCGCCCCGGACGACGCGGTGCGCACGAGGATCTCGCCGCCGCCGTGCTTCACCGCGTTCTGGATCAGGTTTTCCACGAGGCGGCGCACGGCCAGCGGGCGCAGCATCAACGGCGGCAGCCCGGCCAGCTCGCACTGCACCGGCGCCCCCGTTCGGGCCGCGCGTTCGGCGCATTCCCTCGCGAGCGCCGACAGGTCGACGGGCGCGAACGCCTCCGTCGCCTCGCTTCGCGCGTAGTCGATGAACTGGTCGATGATCGCGTTCATGTCCTCGATGTCGTCGACCATGCCCTTCTGCACCGGGGCGTCGACGCGCCCCTCGAGCATCTCCACGTCCAGCCTCAGGCGCGCGAGCGGCGTGCGCAGGTCGTGCGAGATCCCGGCGAGGAAGGTGGTGCGCTCGCGCTCCTCGTGCTTGAGGCTCTCCTTCATGCGGTTGAAGGCGATCGCCACGGCGCGCACCTCCGAAGGCCCCGACTCGGGCACCGGCGCGGGGTCGCCGCCCCGGCCGAGGTCCTCCGCGGCGCGCGCCAGCCGCGCCAGCGGGCGGTTCAGGCGCCAGGCGATGAGGGCCGTGGCGCCGATGGCGATGGCCACCCCGGCAAGCATCCAGTAGAGGAGGGCGTCGGTGTTGTCCCGGTCGACGCGGTTGCGCGGGAACGCCACCCAGAATTCCCGGGTGCCGGCGCGAAGGCGCACCCAGAACTCGCCCGGCGAGCCGGGGCGCACGAACACCTCCGCGTCCTCGCCGAACAAGGCCTTGATGCGCTCGCGGAACATGCGCATCCCCGGGCGGTCGCCGGCGGGGCGGCCGGGCTCCTGGCCGCGCGCCGGGAAGACGCGGATGCCCTCGCGCTCGGCGAGGCGCTCGATGAACTCGCGCTCGGCGCCCGGCGGCAGGGTGTTCAGGGCCGCGTGGATGGTCTTCAGGTGGCTCACGAAGTGGCCGATGCCCATCATCATGCGCGGCTGCTGCACCTGCTGGCGGAAGAGCCAGAAGGACGCCGCCTGCGAGGCGACGAGCGCCACCACCAGCACGGCGAGCGTGCGCCAGAAGAACGAGCCGGCCCACCATTTCATTTCTGCGGCGCCCCGTCGGGGATGAAGACGTAGCCGAAGCCCCACACCGTCTGGATGTAGCGCGGGCTCTGCGGGTCCTCGCCGAGGAGCTTCCTCAGGCGCGAGACCTGCACGTCGATCGAGCGGTCGTAGCTCTCGTGCTCGCGACCGCGCGCGATGTCCATCAGCTTGTCGCGCGACAGCGGCTCGCGCGGGTGCTCCGCGAAGACCTTGAGCACGGAGAACTCGCCCGAGGTGAGGGGTACGGGCTCGCCGTTGCGCGCGAGTGCCCGGGTGCCGAGGTTGAGCGTGTAGGGACCGAAGGCGACGATCGTGTCCTCGCGCGCGGGCGCCCCGGGCGCGGGGGCGGGCGCCTGGCGGCGCAGGACGGCGTTGATGCGCGCCACGAGCTCGCGCGGGTTGAACGGCTTGGCGAGGTAGTCGTCGGCGCCCATCTCGAGGCCGACGATGCGGTCCACGTCGTCGCCCTTGGCGGTGAGCATGACGATGGGCAGGCCGTTGCCGGTGGCCCGCAGCCTGCGGCAGATGGCGAGCCCGTCCTCGCCGGGCAGCATCAGGTCGAGGACGAGGAGGTCGTAGCGCGTGCGCTTGAGGTTGTGGTCCATGGCCGCGCCGTCGGGGACCGTCTCCACGCCGAAGCCCTGCTCGGTGAGGTAGCGCTTGAGCAGGTCGCGAAGGCGCAGGTCGTCGTCGACGACGAGGATCTTGTGCTTGGGCGGGGTCGGCATGGGAACCATCGTAGCGGTCGCGGCGCTCCGAAGAGGCCGGGGCCTTGTAAGGAGATGTTAACAGCGGGTCGCCAACCGGCCTTCCGCTTACACCCGGTTACTTCCGGCGGCGCGCCGGAAACGCCTTGGCGCGTCAGGGGGAATAGGCTCGAGTCGCATGCAACCCGAGCTCTTCGTAAACCACCTGGAGATGTCCATGAAAGCCCTCAAGTTCCTTACCGCCGCCGCCCTCGCCACCCTTGCCGCCACCGCCTATGCCGGCCCCTACGGTCCCGGACCCGGTCCGGGCTGCGCGGCAGGCACCACGCCCGGAAGCGCCGACTGCCCGGCCTACGGCACGGGCGCCGGCGGCACCCGCGGCGCGCGCTTCGCCGAGCGCATGCGTGCGGCCGACGCGAATGCCGACGGCATGATCAGCCGCGAGGAAGCGGCCAGCCTGCCTGGTCTCGCGGCCCGTTTCGACGCGGTCGACGCCAACGCCGACGGCAACATCACGCTGGCCGAGATGCAGGCGGCCCGCGGCGCCCACCGCCAGGGCCATCGCGGCGAAGGCTGGAAGAAGTGGGATGCCGACGGCGACGGGCGCCTCTCCCGCGAGGAGACCGTGAACGCGCCGCGCCTGTCCCAGGAGTTCGGGGCGATCGACACCAACGGCGACGGGTTCCTCACGGTCGAGGAGCTCCAGGCGGCACGCGGCCAGTTCGCCGGCCGGGGCGGCCGCCGGGGGTCCTGAGCTTCCCGCCGGATGTTCCGATATGCCGGGGGCTCTTCGGAGCCCCCGGTCTTTATCTAGAAACAACATTAGAACAAGTGCTTTATACATTGTTTTAAAAGAAGTAATTGTATGGATACTGCGGCGGCCGGCCCCGGTATAATGGCGGCTTCCGTCCCCGGCCGCCGCCCTTGAACCTCCTCGCGATCGAGACCTCCACCGAGCTCTGCTCGGCCGCCCTGCTGCGCGGCGACGAGCTCTTCACGGATGAGGCCCTCGCTCCCAACCAGCACGCGGAACGCCTCGCCCCGATGGTGCGCCACCTGTTGTCGCGGGCCCGGCTGTCCCCCGGCGACATGGATGCCTTCGCGTTCGGCCAGGGGCCCGGCTCGTTCACGGGACTGCGCATCGCCTGCGGGATGGCGCAGGGTCTCGCCCTGGGCGCGGCGCGCCCCGTCATTCCCGTGCCCTCCCTGATGGCGCTGGCCGAGCAGGCCAACGCGAGCCGGGTGCTGGTCGGCCTGGACGCGCGCATGGGCGAGGCCTACCTCGCCGCCTACTCGCGCATGGGCGGCGACTGGCAGGCGGCCATCGAGCCGGGCCTTTTCCCGCAAGGGTCGCTGCCCGCGCTGCCCGGCCGGGACTGGGTGGCCACCGGCAGCGGCTTCGACGCGTTCGACTGGCTGCGTGGCGCCTATTCGGCCCAGGTCAGCCACCGCATCGAGGGCGACCTGCCGCGGGCCGGCGCGGTGGCCCGGATCGCGGCGCGAATGCTCGCGCGCGGCGAGGCCGTGGCGCCCGAGGAGGCCGCCCCGCTGTACCTGCGCGACAAGGTCGCGATGACCACGCAGGAAAGGCAGGCGGCGCGATGAGCGCGCAGCTGCAGCCGCAGGCGAGCTACCGCCCCATGCACCCCGGGGACCTGGCTGCGGTCGCCGACCTGGAGAAATCCCTCTATCCCTTCCCCTGGAGCCTGGGCAACTTCCGCGACTCGCTGGACGCGGGCTACGACTGCTGGGTCGCCTGCGACGGCGAGCGCGTGATCGGCTACGCGATCCTGATGGTGGCCCTCGACGAGGCCCACCTCCTGAACTTCGCCGTGGCCTCCGGTTGGCAGAACCGGGGCATCGGCCGCGACTTCCTCGCCTTCATCCTCGGCGTGGCGCGCGGCGCAAAGGTGGAGATGGTGTACCTCGAGGTGCGCCCGTCGAACCTCGCCGCGCGCCACCTCTACCGCAAGGCCGGGTTCCAGCAGATCGCCATCCGGCCCTCCTACTACCCGGCCCAGGGGGGGCGCGAGGACGCGCTCTTCCTGGGCATCACCCTCTAGAAGCCATGGACGACCGGATCCTGCGCGAACTCGAACTGCTGCCTGTGGCCCGTCTCTACGGGCTTTCGTCGCCACCGGTCCGCGCGGAAGCGGCACCGGCCACCCCGGAACAGGCGCGGCCCGGGCCTTCCTCCGCCGCACCGGCGCCGGCGCCACGCCGCGCCGACACGCAACCCGTGCCGGCTTCGCGCCGCGTGGTCGCGTCGCCGACCGTCGAACCTCCGCCCGGCGTCGCGTCGATGGACTGGGAGGCGCTCCGCGCGGCGGTGCGCGACTGCCGGCGCTGCATCCTGTGCGAGCAACGCAAGCAGGCGGTGTTCGGCGTCGGGAGCGCCACGGCTCCGTGGCTCTTCGTGGGCGAGGGCCCCGGCGCGGACGAGGACGAGCAGGGGGAGCCTTTCGTGGGCCAGGCGGGAAAGCTCCTCGACGGCATGCTCGCCGCGCTCAAGCTCGCGCGCGGCCGCGAGGTGTACATCGCCAACGTGGTGAAGTGCCGGCCGCCGGGCAACCGCGTGCCGGCCCCCGAGGAGGCGGCCGCCTGCGCCGCCTGGCTCGACCGGCAGATCGAGCTCGTGAAGCCGAAGCTCATCGTGGCGCTCGGCAAGACCGCGGCCGTCCGCCTCACCGGAGCCGAGTCGAGCCTCGCCAGCCTGCGCGGAAAGGTCTACGCCTACCGCGGCATCCCGCTCGTCATCACCTACCACCCGGCCTACCTGCTTCGCAACCTCCCGGACAAGGCGAAGGCCTGGGAGGATCTCCTGTTCGCGAGGAGGACGTTCGCGGCCGCCTGAAGCCCCGCGCGCCCTTGAATCGACCGACCGTCGTCCCCATCATTGGCCATGCTGTCCAACCCCCCATCGGGAGGAACCCGTTCCATGCGCAAGATCCTGTCTGCATTTGCCCTCGCCGGCGCGCTCGTGCTCTCCGGCTGCGGCTACAACGACTTCCAGACGAAGGACGAGCAGGTGAAGGCGGCCTGGTCGGAGGTGATCAACCAGTACAAGCGCCGTGCGGACCTGATCCCCAACCTCGTGAGCGTGGTGCAGGGATTCGCGCAGCAGGAGAAGGACGTGCTCCTCGGCGTGACCAATGCGCGCTCCAAGGTGGGCTCGATCCAGATGACGCCCGAGGCGCTCAACGACCCCAACGCCATGAAGAACTTCCAGGCCGCGCAGGGCGAGCTCTCCAGCGCGCTTTCCCGCCTCATGGTGGTGGTGGAGAACTACCCGCAGTTGAAGAGCGACGCCAACTTCCGCGACCTGCAGGCGCAGCTCGAGGGCACGGAGAACCGGATCACCACGGCGAGGAACCGCTACATCAAGACGGTGCAGGACTACAACATCCTCGCGCGCCAGTTCCCGACGAACCTCACGGCCATGCTCTTCGGCTACAAGGAGAAGGCCAACTTCACCGTCGAGAACGAGAAGGCCATCGCCGAGCCGCCGAAGGTGGACTTCTCGCCCAAGCCGGCCGCTCCCGCGCCGGCCAAGTGAACGGCCTCGCCGGCCGCCTCCTCGCGGGGGCGGCCGCGTCCTTCCTCCTCGCGTTCGCGGCGCTGGCCGCGGACCCGGCGGACCCCATCCCGGTGCCGAAGCTGACGGGCCGGGTGGTCGACCTCACCGGCACGCTCGCCCAGCCCGACCGCGACGCCATCGCGGCGCGGCTCGAGGCGTTCGAGACGGCGAAGGGCTCGCAGGTGGCGGTGCTGCTGGTTCCCGCCCTGGGCCCGGAGACCATCGAGGACTTCGCCACCCGCGTCACCGACGAGTGGAAGCTCGGCCGCGCGGGCGTGGACGACGGCGTGCTCTTCGTGATCGCGCTGAAGGAGCGTCGCATGCGCATCCAGACGGGGCGCGGCGTGCAGGGCGTGCTCACCGACGCGCTGTCGAAGCGCATCGTTTCCGATCTCGTCACGCCGCGCTTCCGCGCCGGCGACTTCCCCGGCGGCATCCGCGACGGCGTCGAGGGAATCATCAAGGCGATCGAGGGCGAGGCGCTGCCGCCTCCGGCGCCGACCGCGTCCCGCGCCAGGCCTTCCGGGGAGGCGTCCCCGGAGAGCTTCTTCTGGCTCGCCTTTGCGGCGGTACCCATCGCCGGAATGATCCTGCGCTCGATGCTGGGTCGCTTCCTGGGGGCGGGCCTCACCGGCGGCGCCACCGGCCTCGCCACGTGGTTCCTTTTCGGCAGCCTGTTCGTCGGCGGCATCGCGGCCTTCATCGCCTTTCTCGTGGTGCTCTTCATGGGCATGCCGGGCGTTTCCGCGCGGCGCGGCAGCGGGGGCGGATGGTCCGGGGGCGGCGGCTTCGGCGGCGGCGGGGGCGGGTGGTCCGGGGGCGGAGGCTTCGGCGGCGGTGGAGGCTTCAGCGGCGGCGGCGGCGGCTTCGACGGCGGCGGCGCCTCGGGAGGCTGGTGATGGACCTGAAAAGATTCTGGCGGCACATCGTCATGACGCCGTGGCAGGCGGCGAAGGCCTTCCCGCCGAAGGCGCTCGAGGCGATCGGCCGCGCGGTTGCGGAGCACGAGAAGCGCCATCGCGGCGAGGTGCGCTTCGTCGTGGAAGCGGAACTCACGACCGCACAGCTGTGGGCGGACCTCGGTTCGCGCGCGCGCGCCGTGGAGCTCTTCGCGATGCAGGGCGTGTGGGACACCGCCGAGAGGACGGGCGTGCTGGTCTACGTGATGCTCGCCGACCACAAGGTGGAGATCGTGGCCGACCGCGGCATTTCCGCGAAGGTCGCGCAGCCCGAATGGCAGGCGATCTGCACCACGATGCAGGAGGCCTTCCGCGCCGGTCGCTTCGAGGAAGGGGCGGTCGCGGGTGTGCACGCAATCGCGAACCTGCTGGAGAGGCACTTCCCGGCTGGCGACGACAACCGAAACGAGCTCCCCGACCAGCCGGTCATGCTCTAGTCTGGATTCCCGCTCGCGCGGGAATGACGATTACCCTCGCTTCGCGTCCTCGTCTCCCGCCAGCAGCGCCTCGATCTCCTTGCGGCGGGCGGGGTCGGGAGCGGGTGCGGGCGCAGCGGCGGCCATGGCATCGCGGCGGCGGCGGATCATCAGCGCGAGGCCGGCCAGGCCCCCCACGATCAGCAGCCCCGGCGCGACCCACAGGAAGGCCGTGGCCGCGTTGAAGGGCGGCTTGTAGAGCACGAAGTCGCCGTAGCGCTCGACCATGTAGGAGCGGATCTCGTCGTCGGACCTGCCCTCGGCGATCATCTTGCGCGTCTGCTGGCGCAGGTCCACGGCGAGCGGCGCGTCGGAATCGGCGATCGTCTGGTTCTGGCAGACGAGGCAGCGCAGCTCGTGGGCGATGACCTTGAGGCGGGCCTCGACCTTCGGATCCGGGTTGGCGATCTCCGTGGACTGGGCCCAGGCGCCCGCGCTGGCGGCAAGGAAAAGCGTGGCGAGAACCTTCTTCATGCGTTCAGCTTCGCGAAAAGGGGAAGGAGGATCTTCTCGACGTCCTGCGGCGAGATCGGGCCGATGTGCTTGTAGCGGATGACGCCCTGCTTGTCGATCACGAAGGTCTCGGGCGCGCCGTAGACGCCGTAGTCGATGCCCACCTTGCCGTCGATGTCCCACGCGGAGAGCAGGTAGGGATTGCCGTGCTGCTGGAGCCACTTCGTGGCGTCGGCCCGCTGGTCCTTGTAGTTGAGCCCGACGATGGCGACGATCCCCTTGCGGCTCATGTCGTTCAACACCGGGTGCTCGACGCGGCAGGAGACGCACCACGAGGCCCAGACGTTCAGCATCCACACCTTGCCCTTCATCTGCTCGGGCGAGAAGGTGGCCTCGGGCTCGTGCAGCTTCGCGAGCGTGAAGGCGGGCGCGGGCTTGTCGATGAACGGCGAGGGGACCTTGCGCGGATCCTTGGTGAGGCCGATGGCGAGGAACACGCAGAGGATCCCGAAGATCGCCAGCGGGACGACGTACTTCAGCGTTTTCATGGCGTTGCCGCCCGACTCTCCTGCCACGGCGTCAGTCCCCCGTGGCGAACGCACCGGACGGGGCCTCGGCGGCCTTCCGGGCCAGGCGGTAGCGGCGGTCGGCGATGGCGAGGAAGCCGCCCAGCGCCATCAGCAGGCACCCGCCCCAGATCCAGTCGACGAAGGGCTTGTGGTAGATGCGCACGCCCCAGGCGTTGCCCTCGACCTGCTCGCCCATCGAGACGTAGAGGTCGCCCGTGAACCCGATGTCGATGTCGGCTTCCGTCATGGTCTGGCCCGAGGCGTGGTAGATGCGCTTCTCGGGGAACATCTTCTTGACCACCTCGGGAGAGCCGGGCTTGCGCACCTCGAAGATGCCCTGCAGCGCGGCGTAGTTGGGGCCGGGAAGCTCGCGGGTGCCGGTGAAGGTGAACTCGTAGCCCGCCAGCACCACCTTCTCGCCGGGCGCCATGCGCACGTCGCGCTCGGTCTCGAAGCCCTTCACCATGGCCACGCCGATGATGAAGACGGCGACCCCCACGTGCGCGACCTGCATGCCGTACCAGGAGGCGGAATTGGCGCGCAGCTTGCCCAGGAAGGTGGCCTGCGGCGCGGCCTCGAGGCGCCCGCGGAACTGGACCGCGGTGGCGAGAATCACCCAGAAGGCGAGGAAGAGGCCCAGCGCCACGAGGGATGACCACTTGCCCTTGGCCAGCGGCACGATGACGGCGCAGGCCAGCGCCACGCCCAGCGCCCACTTCAGGCGCGTGGCGAGGTCGGGCAGCTCCGCCTTCTTCCAGCTCGCCATCGGGCCGATGGCCATCAGGAACACCGCCGGCGCCATGAGCGGGAAGAACACGGCGTCGAAGTAGGGCGGGCCCACGGAGATCTTGCCGAGGTTGAGCGTGTCGAGCACCAGCGGGTAGAGCGTGCCCAGGAGCACGGCCGACATGGCGATGGTGAGGAGCACGTTGTTGGAGAGCAGCAGGGATTCGCGCGAGACGCCCGCGAACTGGCCGCCGATGCCCACCTTCGGCGCGCGCCAGGCGAAGAGAGCGAACGAGCCGCCCACCACGAGCGCGAGGAAGCCGAGGATGAACACGCCGCGCTTGGGGTCCGTCGCGAAGGCGTGCACCGAGGTGAGGACGCCGGAGCGCACGAGGAAGGTGCCGAGCAGCGACAGCGAGAAGGCAAGGATCGCGAGCAGCACCGTCCAGCTCTTGAAGGCGCCGCGCTTCTCGGTGACGGCGAGGGAGTGGATGAGGGCCGTGCCCACGAGCCAGGGCATGAAGGAGGCGTTTTCCACCGGGTCCCAGAACCACCAGCCGCCCCAGCCCAGCTCGTAGTACGCCCACCAGCTGCCGAGCGCGATGCCGATGGTGAGGAACGCCCACGCGGCCGTGGTCCACGGGCGCGACCAGCGCGCCCAGGCGCTGTCCAGCCGTCCTTCAAGCAGCGCGGCGATGGCGAAGGCGAAGGCCACCGCAAAGCCCACGTAGCCCATGTAGAGCAGCGGCGGGTGCAGCACCATGCCCGGGTCCTGCAGCAGCGGGTTCAGGTCGCGGCCGTCCTCGGCCGGCGGAAGCATCCGCTCGAACGGGTTGGAGGTGGTGATGATGAAGAGGAGGAACCCGATGGAGATGAGCCCCATGATCCCGATCACGCGCGCGGCGATGCGCTCGGGGAGGTGGCGCGAGAGGAGGGCCACGGCCGCGGTCCAGCCGCCGAGCATCAGCGCCCAGAGCAGCATCGAGCCTTCGTGCGAGCCCCAGGACGCGGCGAACCGGTAATGGGTGGGCAGGCCCAGGTTCGAGTGCTGGGCCACGTTGACCACGGAGAAATCGTTGTTCACGAACGAGGTCGCGAGCATCGCCCACGCCAGGAACACGAAAAGGAACTGGCCGAGGGCCACCGGGCGCGCCGTCGCGATCCACGCCTGCTTGCCCAGGGCCGTGCCGGCGAGCGGCAGGAACGCCTGGGCGATGGCGAGCAGCAGCGCCAGGGCGAGGGCCAGCTGGCCGATTTCGGGGATCATCGCTTGTTCCCCCCGCTGCCCTGGCCTGCGAAGTTCTCCTTGGCCATGGGGTGGCCGGCCTGCTTGAGGGCCTCGGCCGCCTCGGGGGGCATGTAGTTCTCGTCGTGCTTGGCGAGGACCTGGGACGCCCTGAAGGTGCCGTCGGTACCCACGCGGCCCTCGGCCACCACGCCCTTGCCCTCCTTGAAGAGGTCCGGAAGGATGCCCGTGTAGGTGACGGGGACGGACTGGGCGCCGTCGGTGATCTTGAAGGTCACGCTGAGCGCGTCCTTCTGGCGCACCACCGTGCCGCCCTCGACGAGGCCGCCGACGCGGAAGTTGCGGTCGATGGGCACTTCCTTCTTCGCCACCTGCGTGGGCGTGAAGAAGAACACCAGGTTCGACTGGAAGGCGTTCAGCACCAGGGCGACCGCCACCCCCAGGGCCGCGAGGCCCCCCACGATGGCCACGGCCCGTCTAGTTCTCGGCTTCAAGATCGCGTTCCTCCTCGATGGCGGCGAGCGCGCGTTTGCGCCGCACGCGCAGCAAAAACATTTCGACCACGATGGCGACGAGAAGTGCCCCGAAGGACATCCACACGAAGAACGCCTGGCCACCCATCGCCCAGAAGTCGGCCCAGCTCTTCCACCAGATCGTCATGCGGCCTCCGGCAGGTTTCTCACCCACTGGGCGCGACGCTCTCGCTCCAGGATCACGGACCGCACGCGCACGAGCGACGCCCCGATCGCGTACATCCAGGCCGAGGCGCTCATGACCAGCATCCCGGTGAGCATGGTCACGTGCATGCTGGTGCCCTTGAAGCTCACGCTGGAGCCCTGGTGCAGCGTGTTCCACCACTGCACCGAGAAGTAGATGATCGGCAGGTTCACCACGCCGATGAGCGCCAGCAGCGCCGCCGCCCGGTCGCCGCGGCGCGGATCCTCGAAGGCGTTGGCGAGCGCCATGTAGCCGAAGTAGAGGAAGAGCAGCACCAGCTCGGAAGTGAGCCGCGCGTCCCATACCCAGTAGGTCCCCCAGGTCGGGCGGCCCCAGAAGGCGCCCGTCCACAGCGCGATGAAGGTCATCATGGCGCCCGTCGGGGCGATGGCGCGGGCCATCATGGCCGAAAGGCGCGTGTTGAAGACCAGCGTGAGGCCGCAGTAGCAGGCCATGATGAAGTACAGGAACATCGACATCCAGGCCGTCGGCACGTGGATGAAGATCACCCGGTAGACCTCGCCCTGCTGGGCGTCGGTCGGGGCGACCAGGAGCCCGAGGTACAGACCCCATACCGCCAGCGCCGCGGCCAGGATGAAGAACCACGGGGCGAGCCGGCCGGCGAGCCCGTAGAAGGTGGTGGGGGAGGAGAAATAGAACCAGTTCATGGGGTTGTAGCGGGATTTCCGAAGCCGGATTGTCGCCCGCCCGGAGCCGGGGCGGTTGCGGGATCGCAAAATGCCATGGCCGGCACGGGCTTCAGTCCACCGCGATCCGGACGGCCGCCCCGACCGCCACGGGCAACCCGACCAGGGCGGCGATGAGGGCGGCCCCCAGCAGGGACAGGTGCGGGGCCGCCGACAGGCCCGTGGCCTGCGCTTCCGCCGCGCCGGCCCCGAAGATGAGCACCGGCACGAAGAGGGGCAGCGCCAGCAGGGCGAGGAGCATCCCGCCGCCGCGGGCGCCGAGGGCCAGCGCCGCGCAGGCCCCGCCCAGGAGCGAAAGCACGGGCGTGCCGATGAGGAGCGAGAGCGCCTGGACGCCCAGGGTGTCCGGGGCGAGGCCGTACTGCAGGCCGATGAGGGGCGAGAGCAGGGTGAGGGGCAGGCCGGAGACGATCCAGTGCGCGGCCACCTTGCCGGCCGCCCAGCCGAGGGCCGGGTGCGGCGAGAGGGTCATCTGCTCGAGCGACCCGTCCGCGTAGTCGGCCGCGAAGAGCCCCGGCAGGGCGAGGAAGGCGGCGAGGAGGGCGCCGACCCAGATGACCCCGGGGCCGATGCGGGCGAGGAGTTGCGGCTCCGCCCCGATGCCCAGCGGGAAGAGGGACGCGACGAGGGCGAAGAAGGCCACGGTGAGCACCGCCTCGTCCGGATGGCGCCACGCCAGGCGCAGGTCGCGGGCCATGGCCCACGAGAAGCCGCCGGAGAACGAGCCGCTGGCCTGGTGGCGCTTGGGCGTCGGGGCGCTCATCGGAAGCCCCGGTTCATGCGAGCCGGAGCTCGCGCACGACCCCGGACGCCGGAGCGAGCCGGTGGTGCGTGGCCGCGAGCGCGAGTCCCCCGCCGGCGAGGTGCCGGTCCAGCAGGTCCACGAACAGCTCCTGGCCCGCGTCGTCCAGCGCGGTGAGGGGCTCGTCGAGCACCCACAGGTCCGCCGGGTCCAGCGCAAGCCGCGCGAGCCCGATGCGCCGCCGCTGGCCCGCCGACAGGCGGCGCGCGGGGATGCGTCGCCGCTTCTCGAGGCCGACGGCGGCCAGCGCCTCGCGACGCTCCTCGGCGGTCGTGGCCACGCCGCGCAGGCGCAGCGCGAATTCGAGGTTCTCCTCGGCGCTCAGGTCGTCCTTCAGCGAGGGCAGGTGGCCCGCGTATGCGGTGCCGGAACGCATGCGTTCAGGGTCCGTCTGCGCGGGCTCGCCGCGCCACAGGATGGTGCCCTCGTCGGGGCGCGTGAGGCCGGTCACGCAGCGCAGCAGCGTGGTCTTCCCGCAGCCGTTGGGGCCGCGCACGCAAAGCAGCTCGCCGCCCGCGACCTCGAAGTCGATGCCGGAGAACAGCAGGGCCGGGCCGCGCCGGCAGGCAAGGTCGCGGACCTGCAGGACGTCCGGGGCACCGCTTCGATGTCTGGACGTCATCGGCCGGCCTAGGGGACGACCCTGTCGATGACGATCGCCACGCCCTGCGCGCCGGGGGCCACGGGCTTGCTCGTCCCGAGGAGGTCGCCCGGCTGGGTGACGGCGCCGCCGGCCTTCGAGACGCGCGCCTCGATGACCACGGAGGGCGTCCCGGAAAGTGTCGCCGCGGGCGTCATGCCCATGGAGTCGTCGAGCACGAAGGCCTTCGGCAGCTCGCCGGCGCCGCCGCGCAGGATGGCGAGCGGGATGCGCGAGCCGGTCTCGGCCCGCGCGTAGATGAACAGGGTGTCCGTGGGGCTCGTCTTGCCGGCCAGCGAGTCCGCGAGCTTCACGGTTCCCGAGACGGTCTTGCCGCCGGGCGTCGCCTTGGCGGGCGCGGCGGAGGCACCGACAGGCGGGTGAGCGGGCGGCAGGGTTGGCTGCGCGGGGGCCGCGGGGAGGGCCGCGAGCCCGCTCGAGGGTGGCACCGGCTTCCCGGCCGCGGCGGCGCGGCCGCGCACGTCGGCGATGATGCTGTTCACCTCGGTCTCGTCCTCCGACCCCGGTGCCACGGTGGCGCGCAGGCGCTCCCAGTAGGCGAGCGAGGCGGCGAAGTCGCCGCTGTTGAGCTTCGCGGTGCCGGCGAGTGCCAGCGCCTTGGGATGGCGCGGGTCGATGGCCAGCGCCCGGTTGACGAGGTCGGTGGGCTCGCCCGCGAGGTTGCGGCCGCGCGCGAGCGCGAGGGCGTCGGCGTAGTCGGCGAGGACGTTGGCGTCCTGCGGCGCGATCTTCGCGAGGTGCGCGTAGGCCTCGAGCGCCTTGGGCATCTTGCCCGTCGCGGCGTAGGAGCGCGCGAGGAGCATCCAGCCTTGCACGTCGTCGGGGCGCTCCTTCATCTTCTGCTCGAGCGCGAGGACCATCTCCTCGATCTGATGGTCGCCGGGCTGCGCCTTGGCGGCCGCCATGACGGTCGGGTCGGTGGCCGCGGGCACGCCCGCCCACAGGTAAACCCCTACCGCGGCGACGGGAATCAGCACGGCGAAGACGGCGGCCACGGCCCACGGCTTCCTCGCAGGGGCGGCGGGCGCCTCGGCGGAGACGGCGAGATCTTCCTCGGCGCGCGCGGCCAGCTCGGCCAGCGCCGATTCGCGCGCATCCTTCGGCAGCAGGCCGACCGCCACGTCGGCCTCGATGTCGCGGCGCTGGCCGCGCAGGATGGCGAGGTTCGCCTCGCGGACCGTGGGCCCCGCCTTCGGCCGCGCACGCAGCAGGGGAACGAGCACGAAGGCGAGTGCCGCCACGATCAGCAGGGCGGCGAGAATCCAGAAAGTGAGCATCGGGGAGGGGAAGGCAGACAGTCAAAGCGACGGCGGATTATACCGGAGGGGGCGCGCCGATCCTGTTGCGAACCATCAAGCAGCCGCTACAATGCGCTCGCGCATCGCCATTGCGGTTCGTGATGGCGGTAGACGACAAAAAAAACCCGGGCGGGGAAGGGAGAGCATCCAGTGCGACACCAGTCGATCCTGGAGTATGCGCACTTTCGCTGGTTGAAGGCGGCACTCGGCCTCTCGATCCTGGCAGGGGCGGCCTACCTGTGGCACGACCCGCCCATGAAGCCCTACGGCGGCACCTGGCTCGGCTACGCGCTGGGCACGGCCGGCGCGCTCATCATCCTGTGGCTGCTGTGGTTCGGCGTGAGGAAGCGCAGCTACCTCTCGCGCGCCGGCACCGTGCAGGGCTGGCTCTCGGCGCACGTGTACCTCGGCACCGCGCTCCTCGTGGTGGCCACGCTCCACACCGGCTTCGAGCTGGGATGGAACCTGCACACGCTCGCCTACGTGCTCATGGTCGCCACGGTCGCGAGCGGCTTCTACGGCGTGTACATCTACCTGTCGGTGCCCGGCCTCATGACGGCCAACCGCGGCGAGGAGACGCTGGACGCGATGCTGCTCAAGATCGCGGACCTGGACCGCGAGATCCGCGAGCAGGCGCTGTCCCTTCCGGACAGGATCCTCGTCGTGGTGAACGCCTCGCTCGACGGCACGCGCCTGGGCGGCTCGCTCGCGCGCGTCGTGACGGGGCGCGACCGCGGCTGCCCCACGGCCGCCGCCCTGCGCGCGCTGCCGGAGATCGGCAAGACGCTCTCGGGCGAGGCGGCCAACCTCCACCACGAGGTGTACACGCTCCTGCTGCGCAAGAGCGAGCTCCTCGCCCGCGCGCGGCGCGACCTGCGCTTCAAGGCGCGGCTCGACCTCTGGCTCTACGCCCACGTCCCGCTGTCGATCGCGCTGCTGGCCGCGCTCGCCGCGCACGTCGTGTCCGTGTTCCTGTACTGGTAGCCGCCCGTGAAGCTCCTCGTCATCTCGCAGAGCCGCAACCGCGCCGGGCGCACCATCCAGGTCCGCAAGGAGATCGCCACCGACTGGGTGCGCGTCGGCCGCAACGCCGCGAGCGAGATCCTCCTCGCCGACCCGCGCATCGCGCTGAGCCAGGGCCTCATCGTCGACCGCAACGGCCCGGTCTACACCGAGGGCGAGATGGGTACGACCACGAGCACCACGCGCAAGGCCGTGCGCTCGGTGCGGCTCTCGCCCGGCACCTCGATCGAGCTCGGCCCCTACCGGCTCACGGCGATCGACACGCCCCCGGGCTTCACCGGCGCGATCACGGTGGAACTCGTGCGCCCGCCGGAGAACGTGGCGCCCGAGTTCCTTTCCCGGGCGAAGCGCCTCACGCTCGCCTCGCTGGGAATCCCGAAGCGCGCGACGGCGCTCGCGCTCTTCGCCCTCGTGGCGGTCTTCTTCTTCCTGCTGCCGGCCGGGCGCGTCCTCGACCTGCCGTGGCGCGCGCCCGAGGGAGTGGCCATGGCGAGCGACCGCTTCTGGAACCCGGGCCCGGTGATGCTGGCGCACCAGCCCGTCGAGCAGAAGTGCGAAGCCTGCCACGAGGTCGCCTTCCGGCAGGTGCGCGACGCCGCCTGCCTCGAATGCCACCAGCGCATCGGCCACCACGTGGCGCAGGACTTGTCGCCCGCCACGCTCTTCGCGGGGATGCGCTGCGCGCAGTGCCATCGCGACCACAAGGGCGTGAAGAGCACGCACCGCGACGACGACGGCCTGTGCGTCGACTGCCACCGCGACGTGCGTTCCCGGGCCAACGGCGCGCAGTCGCAGAACGTGACCGACTTCGCGAAGGACCACCCGGCGTTCCGCCTCACGCTGCCGGCGGGCAAGGGCGTGCGGCGCGTGCGCCAGGGGAGCGGGCCGATCGCGGAGGCGTCGAACCTCGTCTTCCCGCACGCGGTGCACCTCGACCCGGCCGGCGTGCGCCATCCGGAGAAGGACAAGGTGAAGCTCGGCTGCGAGGCCTGCCACCAGCCGGACGCCTCGAAGCGCGGGTTCGAGCCGGTGTCGATGGCGCGGCACTGCCAGGACTGCCACCGCCTCGAGTTCGAGCCGGCGGTCTCCTCGCGCCAGGTGCCGCACGGGCGTCCCGCCGAGGCGATGACCGTGGTGCGCGAGTTCTACGCGAACCTCGCCCTGAACGGCGTGCGCGACAGCTTCGAGAAGGCCTTCGGGGTGCCGGGCGAGGGGCTGCTGCGCCGCCCCGGCGAGCCCACGGCCGCCCAGCGGCAGGGGGCGCTCGGCCTGGCCGCGAAGAAGGCGGCGCACGTCTCCGAGGAGATCTTCGAGATCCGCCTTTGCCGCACCTGCCACGAGGTCCAGCGGGTGGAGGGCGACAAGGGCCTCGACTGGAACGTGGCCGAGGTGCGCGCCAACAACGCGTGGATGCCGTCTGCGCGCTTCGACCACAAGAGCCACGCGCAGGCGAAGTGCGCCGACTGCCACGACGTGGCGAAGTCGAAGCGCAGCGCCGACGTCGCGATGCCGCGAATCGAAGGCTGCCGCGAGTGCCACGGCGGCTCGTTGCCCGTGGAGAAGAAGCTCACCTCCAGCTGCCTGCTCTGCCACGGCTTCCACGAGCAGCGCCACCCCTGGGACCCGCGGTTCAGGCCGCGGGCCGCCGCCCGGGCGGCTACGGGGAACGCCGGTGCGAACTGAGGCGCGCGCGCTCGCCGTCGCCGTGAGCCTCGTCGCGACTTTGCTGGCGGGCTGCTCCGGCTCCTCGGGCAGCGCCGGTTCGACCGCGTGCGCCCCGAACTGCAACGCGCCCGCGAACTTCCTCGCCGGGGACGACGTGCGCCGCGTGATCGCGCAGGCGGTCGGGGAAGCGCAGGCGCGCAACGCCCGGGCCACCATCGCGGTGGTCGACCGCGTGGGCAACGTGCTCGCCGTCTTCCGCATGACGGGCGCGCGCGAGCGCTTCGACATCCTTTCCGGTCGCGGCGTGGAAGGGGGGCTGGACGGGCTTCGCGACACGCTGCCGTCGGAGGCCGCGGCGATCGCCAAGGCGATCACGGGCGCCTACCTCTCGTCTTCGGGCAACGCCTTCTCGACGCGCACCGCGAGCCAGATCGTGCAGCACAACTTCCTGCCCGGCGAGGCGCAGGCGCCCTCGGGGCCTCTCTACGGCGTGCAGTTCTCGCAGCTTTCGTGTTCCGACGTGATCCGCAACGCCTCCCACGGCACGGTGGGGCCGAAGCGCTCGCCGCTGGGACTGGCCGCCGACCCCGGCGGCCTGCCGCTGTACCGCAACGGCGCCGTCGCGGGCGGGATCGGCGTGATCGCCGACGGCGTCTACGGGCTGGATCTCGTCGTCACGGACATCGACGAGGACCTCGACGAGTTGATCGCGGTGGCCGGGACGGCGGGCTTCGGTGCGCCGGCCGACATCCGCGCTGAGCGCATCACCGCCGACGGCAAGACCTTCCGCTATGTCGACTCGGAGTCCCTCGTATCCGACCCTGCGCGCGCACCTGCCTTCGGTACGCTGCCCGGAGAACTCGTGCCGGTCGCGGGGTACTTCGACGGCACCGTGCGCGCCGGCGTGGCATTCGGCACGCCGGCCTCGGGGTACCGCCCCGCCGGCGGCGTCTTCGCCGCGCTCGGCGCCTTCACGCTCGTGGACGCGGCAAACGCGGAGCGCTTTCCCGCGCGCGCCGGCACCGGCCCGGGCGCGTTCACGGCGGCCGAGGTGGAGCGCATCCTCGAGGAGGGCATCCGCGTGGCCAACCGCGCCCGCGCGCAGATCCGCCGGCCGCTGGGGTCCCCCGCGGAAGTCTCGGTGAGCGTGGTCGACGCCAACGGGGACGTGCTGGGGCTGGTGAGGACGGCGGACGCGCCCGTGTTCGGCACGGACGTCGCGGTGCAGAAGGCGCGCGGGGCGCTGCTCTTCTCGCGGCCCGATGCGTTCGCGCTCATCTCGGGGCTTGCGCCGGCGGCGTACGCCGTTCCCGCGGGCACGACCTCGTCGCTGGCCGCCTATGCCGGCGCGTTCCGGAACTTCGTGGGCCAAGGCGGCGAGCTCGACGGGCGCACGGCGTGGTCGACGCGCGCCATCGGCAACCTGCACCGCCCGACCTATCCGGATGGACTCGGTGGCACGCCGCCGGGCCCGCTCTCGAAGGGATTCGACACGTGGAGCCCTTTCAACGTGGGCTTCCAGCTCGACCTCGTCTACAACCAGCTCGTGCGGGGCGCCCTCGGGGACACCTCGACGGGCTGCGCGGGCCGCGCCTTCGCCGGGGCGCCCGCGGGAACGCCTGACGAGGGACTGCCGCTCGCCCGCAACGGCGTGCAGATCTTTCCGGGCGGGGTTCCCGTCTACCGCGCGGGCGCATTGGTGGGCGCCGTGGGCATCTCGGGCGACGGCGTGGACCAGGACGACATGGTCGCGCTCCTCGGCGTGGCCAACGCCGCGCGCGCGCTGGGAACCGGGTTCGGCCACGCGACCGCGGCGATGCGCGCCGACCAGCTCGCGCCGCGGGATGCGCGGCTTCGCTACGTGCAGTGCCCGCAGTCGCCGTTCAACGATTCGAGCGAGCAGAACGCCTGTGCGGGTCTCTGAGCGCCTGCTCGCCTCGCTGGTGCCGCTCGCACTGGCCGCGGCGGGCGCGGCCCACGCGCCCCATGCGCTGGCGCAGGAGGGGCTGAAGCCCGCGGCCAACGAGGACCGCAAGCTTCCCCCGGAGCGGCCGGCCGACCGGGAGATCGACCAGCGCCGCCCGGGCCCCAGGCAGCCGCTCGAGTTCTTCCCCCCGCCGGCCGACCCGAGCCAGGTGCCGGCGCCGCTGCCGGCCACGCCGCGGCAGGCGCTATCCGTCCCCGACCGGTGGCGGATCATGCAGGCGCTCGGCTTCAAGTTCCCGCTCACCGATCCGTACAACCAGAACGTCCTGAAGGGCGACCTGCCCATCGGCGACGACCCGTGGCTGAAGGAGCACTTCCCCGACCTCGCGCGCCGCCTCTCGCCGGACTGGTTCTTCAGCCTGGGGGTGGTGTCCGACACGCTGGTCGAGGCGAGGCGCCTGCCCACGCCGGTGGGCCTGCAGGCGACGGACCGCCCCGGCTCGCTGGACGTGTTCGGGGAGGGCAGGCAGTCGACGGTTGCGCAGACCGTGGTGCTCTCCATGGGACTCATCAAGGGCAACACGACCTTCAAGCCGCCGGACTACGAGTTCCGCTTCGTGCCCGCGTTCCAGGTCAACCAGTCGCGCGTCGAGGAGGTGAGGGCGCTTCGCGTCGACCCGCGCGCCGGACGCAAGCGCACCGACAACCACGTGGGCGTGCAGGAGCTCTTCGCCGACGTCCACCTGCGCAACGTCTCGACCCGCTACGACTTCGACTCGGTTCGCGCCGGCATCCAGCCCTTCATTTCCGACTTCCGCGGCTTCGTCTTCCAGGACGTCCCCTTCGGCGTGCGCCTCTTCGGCACGCGCGACAACAACCACTGGCAGTACAACCTCGGCTGGTTCCGCCGCCTGGAGAAGGACACCAATTCCGGGCTGAACGACGTCACGACGCGCATGCGCCGCGACGACGTGTTCGTGGCCAACGCATACCGGCAGGATTTTCCCGTCCTCGGCTTCACCTCGCAGGCCACCGCCATCCTCAACGTGAACCGCGAGGGCGGCGGCGCCTACTACAACAACAACGGCTTCCTCGAGCGGCCTTCTTCGCTGGGCGACGAGCGCCCGCGCGACTACACGGTGGGCTACCTCGGACTCAACGGCGACGGCCACTTCGGCCGGTGGAATCTGCAGGCCTCCGTGTACGCGGCACTCGGCCGCGACGACCGCCATCCGCTGGCGGGCGCCCCGCAGGACATCCGCGCCGGATTCGCGGCGATGGAGCTGTCGCGGGACTTCAGCTGGGTGCGCCTGCGCCTCAACGCGCTGGCCGCCTCCGGCGACCGCGACCCCTTCGACGGCAAGGCGACCGGCTTCGACGCGATCCTCGAGAACCCGCAGTTCGCCGGCGCCGACACGAGCTTCTGGATCCGCCAGGCGGTGCCGCTCGTCGGGGGCGGGGGCGTCGCGCTCTCGGGCCGCAACGGCGTGCTGCCGAGCCTTCGCTCCTCCAAGGACCAGGGGCAGTCGAACTTCGTGAACCCGGGCCTGTGGCTCGCCGGCGTCGGCGCGGACGCCGACCTGCTGCCGGAGCTGCGCGTGAGCGCGAACCTCTCCTACCTGCGCTTCCAGGACACGACGGTGCTCGGCGTCCTGCGCAACCAGGCGCCGCCGGATCGCGAGATCGGGTGGGACGTCTCGGCGGCCGTGCAGTACCGGCCGTTCATGAGCCAGAACGTGGTCCTCAACGCCTCGGCCGCGGCCCTCCTTCCCGGCAAGGGGTTCGAGCGGCTCTACGACGAGGACCGCCGCGGCGCGCAGTACTCGATCCTCGTGAACCTCCTGCTGAGCTACTGACCCATGACGAGAAGACTGACCGCAGCGCTCGCCGCCGTCTTCCTGGCCCTCGCCGTGCGCGCCGACAGCGGAGCCGAGAAGCCCGTGGCCCGCGCCCACGCGCCCCACCCGCCGGCACCGGAACGGCAGACGCCCGCGCAGGCGAAGGCGAAGAGCGACGGCTGCATGACCTGCCACACGGCAACCGACCGGCACACCATGCACCAGAACCCCGGCGTGGTCCTGGGCTGCACCGATTGCCACGGCGGCGACGCGAAGGTCGCGAAGCCCGCGGGGGCCGGGCGCAAGGACGCCGCCTACCAGGCCGCGCTCGAGCGCTCGCACGTGCTGCCGCGGTACCCGAAGGCGTGGAACTGGCCCTCGAGCGCCAACCCCGAGGGCAGCTACACGCTGCTCAACCGCGAGGCGCCCGAGTACATCCGCTTCGTGAACCCGGGCGACCTGCGCGCCGCGCGCGAGGCCTGCGGGGCCTGCCACCTGCCCATCATCCAGGCGTCCGAGCGCAGCCTCATGTCCACCTCGGCCATGCTCTGGGGCGGGGCCGCGTACAACAACGGGATCCTGCCGTTCAAGCGCTACATCCTCGGCGAGGCCTACACGCGCGAGGGCGTGGGCGCGACCCTCGTGAACCCGGTGAAGCCCACCGACTTCCTGGTGGCCAAGGGGATCCTGCCCAGCGTGACGGCGCTGCCCTCGTGGGAAACGGTCCCGCCGGCCGACGTCTTCCGCGTCTTCGAGCGCGGCGGGCGCGTGATCTCCTCGCAGTTCCCCGAGATCGGGCTCCCCAACAACACGGGCCTGCTGCAGCGCCTCGACGAGCCCGGCCGGCCCGACCTCAAGCAGTCCAACCGCGGCCCCGCCACCGGCAGCCGCATCGCGGTGCCCGTCATCAACATCACCAAGACGCGGCTGAACGACCCGCATCTCTGGTTCCTGGGCACCAACGAGCAGCCCGGCGACTACCGCTCCTCGGGCTGCACGGCCTGCCACGCGGTCTACGCCAACGACCGCGACCGCTCGCACTCGGGCATCTACGCGAAGTACGGCCACACGGGCGAGTCGGCGACTTCGGACCCGACCATCCCGAAGGGCCAGCCGGGGCACCCGATCCGCCACGAGTTCACGCGCGCCATCCCCTCGTCGCAGTGCATGGTCTGCCACATGCACCAGCCCAACGTGTTCGTGAACTCGTACTACGGCACGATCATGTGGGACTACGAGTCCGACGCGCCGCACATGTGGCCGGAGAAGCAGCAGTACCCGACCCACGACGAGGCGAGGAAGATCCTCGAGCGCAACCCCGAGGAGGCGGCCATCCGCGGGAAGTGGGGCGACCCGGAGTTCCTGAAGAACGTCTCGAGCCTGAACCCGAAGCTCAAGGACACGCAGTTCGCCGACTACCACGGCCACGGCTGGAACTTCCGCGCGGTGTTCAAGCGCGACCGCAAGGGCACGCTCCTCGACAAGGACGGCAAGCCCGTCTCCGACGAGGACCCGCAGAAGTTCAAGAAGGCCGTGCACCTCACCTCCATCCACCTCGACGTGGGCTTCCACTGCGTCGACTGCCACTTCGCGCAGGACATGCACGGCAACGGCCACATCTACGGCGAGGTGGCGGCGGCGGTGGAGATCGACTGCCGCGACTGCCACGGCACGGCCGACAAGTACCCGACGCTGCGCACCTCGGGCCCCGCGGCGCGCCCGGGCGGCCTGGACCTCTCGCTCCTCAGGACGCAGGACGGTCGCAAGCGCTTCGAGTGGCGTGACGGCAAGCTCTTCCAGCGCTCGGCCGTCTACCCGGACCTCGAGTGGGAGATGTCGCTCGTGAAGGACTCGGTCACGCCGGGCAACGCGCACTACAACGAGAAGGCGGCGCGCGCGAAGCTCATGCACACCGGGGAGGGCGGGCGCCAGGGGCAGTGGGGGCCCGGCGGCAAGGACTACGCCCACGCCGACGAGAAGATGACCTGCTTCAGCTGCCACCTGTCGTGGACGACGAGCTGCGGCGGCTGCCACCTGCCCATCCAGGCGAACTGGAAGACGGAGCGCCACCACTACGAGGGCGGCGAGACGAGGAACTACGCGACCTACAACCCGCAGGTGGCGCGCGACGAGATGTTCCAGCTCGGCAGGCACGGGCCGGTGAAGGGCGGGCGCATCGCGCCCATCCGTTCTTCCTCGGCGCTGGTGCTCTCGTCGACCAACATCAACCGCGAGCGCATCTACATCCAGCAGGCGCCCGTGGCGGCGAGCGGCTTCTCCTCGCAGGCCTTCGCGCCCCACTACCCCCACACGGAGCGGAAGACCGAGACCAAGGGCTGCTCGGACTGCCACGTCGCCGACAACGGCGACAACAACGCGATCATGGCGCAGATGCTGCTGCACGGGACCAACTTCGTGAACTTCGTGGGCTTCAACGCCTGGCTGGGCGAGGAGCGCCACGTCGAGGCGGTCCAGGTGACGGAGTGGGAGGAGCCGCAGGCCGTGATCGGCAGCTACCTGCACCGCCACGCCTACCCGGACTGGTTCGCCGGCCACGAGAAGCGCGGCCGGCGCCTCGCCGAGGCCCACGACCACACGGCGCGCGGCCCGGCGGGGTGCGTGATGCTGCGCGGCGAGTACTTCTTCTCCGCTGAGGGCGAGGGCGGGCTGCGCGTCTACGACGTGGCCTCGATCGCCAACAAGGGCGTCTCGCAGCGCATCGTCACCGCGCCCTTTTCCCCGCTGGGCCACGACACGCACGTGGCCTCGCGCAACGCCACCTGCGTGGCGCTGCCCACCAACCAGCCCATCGCCCCCGAGCGCAACAAGGGCGACCTGATGCGCCTCACCAACCAGGAGCAGCCTTTCCACCCGATCTACAACTACGCCCTCGTCACCGACGCCGAGGAGGGGCTCATCGTCGTCGACGTGAACACGCTGGCCGACGGCGAGCCGCGCAACAACTTCCTCA
>JAMPXV010000218.1 GCA_023700985.1 Lysobacter sp.
GCGATCGCGCCACCCCCCGACGGGGCGTGACCGACGAGCCGGGACTTGACCTTCCTGCCCCAGCTGTCGAGGTACGTGAAGAGCACCGGCACCACGACCAGGGTCAGCATCGTGGACGTGATGATGCCCCCGATCACCGCGCGCCCCATCGGCGCGTTCTGCTCGCCGCCGTCCGCGGAGCCGATGGCCATCGGCAGCATGCCGAAGATCATCGCCATGGTGGTCATCAGGATCGGGCGCAGGCGCACCTGCCCGGCGGCGAGTATCGCGTCGTGCCGCGACTTGCCCTCCCGCAGGCCCTGGTTGGTGAAGTCCACGAGCAGGATCGCGTTCTTGGTCACCAGCCCCATCAGCATGATGATGCCGATGATGGAGAAGATGTTCAGCGTGCTGCCGGTGATGAGGAGCGCCAGGAACACGCCGATGAGCGTGAAGGGGAGCGAGGCCATGATCGCCAGCGGCTGCAGGAAGCTGCCGAACTGCGAGGCGAGGATGATGTAGATGAAGATCACCGCCATCCCCAGCGCCGCCACCGCCGCGGTGAAGGACTCCTGCATGTCCTGCTGCTGGCCGGCGACATCGAAGCGGTAGCCGGGCGGGAGCTGGATGGTCTTCAGCAGCTCCTGCACCTCGCTGCCCACGTCGCCGGACGGGCGGCCCTCGACGTTGGCGTAGATGCCGACGCGCCGCTGCAGCTCCTGGCGCTTGATGATCTGCGGGCTGGTCGACTCCTGGAACTCGACGACCTGGCGCAGGGGCACGAGGACGGGCGCGCCGCCGGGTCCCGGCCTGCCGCTCACGATGCGCAGGTCGCCCAGGTCGCCGGTGATGCGGCGCTCCGACTTCGGCAGTTGCACGTTCACCTCGTAGTTCTGCCCGTCGGGGGCGAGCCAGTGGCCGATCACGTCGCCGGCCACGAGCGGGCGCACCGCGGCGCCGATCTGCGAGACGGTGAGGCCCAGGTCGCTCGCCAGCTCGTTGTTCACCTTGATCGTGATGGCGGGGTTGTTCGCCTTGAGGCTGCTCTCGAGGTCGGTGATGCCCTTGATCTTCGCGATCTTCTCCATCACGTCGGCCGTCACCTTCTCCAGCCCCTCGTTGGAGGGGCCCAGCAGGTTGATCCAGATCGGCCGGTTGTAGCCCACCGAGAGCTCCACGCCGGGGATGGCGCGGATCTGCTGGCGCACCTTCGCCTCGAAGTCCTTCTGCGAGAGGTTCGGGCGTTCGCGGCGGTCGGAGAGCTTGACCTCGATGCGCGCGACGTTCCGACCCTCGTCGGTGCCGACGTTGGCCGCGGCGACCAGGACCTCGGGGTAGCCGCGCAGGATCGCCTCCACCTGGCGCGTCTTCGCGTCGGTGTACTCGAGGCTCGAGCCCACGGGCGTGGTGAGCTTGAACGAGGTGCGCCCCTCGTCGGACTCGGGCACGAACTCGGTGCCGACCAGAGGCAGCACGAAGAAGCTCGACACGAAGACCGTGACGGCGATCGCCAGCACCTTCTTGCGGTTGCCCAGCGCCCACTCGAGGAGCTCGCCGTAGCGGTGGTGCGCCCACTCGACACCGTCCTCGATGCGGCCCATGAGGCGACCCAGCCACGGCATGCGCCGGAAGCGGCCCTCGGGCGGGTCGTGCCAGATGGCCGAGAGCATCGGGTCGAGGGTGAAGCTCACGAAGAGCGACACGAGGACGGCGACGGCCACGGTCATGCCGAACTGGAAGAAGAGCTTGCCGATGATCCCCGACATGAAGGCGATGGGAACGAACACCGCGACGATGGCGAAGGTGGTGGCCATCACCGCGAGCCCGATCTCCTCGGTGCCCTCGCGGGCGGCGCGGTAGTGGTCCTTGCCCATCCCGAGGTGGCGCACGATGTTCTCGCGCACCACGATCGCGTCGTCGATCAGCAGCCCGATGCACAGCGACAGCGCCATGAGCGTCAGGAAGTTGAGCGTGAAGCCGAAGAGGTGCACCGCGATGAAGGTCGCGATCACCGAGATGGGGAGCGTGAGCCCGGTGATGATCGTGCTGCGCCAGGAGTGCAGGAAGAGGAAGACGATGAAGATGGTGAGGAGCGCGCCCTCGATTATCGTGGTCTTCACGCCCTTGAGCGCGTTCTCGATGAAGTCGACGTCGGCGTAGACCACCTTGAGCTCCACGTCGGGCGGCAGCACCTTCGCCAGCGCCTTCGCGGCGGCCTTCGCCCCGTTGCCCACTTCCACGATGTTGGCGTCCTGCACCTTCAGCACCTGGATGGTGAGGCCGGGCTGGCCGTTGATGCGCGAGAGCGAGTCGGCTTCCTTCTCGCCGTCCACGATGTCGGCGACCTGGTCGAGGTAGACGGGGCCGTTGGCGCGGCGCGCCACGATGATCCTGCCGAAGCCCGCGGGCTCCTTGATGCGCCCCTCGATCCTCACCAGCTGCTCGGTGGGCCCGTGCGAGATCTTGCCCGCGGGCACGTCCAGGTTGGCGGCCCGGATCGCGGTAACGATCTCGTCCACGCCCACGCCCTGCGACTGCATCTGCGCGGGCCGCAGGTTCACCAGGACCTGGCGCTCGACGCTGCCCGAGACGCGCACCTGGCCCACGCCCGGGACGTTCTGGAAGCGCTTCACGATCACCTGGTCGGTGAGGGTGGAGAGCTCGCGCAGCGTGCGCGTGGGCGAGGTCACGGCGAGCGACACGACGGGCTGGGCGTTGTCGAAGTCGCCGCGCAGCACCAGCGGGTCGCGCGCCTCGCGCGGGAACCCGGGCCGGACGAGCGCGACCTTGTCGCGCACGTCCTGGACGGCGCGCGACATGTCGGTGTCGAGGCGGAACTCGATGAAGGTCTGGCTGCGGCCCTCGAGCGAGTTGGAGCGGATGATCTTCACGCCGTCGACGGTGTTCACCACCTCCTCGACGGGCTTGGTGATGTCGTTCTCCACGGCCTCGGGGGCGGCGCCGGGGTAGGCGATCTCGATGAAGATGAACGGGATCGAGATGTCGGGCATGCGCTCGACGCGCAGCCGGTTGTAGGAGAAGAGCCCGAGCACGCAAAGCGCCACCATCATCATGGTGGCGAAGACGGGCTGGTTGATGCTGGTCCTGGTGATCCACATGGTGGCGGCCCTAGCTCGCCTTGGCCGCCGCGGCGGCGTCCTTGAGGACGGCGGGCGCCCCGGCCTTCAACCCCGTGGCGCGGGAACTCACGACGGTCGCGCCCGGGGCGAGGCCGCTTTGCACCTGGACGAGGCCGGACTCCTCCACGCGCCGGCCCAGCGTCACCGGGTGCCGGCCGATCTTGCCCTTCTCGATGGTGAACACGAAGGCCTGGCCGGCTTCCTCGCGGACCGCCGTGGCCGGGATCGTGGGCGCGGGCTCGCCGTCGTCGAGGACGAGGCTGCCCTTGGCGAACATCCCGCCGCGAAGCAGTCCGTCGCGGTTCGAGACCGCGATGTAGACGGTGATCGAACGGGAGGACTGCTCGGTCGTCGGGTTGATGCGCTCCAGGCGGCCCGCGAACTCGCGGCTGCCGAAGCCGTCGACGCGGAGGGTGGCCGCCTGCCCGGCGCGGATCCCCGGAGTCTCCGCCGCGGGGACGGGGGCCTCCACCTCCATCCGGGCGAGATCGACGATCGCGAAGAGCTCGCCGTCCACGGCCACGCGCTCGCCCGGGTTCACCGCCTTGCGCGCCACGATGCCGTCGATGGGCGCGCGCACGACGGCGTCGTTGATGGCGTTGCGGGCGAGGCGCACCTGCGCGTCGGCGGACTTGGCCGCGGCGGCGGCCGCCTCGAAGGCGCTCTGCGTGGTGTCGAAGGCGTTCTGCGAGATGAACCCCTGCTTGTGCAGCTGCATGCCGTTGTCGCGGTTCTTGGCCGCGATCGAGAGCTTCGCCTTCGCTTCCTCGAGGGCGGCGACCTGGGAGTCCAGGCGTGCCTGGAGGTCCGCCGTGTCGATCTCGGCGAGGAGCTGGCCCCGTGCCACCTTCTCGCCCTCGCGCACGAGGACCTTGCGTACTTCTCCGGGGACCTTGGAGCGCACCGTCGACTGGACGACGGGCGAGAGCGACCCCGAGATCGGGATGGCGCGCGCGAGGCGGCGCAGCTCGACGACGGCGACGTCGGCCTGCGTGAACTCCAGCACCGGGGCGGGTGCCTTCGCGGGCTCCTCCTTGCGGGCGGAGCTCACGCGGAAGGCGATGAGCGAGCCGGCCACGACGACCAGCGCGACCGCGATGGCGGGCTTCGCGAACCGGCGCGTGCGGCGGGGGGAGGGAAGCTGGGGTGAGTCCTTCTGCGATCCGAAGAGCATGGCGGTCGTCCTGGCGGTTCGCGCCCCGGGGTGGTGGGCGCGTTCATGTCCTGTTGGATGCCGGAGCCGGCCGTTCCGGATTCAGCCGGGACAAGGAGCCGCGATTATAGGACGCGGGGGTATGGGCCGCCGTTACCTTCTGTCACCTCGCGCACGCGCACCGGGGGTATCCGCGTGGGGTCCCAACCGGAGGCGGCGGCGGCGAGGATTTCGGCGGGAGAGGCGGGCGGCGGGACGGCCTGCCCGAGGAAGGCCAGGGCGGCGAGCAGGGCGGCGGCACCGGTCGCGGGGTCCACCGCGGGGGCCAGGGTCTGCTTGGAGAGCTTCTCGCCACCGCGCGTGGCCACCGGGACGTGCAGGTAGCGGGGCGTGGGGAAACCCAGGGCGCGCTGCAGCGCGATCTGCCGCGGGGTGGAATCGAGGAGGTCGGCGCCGCGGACGACGTCGGTCACGCCGAGGTCGGCGTCGTCGACCACGACCGCGAGCTGGTAGGCGAAGAGCCCGTCGCGGCGGTGAACCACGAAATCGCCGATCTCTTCCGCGAGGCGCTGCGAAACGGGGCCCTGGACGCGGTCTTCGAACAGGATGGTTTCGGCCGGGACGATGAAGCGCGCGGCGGCCTGCTCCCCGGGGGGCACTGCGGCTTCGCGGCAGGTGCCGGGATAGACGATGCCGTCGATGCCGCGCACGCCCGAGTCGGCGATCTCCCGGCGCGAGCAGCGGCAGCGGTAGGCGAGGCCGCGGCGGCGCAGCGCCTCCAGCGCCTCCGCGTAGCGCGCCGTGCGCTCGCGCTGGCGCACCACGGGTCCGTCCCACGCGAGCCCGAGGGCCTCCAGCGCGCGCAGGATCGCGTCCTCGGCGCCGGGCACCGTGCGCGGCGCGTCCACATCCTCGATGCGCAGGTGCCACTCGCCGCCGGCGGCGCGGGCATCCAGCCAGCTCGCCACCGCCGCGACCAGCGAGCCGAAATGCAGGGGCCCGGTGGGCGAGGGCGCGAAGCGGCCGACGTAGCCCACGGCGCGCGTCACGAAAGGAGGGTAGCGGCCACGAGCGGGTCCTCGA
>JAMPXV010000020.1 GCA_023700985.1 Lysobacter sp.
CGGCAAGGTCGCGATGACCTACCGCACCTGCTGGGAGGAGCCGCGCTGCGCCGACAAGCGCCGCCTCCTCGGGGCCCTCCTGCGCTGACCACCAAGCGGGACGGTTCTGTGGGACGGTTCTACAGAACCGGTCTATTCCCCAATTTGGTGCGAATCGTATCCGTTGCTCCGAATAGACCGGTTCTGTAGAACCGTCCCATTTTTCCCGCGAACCGCCCCGATTGCTTCCTAGCGCAGGAGGCCCTCGAGGAGGCGGCGCTTGTCGGCGCAGCGCGGCTCCTCCCAGCAGGTGCGGTAGGTCATCGCGACCTTGCCGTCCTTGCGCAGGACGATCTCCCACGGCCGGCGCATGAGCACCGTGTGGACGTAGCTCACGAAGGATTCCGCGAAGTCGTCGCCGGGGCTGGTGGCGGCGTAGAGCGTCGGGAAGTTCGTCCGCGCGAGGGCCTCGTAGGCCGGCGCCATGTCTGCCGCGCCCAGCTTCGCCCCCAGGTAGTAGGTGACCGAGCGCCGCGCGGGGAAGGACGCGTCGAACTTCGAGTCGTAGCGGCTCGCCTTGCGGTCCACCGTCCAGGAAAGCTCGAAGAAGGGATAGCGTGCCGACGCCGGAACATCCCCGGGATCCAGGTCCCAGCGCGGATGCACGTCGCGGTTGATCGAGAGCACGTGCCCCAGCTCGTGCAGCAGGATGTAGCGGATCGCGCCGCGGCGGTCGTCGCCGGCCGCTTTCTCGATGCGCGCCTCGAGCGTCCATCCGCCACCCGGCTTGAAGGGCGTGTTCTCCTTCCACGTGGCCCAGCCGTTCGCCTTGAACCGGCCGAGCACCGCCGCGTCGAGGACGACGAAGCCGCCCGCGGGCCTGCCCGAGCCGTCGAGATACATGTCGGTGAACCCCGTGCCGCCGAGGTCGTCGACGAACCAGACCCCGGCGAACGTCGCGTCGAAGGCACGGCGCACGGCCGGTGGCAGGTCGGCGATCGCGCCGCGCACGTCGGCGAGGAAATCGGCGGAAAGGCGGCTCGCGCGCGGCTTCTCCGGAAAGCCGTTGGCGGCGTTGTCGAGGTGCAGGAATTCCACCAGTTCCGGGGGCGCCGGGCCGAGGCGCTCGGCCACGGGCCGCGAAAGGGACGCCTTCCAGTAGGCCGCGCCGCGCACCGGGTGCGCGCGCAGCGCCTTGATGAAACAAGGCCTGTCGCCCGCGGCACAGGGAAGCTTCGGTGCGGGCTGGGCCCAGGCCGGCACGGCCCACGCGATCAGCGCGGCAGCGAACGCCCGGATCATCGCTCGTCGAAGTCGAGCAGCACCGGCTGGTGGTCGGAGGCCTTCGTGTCGAGGTCGACCGAGATCGCGCGCACGCGCGGCGCCAGGTCCTCGCTCACGAACACGAAGTCGCAGCAGTAGGGGCGCTTGGCCCAGCGCGTGTCGTGGACGCAGAAGGTGGGCTCGTGGGGCTTGCGGCCGTGCACGTGCGCCCACGCGTCCCGGTACGCGGGGCCGCCGCTCGCGAGCGGCTTCTGGATCTCGTCCCAGGCCGGGTTCTCGGGCGGGAAGTTGAAGTCCGCCGTGAGGATCGCCGAGGCCGTCTGCGCGGTGAGGTCGAACGGCCCGTTCTCCGCCGTCGGGAAGCCCGGGCGCAGGGCGCGGTCGCACGCCTCGTCGTGCAGCTCGCGAAGCCGGGCGGCCTGCGCGGCGCGCTGCACCGGCGAGTAGTACTCGAGGTGCGTGGTGGTCACGCGCACCGGTCCCATCGGGAGCTTGAGCGTTGCCTCGACGGCCACGCGCGGCATCGATTCCTTGCCCGGGTCCGCGGGCCAGGGCAGCGCGTGGCGCCGCACCGAGAGGACGGGAAGCCGCGTGAGGATCATGTTGCCGAAGCGCCGGCGCCTGCCGTCCGTCCCCTCGAGGTCCACGCCGTACGCGGGGATCGCCGTGTAGCCCGGCAGCAGCGCGGCGAGTTGCGTGAACTGGTCCGCGTCGTCGTTGCCCTCGAGGCCGGGGAAGTTGTCGGCGATCTCCTGGACGTTCAGGACGTCGAAGTCCGCCATCGAGCGGGCGTGCGCCACGATGCGCGCGAAATCCACGCGGCCGTCGACGCCGCGCCCCCACTGGAGGTTCCAGGTGATGAGCTTCATGCCGGGGATTATCCCCTCATCCCCGACCCTTCTCCTGCGCGCGGGAAGCGGGGAGTGATCCGCCCTCACCCCCGACCCCTCTCCCGGAGGGAGAGGGGAGAGAGGCGCTCCCTTCTCCCTTGGGAGAAGGGCTGGGGATGAGGGTCGGGGGTGAGGGCCTAGAACAACAACCGCGAGATTCGCTTCGACCCCTGCTGGCCGTTCACCGTGTAGCCGAAGGTGGCGATGCCTTCCTCGCCCGGCTTCTGGACGAACTCGAAGGTCGCCTCCCCCACGGCGCTGCGCGTGACCGCCGCCGCGTCGAAGCCCGGGCCCGGGAAGTAGGCCGGCCCCGCCGTGCGCATGACCTTTCCGGCCCATCGCGTCGAGCTCGTCCACTGCCCGTCCTGGATCACGTACCAGGCCGGCGTACCGTCGGCGTCGTAGACGTACCACGCGGCGAAGACGACGCCCGTCGGGCTCTGGTGGAACGACAGCCCCCAGCCGGACTCGGCCGGGCGGTACCAGTGGCCGGAGTAGTCCGTGAGCGGGCGAGGCGGCGGCGGGAAGATCGCGATCGTGGGCCGGCCGCGCACGGAGAAGTCGATGCGCTCGGCAGCGGGACCCGCGGAGTCGCCGTCCGCGTGGATCTCCACGCGCCAGTCGCCGATGGCGAGCGACCCCAGCCGGATGTCGACGACGCGCGGCTCGCCGGCCACCAGGCACTGGTTGAGGCGGTGGGTGAGCCGGAAGACGCCGCCGGCCGCGGTCACGGAAACGGTCTCCGGCGCGAAGGCGCAGGAATCCACCGTCATGCGAACGTTCACGAGGTCGAACTCGTAGGGCTCGGCGGGCGAGAGCTGCGAGGCGGCGAACGCAGGGAGCGCGGCGAGGGCCAGCACGGAAGCAAGGAAGCGATGGTTCATGGACGGGTGCGGAATCGCGTGATCGGTGACACGCGAATTATCCGGCGCCACCGCGTACCGCGGGTTACCGTTCGTGCCGCGAAATGCGCGTTTCGTCCCATCGGCACGATAGAATCGGGGCTGGGTCGGCTGCACAAGGCGAGGGAGTTTCGTGTCGGAGATCGTTCTCGAGAAGGTGACCAAGCGCTTCGGCCGCGTGAAGGCCGTCGACGAGGTGAGCTTCCGCGCCGAGACCGGCAAGTTCGTGGTGCTGCTGGGGCCGTCGGGCTGCGGCAAGTCGACGCTCCTCAGGCTCATCGCCGGGCTCGAGGACGTGAGCGAGGGGAAGATCCTCGTCGACGGGCGCGACGTGACGCGCCTCTCGCCGGACAAGCGCCGCGTCTCCATGGTGTTCCAGTCGTACGCGCTCTTCCCGCACCTGTCGACCGAGGAGAACATCGTGTTCGGCCTCAAGGTGCGCGGCATGCCCGGGGAGGAGCGCAGGAAGCGCCTGGCGAAGGTGGCGCAGGTCGTCGGCCTCGCGGAGCTCCTCGACCGCAAGCCCCAGCAGCTCTCCGGCGGGCAGCGCCAGCGCGTGGCGCTCGCGCGGGCGATCATCGCCGAGAACAACATCTGCCTGATGGACGAGCCGCTCTCCAACCTGGACGCGCAGCTGCGCCACGGGATGCGGGTGGAGATCAGGGAGCTGCAGCAGCGGCTCGCCATGACCGTCGTCTACGTCACGCACGACCAGGTGGAGGCCATGAGCATGGCCGACCGCGTGGTCCTCATCCGCGAGGGCCGCATCGAGCAGGAGGGCTCGCCCGAGGAGCTCTACGCCCGCCCTGCGACGATCTTCGCCGCGCGCTTCATCGGCACGCCGGGCATGAACCTCGTCGACCTCGCCGACGGGCCCCGGGGCGCGGTCGTGCGCGGTTCGCAGGACGCGCTCTTCGCCGGCCGCGGCGAGGGCTTCACGCTGGGCGTGCGCCCGGAGCACGTCTGGCTCGCGGATTCCGGCGGCGTGGCCGGGACGGTCGCGAGCTCCGAGTACCATGGGGCCGACACGATCCTCACCGTGCGGGTCGGCGACGAGACGCTGTTCATGCGGGCACCGGGCCAGCTCGTGCACGCGCCGGGAACGCCGGTGCGGCTGGGCTGGAAGCCGGAGTCGCTGCACGTGTTCGACACGGCGAGCGGCGCGCGGGCGGCCGACGGGCTGCAGCCCTTGCGTCGCGGCGCGCCGGCCGGTTGACGTGAGTCAAGCGGGTGGCCGCAGGGGGTCACTACGCTGAAACAGGGGAAGTCCATGCTTCGCGGCTTCACGACAAGGGAGAAACACCATGCGTAAGGTTCTTGCGGCATTTGCGGCAGCGCTCATCGGTTTCGCGCAGGCGGCGTGGGCGGATACCGAGATCACGTTCTACTACCCCATCGCCGTCGGCGGCCCGCTCACCAAGGTGATCGACGGCTACGCGGCGGAGTTCGAGAAGGCCAACCCCGGCGTCAAGGTGAAGCCCATCTACGCCGGCAACTACGACGACGCGCGCATCAAGGCGCTCGCGGCGCTGAAGGCCGGCCAGCCGGCGCAGATCTCGGTGCTCTTCTCGATCGACATCTACGAGCTCCTGGAGCAGGACGTGATCATGGCCTGGGACGACGTCGCGACCACGGCGGAGGACAAGGCCTGGCTCAAGTCCTTCTACCCGGCGCTGATGATGAACGGCACCTACAAGGGCAAGGCCTACGGCATCCCGTTCCAGCGCTCCACCATCGTGATGTACTGGAACAAGGACGCCTTCAAGGAGGCGGGCCTCGACCCGGAGAAGGCGCCGGCCAACTGGAACGAGATGACGCAGATGGCGGGCAAGCTCGTGAAGAAGGACGCGTCCGGCAACGTGCAGCGCTGGGGCGTGATGGTGCCCTCCACCGGCTACGCGTACTGGATGTTCCAGGCCTTCGCGCGCCAGAACGGCCAGGACCTCATGAACCGCGACGGCAACAAGACCAACTACGACCATCCGGACGTGATCGCAGCTCTCCAGTACTGGCGCGACCTGGGTGCCAAGCACAAGGTGATGCCGGAAGGCACCGTCGAGTGGGGGACGCTGCGCCAGGCCTTCACCGAAGGGAAGACCGCGATCATGTGGCACACCACCGGCAACCTGACCGCGGTGAAGGGCACGGCCAAGTTCCCCTTCGGCGTGGCGATGCTCCCGGCCTCCAAGCAGCGCGGCTCGCCCACCGGGGGCGGCAACTTCTACCTCTTCAAGAAGACCACGCCGGAGGAGCGCAAGGCGGCGCTCGCCTTCGTGAAGTTCATGACGGCGCCCGAGCGCGCCGCCGACTGGAGCATGGCCACCGGCTACGTCGGCATCTCGCCCGCGTCGTACGACACGCCGAAGCTCAAGGCCTACGCCGCCGAGTTCCCGCCGGCGGTGGTGGCGCGCGACCAGTTCCAGTACGCGACCCCCGAGCTCTCGACGTTCCAGACCGGCCGCGTGAGGAAGCTCCTCGACGACGCGATCCAGGCCTCGCTTACCGGCCAGAAGCAGCCGGCCGACGCCCTCAAGGGCGCGCAGGCCGAGGCGGAAAAGCTCCTCAAGCCGTACCGCTGACCGCCCGATGAGGAATGTGTATGGATGGCTGCTGCTCACCCCGGCAGCCATCCTGCTCATCGGCTTCACGCACTACCCTGCCGTAGCGACGCTGTACGACAGCTTCTTCTCCACCGGCACGGTGGTGCGGCCGTCGCGTTTCGTGGGCCTGGCCAACTACGCGGCACTCGCCGACGACCCGATCTTCTGGCAGGTCCTCAGGAACAACCTCTACTTCGCGGCCGCGACGATCCCGACCTCGATCGCGATCGCCATGCTCATGGCGATCTGGGTGAACGACCGCTTGCCGGCACGCGCGCTCGTGCGCATGAGCTACTTCACGCCGACCATCCTGCCGATGGTGGCCGTCGCGAACCTGTGGCTCTTCTTCTACACGCCGCAGATCGGCCTCATCGACAAGTTCGGCGCGTTGTTCGGCGCGGCCAGCCACAACTGGCTGGGCGACCCCTCCACGGTGCTGGCCTGCCTCGCCGTGATGACGGTCTGGAAGGAGGCGGGCTTCTTCATGATCTTCTACCTCGCGGCGCTGCAGTCGCTGCCGCCGGAGATCGAGGAGGCGGCCAAGATCGAGGGCGCCTCGCGCTGGTACTTCTTCCGGCGCGTCACCTTCCCGCTCCTCATGCCCACGACGCTCTTCGTGCTGGTGAACGCCACCATCAACTCGTTCAAGCTCGTGGACCATCTCTTCATCCTCACCAAGGGCGGGCCGGACAACGCGTCGAACCTGCTCCTGTACTACATCTACCAGGTGGCCTTCAGCTTCTTCGAGACCTCCTACGCGTCGACGCTCACCGTGGTGCTGCTCGCGATGCTGGCGGCGATGGCGATCGTCCAGTTCCTGCTCATCGAGAAGCGGGTGCACTACCGATGAGGGTGCTCGACAGGGAGCTTCCGCTGCTGGAGACCGCCGCGGCCTGGCTGCTGGCCATCCTGTGGGTCGCGCCGCTCGCCTACGCGTTCTGGGCGGCGTTCCACCCGGCGGCGATGGCCACGCACTTCGACCTCTTCGGGCCGCTCACGCTGGACAACTTCCGCAAGGCCTGGACCTACGCGCCGTTCCCGCGCCACTTCCTCAACACCGTCATCCTCGTGACGATGGTCCTGGCGGCGCAGCTCGTCCTGTGCACCCTGGCCGGGTTCGCCTTCGCGCGCTTCGATTTCGCCGGGCGCAACATCGCCTTCGGGCTGGTGCTGGTGCAGCTCATGGTGATGCCCGAGGTGCTGATCGTGGAGAACTACATCACCATGTCGAAGCTGGGGCTGGTGGACACGATCCTGGGCATAGGACTCCCGTACATGGCGAGCGCCTTCGGCATCTTCCTCATGCGCCAGACCTTCAAGACGATCCCGCGCGAGCTGGAGGACGCCGCGCGCGTCGAGGGCTGCTCGATGATGGGGGTGCTCTGGCGCGTGTACGTGCCGCTCGCCCGGCCCACCTACCTTGCCTACGCGCTCGTCTCCGTGAGCTACCACTGGAACAACTTCCTCTGGCCGCTCATCATCACCAATTCGGTGAACACGCGCCCGCTCACCGTGGGCCTGGCGATCTTCGGCGCGCCCGAATCCGGCGTGGACTGGGCGGTGATCAGCGCCGGGACGCTCATGGCGGTCTCGCCGCTCCTCGTCGCCTTCCTCCTCTTCCAGCGCCAGTTCATGCAGTCGTTCATGCAGGCGGGGATCAAGTAGGGACTGTTGGGACGGTTCTACAGAACCGGTCTATTCCGTTCCAGCTGCGGTCCACGTACTTTTTCCACGAATAGACCGGTTCTGTAGAACCGTCCCACTTTGAATAGACCGGTTCCGTAGAACCGTCCCAACAGTCCCTTACTGCACCGCAGCAACCTTTTTGCTAGACTCGCCCGCAATCCGCCCCGCCCCGCCCGAGCCATGACCCCCCTCGTATTCTTCACGGTCGCGTACCTCGTCGTAACCGTCGCGATCGGCCTGTACGCCGCGAAGTTCGTCTCGAACTCCAAGGATTACCTGGTGGCGGGCCGCAACCTGCCGCTCTACATGAACGTGGCCACCGTTTTCGCCACCTGGTTCGGGGCGGAGACCGTGCTCTCCGTCTCGGCCACCTTCGTGCAGGACGGGCTGGGCGGCATCCCCGCCGACCCGTTCGGCGCCACCTTCTGCCTGATCTTCGTCGCGCTCTTCTTCGCGCGCGCCTTCTACCGGCTGGACCTCCTCACCATCGGCGACTTCTACAAGAAGCGCTACGGCAAGGGGGTGGAGGTGCTCACCAGCCTGGCCGTCACCCTTTCCTACCTCGGCTGGACCTCGGCGCAGCTCACCGCGCTGGGCATCGTCTTCAACGCGCTGTCCCAGGGCGCCATCACGCTGGACCAGGGCATCATCATCGGCGCCGTCATCGTCCTCATCTACACCACCTTCGGCGGGATGTGGGCCGTGGCGCTCACCGACCTCTTCCAGTCCTTCGTGATCGTGCTCGGGCTCTTCTACGTCGCCTACCTCGCCACGGGCATGGCCGGGGGCGTGGAGACGGTCGTGACCCACGCCTCGGCGGCCGGCAAGTTCCAGTTCTGGCCGACCGGGGGCAGCAAGGAATGGTGGGCGTTCGTCGCGGCCTGGGCCACGCTCGCTATCGGCTCCATCCCGCAGCAGGATGTCTTCCAGCGCGTCACGAGTGCCAAGAACGAGAACACGGCCGTGCGCGGCTCGCTCCTGGGGGCCGGCGCGTACTTCGTGCTCGCCTTCGTGCCCATGTACCTGGCCTACTCCGCGCTGGTGGTGAACCCGGAGATGGTCAATGGCCTGCTCAAGACCGAGGGCCGGGAGGTGCAGCTCATCCTGCCCAACTTCGTGCTCTTGCACATGCCGCTCTTCGCCCAGGTGATGTTCTTCGGCGCGCTCCTGTCGGCGATCCTGTCGACCTCCTCGGGGGCGCTGCTGGCGCCCACGGCGCTCTTCACCGAGAACGTGGTGAAGCCGCTCTTCGGGCAGATGAGCGACAAGCGCTTCCTGCTGGCCCTGCGCCTCATCCTCGTCGGCTTCACCGCCGGCGTGCTGGTCTTCGCGCTGAACAACACCAGCACCATGTACGAGATGGTCCAGAACGCCTACAAGGTCACCCTCGTGGGCGCCTTCGTCCCGCTCGTCTGCGGCATCTACTGGCACCGGGCCAGCACCCAGGGGGCGCTCGTGTCGTCGCTCGCGGGCCTCGCGGTCTGGGTGATCTGCGAGAAGTTCTTCGCCGAGGCCGACATCCCGCCGCAGATGTGGGGGCTCTTCGCGTCGGTCATCGGGATGCTGGCGGGCTCCTTCGCGCCGCAGCTCATCCGCGACGCCCGGCAGGACGCGTTCCACCGGGCCTAGGCAACCGGCGGGCCGCGCCCGCGGCTCCGGCATACCCCCCCTTGGCGGCGTTTCGCCCCGCCTTTTCCGCATTTCGTCGCTTTCCGCTTCAGCCCCGCTTGCCGCCTCCTTAATCTGGCGCCAAGTCAGAAGCGCCCGCCGGGCGCGAGGGCCGTGAAGAAGGAGAGTGACCATGAGCAAACTCGAAAAGCTGGACCTGATGGGCGTAGCCTCCCTGGGTATCGTGACCGCCGCGCTGCTGGTGGGCTGGATCGCGACGACCCACGACATCGCCGCCCGCCATGCTCGCCAGGCCGCTCCCGCCGCCGCCCCGACGCAGTCCGTCGCCCTCACCGAGGGTGGCAGCATGAAGCTCACGGTGACCGCCGAGCGCGACAGTGGCCCGGCCACCACCACGCGGACGGCCTCCGTCCGGAACTCGGGCGGCCCGTCGCTGGAAGTGGCGCTTCCCTTCGCCTTCCGCCCGTAAGGGAGGCGGCCATGAGCTCGATCGACCGCGTCATCTCGCCGCAGGCTTTCCGGGTTTCCACGGCCGTCATCGTGGTGGTCGCAAGTTGGTTTGCGCTCACCTTCGCATTCACCGTGGGCAGGCTGCTGGCCGGCGCCTGACCCACCTTTCAGGGTACGTCCCATCCCCCACCCGGCCTCGGCCGGGTTTTTTTTGGGACGGTTCCGTGGACCGGTTCTGTAGGCCGGTTCCGTGGGACGGTTCCGTAGAACCGTCCCGTAGAACCGTCCCAGAAGTCTGTCCGGTCACGGATGGGCGCGTCTCGGGGCTTTCCCGGCGCGTTTCGTCGCAGCCAGGTGGTTTGGGGGAGAGGCGCCGCGTAGCCTTCGATTCAAGGAACCGAGAACCATGAACCGACTCACCCGACCCCTGCCGACGCCCTGGAGCGAGCGCTTCCGCGGCGACCCGTCCCCCCGCCAAGCGTCGCCACGGGCGGACACGCTGCCGTTCGCCACCCGCCCGGGCATCGCCGCCCGCTGGAAGCCGCGCGACCGCGTCAGGGCCGCCGGCAACTGATACCCTTTCCGGCGACAACCATCCCCAAGACATGGCCGCCGTGAACCGCATCGCGCATCTATTCGAGGGACTGACGCTCAAGCGGGTGATGCTGGTCACCTTCCTGTGCATCTGGGCGGCGGCGGCCACGGTGTGGTTCTTCGCCAACACCTACCTCGACCTGCTGGTGAGCGCCCTGTGCGTGGGCTACACGAGCATGGTGCTCTTCACCGCCGCCACCAACGTGCGCGCCCACCGGCTGCCGCGCTGGGCGATCCAGGTCGTCTCCATCGTCGTGGGCTCCTTCCTCGGGACCATGCTCGCCGGCGTGGTGAAGGGCCGGGACATCGCGACGATGTTCACCGAGCGCTACTACGGCGTGCTCATCACGATGGGCCTGGGCATCGGCTTCGGGTGCATGGCGTTGTGGGTCTACGTGTTCCGCGAGCGGGAATCACGCCACGCGGCGGAGCTCGCCCGGGCCCAGGCCGAGCGCGCGCAGCTCGAGAAGAACGTGCTGCAGGCGCAGCTCGCCCTGATGCAGGCGCAGGTCGAGCCGCACTTCCTCTTCAATACCCTGGCCAACGTCCAGCACCTGGTGGAGACCGACCCGGCCTCGGCCTCGCGGATGCTGGAGAGCCTCATCCAGTACCTGCGGGCGGCGCTGCCGCGCATGCGCGAGGACACGACCACGGTCGGGCGCGAGCTGGACATGGCGAAGGCCTTCCTCGACATCCACCGCATGCGCATGGGCTCGCGCCTGGACTACGTCGTCGAGGTGCCCGAGGCGCTGCGCTGCCGCCCCTTCCCGCCGATGATGCTCATCACGCTCGTCGAGAACGCGGTGATCCACGGCGTCGACCCCTGCTGCGAGGCGGGCACGATCACGATCCGCGCCTCCGAGCAGTACGGAAAGCTGCGCTTCTCGGTGGCCGACACCGGCCAGGGCATCTCGCCGAAGAAGGGCACGGGCGTCGGGCTCGTCAACATCCGCGAGCGGCTGAAGGCGCTCTACGGGGGTACCGCGCGCCTGGTGATCGAGGAGAACGTGCCCCGCGGCGTGGTGGCGACCATCGAGGTGGACGTGCCAACGCCGGTCGCCGTGCCGACCCCCATTGCCGCGCCGGCCGCGAAGGCGGCATGATGCCCGCCCATGGGAGCCCCGACCGCCGTACTCGCCGATGACGAGCCCCTGCTGCGGGCGCAACTGCGCACGCGGCTTGCCCGGCTCTGGCCCGAGCTCGTGGTCGTCCACGAGATGGAGAACGGCCGCGACATCGAGCAGGTGATCGCGGCGCACGCCCCGCGCCTTTTCTTCCTGGATATCCACATGCCGGGGGTCAACGGGCTGGAGGCGGCGCGGACGATCGGCAAGCGCGCCCACGTGGTGTTCGTCACCGCCTTCGACCAGTACGCGGTGGAGGCCTTCGAGCAGGGCGCCATCGACTACGTGCTCAAGCCCTTCAACGAGGAGCGGCTCGCCAGCACCGTCGAACGCCTTCGTGAGCGGCTGTCAGTGGGCGCGCCGCAGGCCGCGGAGGAGGACGACGAGCGGGTGATGGCGCTGGTCGAGCGCCTGGCCGGCCGCCTCGCCCCCCGCGCCACGGACCACCTGCGGTGGATCAAGGCGAGCGTGGGGCAGAACGTGCGCCTCATCCCGGTGGAGGAGGTGCTCTTCTTCCAGTCCGACGAGAAGTACACCCGCGTGGTGACGGCGGAGGCCGAGACCCTCATCCGCAAGCCCATCAAGGAGCTCCTGGACGAGCTGGACCCGGACAAGTTCTGGCAGGTGCACCGCGCCACCATCGTGAACGTCGACGCCATCGCGTCGGTGCGCCGCGGCCTCAAGGACCAGGCCGAGATCGCCCTCAAGGGCCACCGCGAGACGCTCATCGTCTCGCGCAACTTCACCCATCTTTTCAAGCAGATGTAAGAGTGGGACGGTTCTACAGAACCGGTCTATTCGTTACCTGAGTGGCACCCCGCACCGATTTGGGGAATAGACCGGTTCTGTAGAACCGTCCCACTTTTCTGACCCCTTTTCGGCCTGCCGTCCGTCCCTGTTGCCTGCATTTCGCCCCCCGATTCCTGCAATCCGGCGCCTGGCCGTCGCCCCGGGCGGGCCGCTCCCCTAGTCTGGCCCCATCGAGGCCCCTTCCCGGGGCCCAAATGCCAACAGGGAGCCGCATCATGATGTTCCTCGAAGCGCTCGGGCCGTCGCTGTCCACGATGTTCCTTTTCTTCGGCGTGCTGATGCTCTCGCTCGCCATCGCCGCGGTGTCGGTCCTCGAGGACTACTGACCGGCGCGGCCCTTCCGGGTATCTTCCGGGGGCGCCGCCGCCGCCAAGCCCATGAAACCCCTCTCCGACCTCATCCACCGCACGCCCTGGTGGGCCCTCGTCTTCGGCGGCCTTGCCGTGATGGTTGCGCTCGCCTTCTTCGTTACCCCGTTCCACCTCATCGAGTACCGCAAGGAGGGTGCTACCCCGGAGGAGAACAAGGCGATCAAGCGCGAGGTCGATAACACCTTCGCGGAAGGGGCGATGGACATCGCGAGGAGCGCGATCCTGGCCATGCGGGGAGCGACGAAGGACCCAGCCCGCCGCGCGGAGCTCGACGGCGCGCTGGCGGAGCTGGACAGCGCCCGCGCCGAGCTGCGCGACGCCGGGCGTGAGATCAGCCGCGCCAAGCGCGAGGCCGTCGACTCGGCGCGCGAGGCGGCACGCGATGCCGCTTCCGCCATCGAGCAGGCCCGCCGCGACGCCGAGCAGGCGTTGCGCGATGCCGGGCTCGACGACGGCAAGATGAAGCAGGCGCTCGATCAGTCCCTCAGGTCGGCGCGCGAGGCCGAGGAGGAGGCGAAGAAGGCCCTGACCGACGAAACCAAGGGCGCGGACGCGCGCAAGCGCATCACCATCGGGCTGGGCGCCAGCAAGGACAAGCCGTTGCTGGAACTGGATGTGTCGCAGGCCGCACCCGGCGAGAGGCAGCGCGTCGAGATCCGCGCCCCCGGCGAGCCCGGAAAGGGCCCCGGCAGCGGCATCGTGATCGATCTCTCGGACGGCCCGCCCCCGCCGCCTGCGGTGCCGTCGCCCCCCGGCGCCCCGTCGGCCATCGTGGCGCCCCTGCCGCCCGAGCTGCGCGCGGAGATCCGCCGCAACGTGAGCGGCGACCTGCGCAAGCTCGGCGTCGGCGCCGGCCTCGTCCTGCTCTTCATACCGCTCTTCATCCTGGCCGTCATCGCCAAGTTCTTCATCGACCGCTCGCGCGCCGCGCAACGCGAGGCCGAGGTCAAGCGCAGGGAAGCGGACTACCACCGCATGAGCCAGCAGGTGACGGAGGCCAAGCTGCAGGCCCTGCAGGCGCAGGTGGAGCCGCACTTCCTCTACAACACGCTCGCCAACGTGCAGGCGCTCACCGAGGTGGACCCGGCGCGGGCCAACACCATGGTGGGCCACCTCATCCAGTACCTGAGGAGCGCGCTGCCGAAGATGCGCGAATCGATCTCCACCGTCGGGCAGGAGCTCGAGCTGGTGCGCGCCTACCTCAACATCCTGCAGATGCGCATGGGCAAGCGGCTCGCCTTCGAGATCAGCGTGCCGGAGAGCCTGCTCGCCACGCCCTTCCCGCCGCTGATGCTGCCCTCGCTCGTCGAGAACGCCATCAAGCACGGCCTGGAGCCGCAGCGCGAGGGCGGCACCGTGATCATCACGGCGCAGGCGCAGGAAGGACGCCTGCGGCTCGTCGTCTCGGACACCGGCCGCGGCTTCGGCGAGACGGTGGGCGCGGGCGTGGGCCTGGAAAACATCCGCGAGCGCCTGCGCGCGCTCTACGGTGAGTCGGCGAAGCTCACGCTGGAGTCGAACTCGCCCAACGGCGTCATCGCGACCATCGAGGTGCCCATGGACGGGCTTCGTCCGCCGGCGGCCGCACCCGGCGCCGAGGCGCCCGCGCAGCCCGCCCAGCCGCAGACCAAGGCGGGCAAGGTGCTCTCAGCCGTGGGCACGGCCGAGCGCACGTGGCGCAAGACCCTTTCCTTCGCCTTCGTCGCGATGGTGGTCGTGGCGGCCGTCCTCTCGGGCCTCCTCGTCTTCGGCGTGTTCATGGGCGAGGTGCCGATCCAGGTCGGCTCGGAGTCGATCACCGGCCCCGGTGGCGCGCTGCTGGGCGCGGTGGGCATCGCGATCGCGTTCGTGGCGGTGGTGGTCGTGCTGGCCGTGGTGACCGCCATCATCTACGGGCTGGGCTGGCTCTTCCTGGGGCTCGCGATCTTCATCCCGATCGTGGTCGTGATCGCCGTCTCGCCCGCGTTGGCGCCCGTGATCCTGCTGATCCTCGTCATCTGGTGGATCTTCCGCAAGAAGAAGCCGCCGGAGAAGGCGCCGGAGGAACGCGTGGAGCCGGTGCTGCAGGCCCCGCCGTCGCCGCCCGCCCCGCCGACTCCGCCGCCCATACCCAAGGAAGACCGCCCGGCCGGTTAGAATCGCGGGCATGGCGAACCCGACCGCGATACTGGCAGAAGACGAACCGATCCTGCGCGCCCAGCTCCAGGCCAAGCTCGCGAAGCTGTGGCCCGAGTTGGAAGTCATCGCCTCCGTGGAGGACGGCGCCGCGGCGCTGGAGGCGCTGGAGGACCGCGCGCCCGACTTCATGTTCCTCGACATCCAGATGCCGGAGATGACGGGCGTGGAGGTGGCGAAGCACGTGGGCAACCGCGCGCACGTGGTGTTCGTGACGGCCTACGACCAGTACGCCATCCAGGCCTTTGAGACGGGCGCGGTGGACTACATCCTCAAGCCCTACACCGACGAGCGGCTCGCCGTCACCGTGGAGCGCCTGAAGGCCAAGCTCGCGACCCCGCCGCCGGACCTCAACGCCATCGTCTCGCAGCTCGCCTCGCAGCTTCGCGGCGGCGCGGCGAAGGAGAAGCTGCAGTGGATCAAGGCGAGCTTCGGGCAGAACCTGCGCCTGATTCCCGTGGTCGACGTGCTCTTCTTCCAGTCGGATGAAAAGTACACGCGCGTGGTGACGGCGGAGGCCGAGGCGCTCATCAAGACGCCCATCAGGGAGCTCCTCGACGGCCTCGACCCCGAGGTGTTCTGGCAGATCCACCGCTCGGTGATCGTCAACGTGAACGCCATCGCGGGTGTCACGCGCGACTTCCGTGGCCAGGCGCACATCAAGGTGAAGGGCAAGGACGAGACGCTTACCGTCTCGCGCATCTACTCCCACCTCTTCAAGCAGATGTGAAAAAGGGGTCAGATCCCTTTTCGCCGGATACCGCCGCCCGGTTTCCTGCGAAAATGGGATCCGACCCCTTACATACGCCCCAACCCGGTGCCCCGATGATCTACGAACTCGCCGACCGCAAGCCCGTCCTCGAAGGCGACAACTTCGTCGCCCCCAACGCCGCCGTCATCGGCTCGGTGCTCATGAAGAAGGGCGCCAACGTGTGGTTCGGCTGCACCCTGCGCGGCGACAACGAGCTCATCACGCTGGGCGAGAACGTGAACGTGCAGGACGGCTCGGTGATCCACACCGACCTTGGCATCCCGGTCGTGCTGGAGAGGAACGTGAGCGTGGGCCACATGGTGATGCTGCACGGCTGCACCATCGGGGAAAACTCCCTCATCGGCATCGGCGCCATCATCCTCAACCGCGCCGTCATCGGGAAGAACTGCCTCATCGGCGCCGGCGCCCTGGTGCCCGAGGGCAAGCACATCCCCGACGGCTCGCTCGTGCTCGGCGTGCCCGGCAAGGTGGTGCGCCACATGACGGAGGCGGACATCGCCAACAACACCTGGATCGCGGAGCACTACGTCGAGCGCTCCGGTGCCTACCGCGCGGGGCTGAAGCCTGTCGGCTAGCGCCGCCCGCCATCGCGGGGCGCTCGCGGTCTGGGCGCTGCTCGTCGCCTACGCGAGCCTCTACCCGTTCTGGCCCCTGCGCATGCCGGCGGCCGATGCGCTGGCGATCTTCCTGCGCCCCAAGGTTTGGCTGGAGTTCGACGTGGCGCTCAACGCGCTCGCCTACATGCCCCTGGGGGCGCTCGCCTGCCTCGTCCTTCGCGACGCGAATCCCGCCTGGCACGTGCGCGCCAAGGCCGTCGTGGCCTGCGCAGCGTTCAGCCTGGCGATGGAGGCGTTGCAGCTCGTCGTGACGCATCGCGTGGCCACGCTCTACGACCTCGTCGCCAACACCGCGGGCGCATTCTTGGGCACGCTCGTTTTCTGGGGCCCCGTGCACGAGTTCGTCACGCATCCGCTGGCGCGGGCACGGGAGCGGCTGGTCGCCGCGGGTGGCTGGGGGGACGCCGGCCTCCTGCTCGTGGTCCTGTGGCTCATCGCGCAGTTGAACCCCGCGCTGCCCTTCTTCGAGGCGGGCAACATCGGCGGCGAGGGCGACCCCGACCCCGGCGAGTTCCTCGTCACCTCGGGCTCCGTGGCGCTCTCGGTGGCGGGGTTCGGCTTCTTCGTCTCCGTGGTACTCAAGGGGCCGGGCGGGGCGCTGCGCTGGACGCTGTTGCTGTTGAGCGCGGCACTCTGGTGCAAGTTCGCCATGGCCTCGATGATGCTGAAGCCCCACCTCTCCGCGGACTGGGTGACGGATGGGCGGGTCGCGGGCCTCGTGGCGGGGCTGCTCGCCTTCGCGCCGCTGCGCGGGACGCAGCGCGCCGGGCGCATCTACCTCGCCATCGTGCTCACGCTTGCCGGCGCCCTGCTGGCCAAGATCTTCGGTGCCTACAGCGCGCTGGGGGACTTCCTGCGGCTATTCCACTGGCCGCACGGGCAGCTCGCCTCCTTCGCCACCCTCACGCGCTGGATCCACGAGGCATGGCCGCTGCTGGCCGTCGCCTGGCTCGCCGCCCTCTTCGTCTGGCACCGCGACGAGCCGATACAATAGCGGCCCTGTTCGACCGGAAGCACCCATGAGCCACTTCAAGCACCACGTCTTCTTCTGCCAGAACCGGCGCGATGCGCCCGAGGCCTGCTGCGCCAACCACGACGCCTCCGCCATGCGCGACTACTGCAAGGGCCGCGTCAAGGCGCTGGGGCTCGCGGGAGATGGCAAGGTGCGCGTGAACCAGGCCGGGTGCCTGGACCGCTGCGAGGAAGGCCCGGTGATCGTGGTCTACCCGGAAGCGGTCTGGTACACCTACGTGGACAAGGCGGACATCGACGAGATCATCGACGAGCACCTGGTGAACGGGCGCGTCGTGGAGAGGCTCAAGATTTGAGCGCTGCCGCGACGCACCGCGCCACCGTCGACGGTGCGGCGGGCGCCATCGAGATCGCCTACGCAATTCCCGCGCACCCGGTGGCCATCGCGGTCGTGGCGCACCCGCACCCGCTCCACGGCGGCAGGATGGACAACAAGGTCGTCACCACGGTCGCCAGGACTTTCGCAGAAGCGGGCGCGGCCACGTTTCGCTTCAACTTCCGCGGCGTGGGCGCGAGCGACGGCGTGCACGACGAGGGGCGCGGCGAGACCGACGACCTCCTCGAGGTGGCGGCGCACGCGGCGCGCGCGGTGGGCGAGCTGCCGCTGTGGTTGTCGGGCTTTTCCTTCGGCGGCGGCGTGGCGCTGCGCGCCAGCACGCGCATGGCCTTCGCGCACCTTGTGCTCGTGGCGCCGGCCTTCCGTCGCCTTACCGGCCATGGCCTCGGCGCGGTACCGGATCCGAACGACCCCAGCCTGGGCGAACCGGGCCGCCACGACGCGACCAACACGATCATCGTGCACGGCGACAAGGACGAGACGACGCTCCTGGCCGATTCGCTGGCGTGGGGCGCGGTGCGCGACGTGCCGGTGCTCGTCGTCCCCGGCGCCGACCACTTCTTCCACCGGAAGCTGCACGTGATCCGCGACGTGGTCGGGCGCCTCGTGCGTCCCGGCGCCTGAGGCCGCGGATGGCCGGCGTCCTCGAGGCGAAGGGCGTACGCAAGTCCTACGGAGGGCGCGAGGTGGTCGCGGGGATCGACCTCGCCCTCGCGAAGGGCGAATGCTACGGACTCCTCGGCCCCAACGGCGCCGGGAAGACCACGACGCTGCGCATGTTGCTCGGGCTCACGGCGCCCGACGCCGGGACCATCTCGCTGCTGGGCCACCCCGTGCCGCAGGCCGCGCGCGAGGGGCGCATCCGCGTGGGCGTGGTGCCGCAGATGGACAACCTCGATCCCGACTTCACGGTGAGCGAGAACCTGCTCGTCTACGGCCGCTACTTCGGCATGCCGGAGGCGGAGATCCGCGCGCGTCTCCCGAAGCTGCTGGAGTTCGCAGCGCTGGAGACGCGCGGGGCGAGCCCCATCCAGTCGCTCTCCGGCGGCATGAAGCGCCGGCTCGTGCTCGCCCGCGCGCTGGTGAACGACCCGGACCTCATCTTCCTGGACGAGCCCACAACGGGTCTCGACCCGCAGGCGCGCCACCTGATGTGGGAGCGGCTGCGGCTGCTGCTGCGGCAGGGCAAGACCATCCTCCTCACCACGCACTTCATGGACGAGGCCGAGCGCCTTTGCGACCGGCTCGCCATCATCGACCACGGCCGCATGCTGGCGGAGGGCACGCCGCGCGCGCTCATCGCCGAGCACATCGAGCCGGAGGTGGTGGAGGTCTACGGCGAGGGCGTGGAGGAGTGGTTCGGCGCGCAGGCGAAGCAGCTTGCCACGCGCGCGGAGCTGCACGGCGAGACGGCCTTCTGCTACACGAAGGACGCGGCGCCGGCCGTCGCGAGCCTGAAGGACCATGCCTCGCTGCGCTTCCTGCACCGCCGGGCGAACCTCGAGGACCTCTTCCTCAAGCTCACCGGCCGGGAGATGCGCGAATGAGCGTGGCCCGGGCACTGGTGGCGGGGCGCTGGGTCGCGGTGTGGCGGCGCAACTACCTCGTGTGGCGGAAGCTCGCGGCGGTCAGCATCGCGGGCAACATCATCGACCCGCTCTTCTACCTGCTGGGCTTCGGCCTGGGGTTCGCCACGATGATCCCGGAGGTGGAGGGCGTGAAGTACATCGCCTTCCTCGCCGGCGGCACCATCTGCTACACGACGATGCTCGCGGCCTCGTTCGAGGCGCTCTACTCGGGGTTCGCGCGCATGCACGTGCAGCGCACCTGGGAGGGGATACTCAACGCGCCGGTGAGCCTGGAGGACGTGGTGCTCGCCGAGTGGATCTGGGCCGCGTCGAAGAGCCTCCTGTCGGGCACCGCGATCCTGCTCGTGGCGATCGCCCTCGGGCTGGGGCAGTCGTGGACGATGGTGTTCATCGTGCCGCTCGCGTTCCTCATCGGGCTTTCCTTCGCCGGGATGGGCCTGGTGATGACGGCGCTCGCGAAGAGCTACGACTTCTTCACCTACTGGTTCACGCTGGTGCTCACGCCGCAGATGCTGCTGTGCGGGGTCTTCTTCCCGATCTCGGGGTTGCCGGGGTGGGTGCAGGCCATCGCCTCGTCGCTGCCGCTCACGCACGCCATCGCCATCGGCCGGCCGCTCTTCCTCGGGCAGTGGCCCGACTCGGCCCTGCTCCACGCCGGCGTGCTCGTGGCCTATGGGGCCGCGGGCTTCTGGATCGCGCTCACGCTCTTCCGGCGGCGGCTGCTCGCCTGACCGAATATTGGGACGGTTCTACGGAACCGGTCTACAGACCCGGTCTATTCCCCAATTTGGTGCGGATCGCAGCCATTTCCACGAATAGACCGGGTCTGTAGACCGGTTCCGTAGAACCGTCCCAATATTCGGTCAGGCGCGAGCGGCCTTGCGGGCGGGAGGGGAGACGAAGAGCACCTTGCCCAGCGCCTTGCGGTTCTTCACCACGTCCTCGAGAGTGTACTGCCGGAGCGCTGCGTAGAAGGCATCCACCGCCTTGGAGAGAGCGAACTTGAGCTTGCAGTCGTCCGTGATGGCGCAGCAGTTGGTGTCGTGCTCGAAGCACTCGGCCGGGACGTCGCCCCCCTCGGTGACCTTCACGACGTCGCCCACGTTGATCGCCGCCGCGGCCCGGGCGAGGCGAAGGCCGCCCCCGCGCCCGCGCAGGTTCTCGAGATAGCCCTCCTTGCCCAGGAAGTGCACCACCTTGGTGAGGTGGTGCCCGGAGATGTCGTACGCCTTGGCGATCTCGGCGATGGTCGCGCGGCCCTCGGGGTGGGCGGCCACGTACATCAGGACGCGCAGGCTGTAATCGGTGAAGGTCGTCAGGCGCATGGAGGTGTGGTTTTCTCATGGAGACGGGCGGTCCGGGGATCCGGGCCGCCCGCCATTAGTGCATCCTACATCCCGCTTAAGTCGGTTGCACCTCCCCCGCGGGCTGGGTGGCCTCGGCTCCGGGCTTGCGCAGCAGGGCCAGCGCGTAGACGCCGAGGAAAACGCCGCCGATGGCGAACACGATGTCGCCCGGCACGCGCAGCCACACGAGCGTTTCCATCAGCTGCGAGTGGACGACCTCCGCCGAGCGCGCGTACCACAGGCCGTGGGTGATGCTTGCCCACGCCTGGTAGATGCCGGCCGGCACGAGCGACATGAAGACCATCATGAAGAGCCCCGCGTTGAGGCCCCAGTAGGCGGGCGCCAGGTACTTGTCGGCGTGGAAGCTGCGGGGGAAGAGCCCGCGCAGGCAGAAGAGCATGAGGCCGATGCCGAGCATCCCGTACACGCCGAAGAGCGCGGCGTGCGCGTGGGCCGGCGTGAGGTTCAGGCCCTGCACGTAGTAGAGCGAGGCCGGCGGGTTGATGGCGAAGCCGAGGAGACCCGCGCCCACGAGGTTCCAGAAGCCCACCGACACGAAGCACAGGATCGGCCACTTGTAGGCGGAGACCCACGGCGCGGCCTTCGAGCGCTGGTAGGTGTTCCAGCCTTCCAGCCCGATGAGGGTGAGCGGCACGACTTCCAGCGCGGAGAACACGGCGCCCACGGCGATCACCGAGGTCGGCGTGCCCGTCCAGTAGAGGTGGTGCAGCGTCCCGAGGATGCCGCCGAACAGGAACACGATGGTCTCGATCACGATGGCCTTGTTGGCCGTCGAGGCGCGGATGAGCCCCAGGCGCGTGAAGATGAGCGCCACCACGGCGGTTGCGAACACCTCGAAGAAGCCCTCGACCCACAGGTGCACCAGCCACCACCTCCAGTACTCGACCATCGCGTAGTGGGTGCGCTGGCCCCAGGTGAGGGAGGCGGAGTAGAAGAGCCCGATGCAGCACGCCGACAGGAACACCATCGCGATGAGGCCGCGCGTTTCCGACGGGCGCTTGAGCGCGGGCCAAAGGGCGCGGCCCATGAGGAAGAGCCAGAAGAGCAGGCCCACGAAGAGCAGGATCTGCCACACGCGGCCCATGCTCGTGTACTCCAGGCCCTGGTTGCCGATCCAGAAGGTGAATTCGAAGCCCTGGCGCTGCAGCGTGCCGAGCCAGCTCGTGGCGGTGGAGCCCACGACGATGAGGAGCAGCGCGTAGAAGAGCGCGTTCACGCCCAGCTTCTGCAGCTTCGGCTCGTGCCCGGACAGGAGGGGGGCGATGTAGAGGCCGGTGGCGAGCCACGCGGTGGCGATCCAGAAGATGCCCATCTGCGTGTGGATCGTGCGGCTCACGGTGTACGGGAGAACCTCCCCGAGAGGCAGGCCGAAGAAGGCCTGCCCCTCGACCGCGTAGTGGGCGGTGACGGCGCCCATCCCGATCTGCAGCAGGATGAGGCCGATGACGACGAAGAAGTACTTGCGCACGGCCTTCATGGAAGGCGTGGCGGCGAGGGCGGACAGCGGGTCCTTCGGCGGCGCGGCGGGGTCGGCCGGCTCGTGGTTGGCGGCGTGGTACCAGAGCATGCCGGCGATGCCCGCGATGAGGAGCACGATGCTCACGATGGTCCAGATCGAGGCCGAGGCGGTAAGCACGTTGCCCACGATGGGCTCGTGCGGCCAGTTGCTGGTGTAGGAGAGCCCCTGCTCGCCCGGGCGGTCGGTCGCGGCCGACCACGCCGACCAGAAGAAGAAGCCGGAGAGCGCGTGGCGGTCCTCGGCGCGGGGGAGCGCGTCGGGCATCATCGCGTACTGCTCGCGCAGCTTGTCGACGGAGGCGTCGGTGCCGAAGAGCCCCTCGTAGTGCACCTTCACCTGGGCGATGGCCCGGGCGCGCTCGGCGCCGATGGTGAGCGTGTCGCGCTCGGCGTCGTAGGTGTTCGTGCGCATCTCCACCTTCACGAGCGCGTCGACGCTGGCCTGCTGGTGCGCCGGGATGCGGGCGAAGTCGTCCTGGTAGAGGCGGCGGGCCAGGATGTCGCGAAGTGCGACGGCCTCGCGGTGCAGCCAGTCGGCCGACCAGTCGGGCGCCACGTAGCCGCCGTGGCCCCACACGGAGCCGAGCTGCTGGCCGCCGGCGGCGAGCCAGGCGCGCTGGCCGTCCTGGATCTGCTCCTTCGTGAAGAGCGTGGCGCCGTCCGGCGTCACCACCTTCGGGATGGGCGGGGCGGCGAGGTAGATCTCGCGCCCCAGCCACCCGAGGGCGGCGAAGGACAGGAAGAAGACGACGGCGAGCCATCGCCAGAGGTTGCGGGTCGGTTGCATGGCGGCTTTTCCTTTCCCCTCGGAGGGGTCTGTTGCTGGATACGAAATGCGGTCTTTAATAGATGCACATCATATGCAGCTTTAAACCGGCAACCTTGATATGCGTCAAGTTTCGAAAAAGCCGGGGTTTGGAAGCGCGAAGGCCCGCTCGCGGCGGGCCTTCGGTGGTTGGTCACCCCCCGCCCCCGATTGAAGCATTCGAGGGCAGGCTGCGGCGGGGGTCCAGCCTGGATTCCCGCCTTCGCGGGAATGACGTCAGCGGTACTTGATGGTGCAGCCGTAAGGCGCGTTGGAGGCGTTGGAGACGGGCTTGCCGGCCTTCATCTCCTCCAGGGCGGCGACGACGAAGTTCCTGGCCGTCTTCACGTCCTCGACGTTCGCCGAACGCTTGTCGTCGATGGCGCCGTTGTAGGCCACCTTGCCGCTGGGGTCGATGACGTACATGTGCGGCGTCACCTTGGCCCCGTAGGCGAGGCCGACCTTGCCGGGCTCGTCCATCACGAAGCGGGTGGGGGCGGCGCCGGCGTCGGCCATCGCCTTGGTGAGCTGCGCGGGCGACTGGTAGTCCTGGTGCCCCGAGTTCGTGGAGTTCACCGTGAGCCACACGACCTCGGCGCCGTACTTCTTCTGCAGGGCCTGCATGTTGCCGCTCTTGTAGTGCTTCTGCACGAAGGGGCAGCCGAAGTTGTGCCATTCGAGCACCACGGTCTTGCCCTTGAAGTCGGCGAGGCTCACCGGCTTGCCGGCAAGGTCGGTCGCGGTGAAGGCGGGGGCGGGCTGGCCCACGACGGCGGCGGCAAGCGCACCGGTGGTGAACAGCGAGGCAACGGAAAGCGCGAGCAGGGAGGCTCTCTTCATGGGGTCTCCGGGGATCAGCGTGGGTTGAGGTTGGCGGTCGCTGCCGGCTTCGGGGCCGGCAGCTTCGAGATCTCGTCGACGACGAGGGAAGCGGTGAGCACCTCGGGCAGCAGCAACGGCCGCGATTGCCCGGGCGCATAGAGCGCGTAGACGGGCAGGGCGTTTCGCCCCAGTTCCGCCAGCGCCGCGGTGATGCGCGGGTCGTGGTTGGTCCAGTCGGCCTTGAGCGCCACGACGCCGCGCGCGGCCAGCGCCTTGACGACCTCGTCGCGATTGAGCGCCACGCGCTTGTTTACCTGGCAGGTCACGCACCAGGCGGCGGTGAAGTCCACGAACACGGGGGTGCCGGCGGCGCGTAACTCCGCCAGCCGCTCCGGCGACCACGGCTGCCAGTCGATCTCGCCGGCCTTCGCGGTGGCCGCGCGGGCCTCGCCGGGCCTCGCGTGATCGCCGGGCCAGGCGAGCCACAGGCCGAGTGCGGCGAAGAGTGCGGCGAAGACGAATCGCGCGATGCTCTCGGAGCGCGCCCAGCGGCCGTAGATCCATGCGCCCACACCCAGCATCAGCAGCCCCGCCAGGAGCGCCACCACCGCGTCGTTGCCCGCCTGCGCGCCCAGCACCCACGCGAGCCAGATGACCGTCGCGAAGAGCGGGAAGGCCATCACCTGCTTGAAGGTCTCCATCCACGGGCCGGGCCTGGGCAGCTTCTTCAGAGCATTCGGGAAGAACGACAGCGCCAGCACCGGCAGGGCCATGCCCGCGCCCAGCATCGCGAACACCGCCAGGGACACCGCGGCGGGCTGCGCGAGCGTGAAGCCCACCGCCGCACCCATGAACGGCGCCGTGCAGGGTGTCGCGACCACGGTGGCCAGCACGCCGGCGAGGAAGGCATCGGCGTAGCGGCCCTGCGCGGAGAGGTTCGAGGTCATCGACTGCGCGAACCCGCCCCACTCGAAGACGCCGAAGAGGTTGAGCGCCATGAGGAAGAAGAGCGCGGCGAGGAGCGAGACGAAAGCGGGCGACTGCAGCTGGAAGCCCCAGCCCAGCTCGGCGCCGCCCGCGCGCAGCGCTAGAAGCAGCCCGGCCAGCACCAGGAAGGAGACGAGCACGCCCGCCGAGAACACAACGCCCTGCATCCACAGCGCCTTCGCATCGCCATGCGCGTGGCGCACGAAGCCCATCACCTTGATGCCCAGCACCGGGAAGACGCAAGGCATGAGATTGAGGAGCAGGCCGCCCGCCAGCGCGAACAACAGCGCGAGGACGAGGCTGCCGTCCGTCTCGCCCGCCGGCGGCGCGACGGCTGGAGCCAGCGCGGGGAGGGAGGCGACGACGGGGAACGCGAGCTCGACCGCCTTGCGGCCCGGGTGGCCGGGCCAGGCGCTCTCGGCCACGAGGAGCCCCGCGGCGTCCTTCACGCCGGCCTGCACGGGCTCCATGAGCTTCACCTCGAGCCGCACGCCGTGGCCGTCGCGCACGAGAACCTGCAGCGCCGGGTGGTCGATGAAGTTCTCGCGGAACGGGAAGAAGGCCAGCTTTGCCGGGGCCACGCCGCCGTCGGCAGGCATGACGTGCAGGGTGAGCTTGTTGCCGGACACGACCGACTCGGCCGTCCA
>JAMPXV010000219.1 GCA_023700985.1 Lysobacter sp.
GCGATGAAGCGGCTGGCCAAGGTGCAGCTGGAGATGGGCGGCAAGAACCCGCTCGTGGTGCTGGACGACGCGAACCTCGAGCAGGCGGTGGAAGTGGCGGTGCAGGGCTCCTTCTACTCCACGGGCCAGCGCTGCACCGCCTCCAGCCGCATCGTCGTCACCGCCGGCATCCACGACGCGTTCGTGGCGCGCCTTGCCGAACGCACCCGGGCGCTGGTGGTGGGCGACGCGCGCGACCCCAAGACGCAGGTCGGCCCCGTCGTGGACGCGAGCCAGCTCGAGCAGGACGAGCGCTACATCGCCATCGGCAAGGCGGAGGGCGCCACGCTCGTCACGGGGGGCGAGCGCCTCGCGCGCGACAAGGAGGGGTTCTACTTCTCGCCGGCGCTATTCACCGGCTGCGCCAACGACATGCGCATCTGCCGCGAGGAGATCTTCGGGCCGGTCGCCACCGTGATCCGCGCGAAGGACTACGACGAGGCGCTGGCGCTCGCGAACGACACCGCCTTCGGCCTCTCGGCGGGGATATGCACGGCCTCGCTCCGGCACGCGGCCCACTTCAGGCGCCATGCGCAGGCCGGCATGGTGATGGTGAACGTGCCCACGGCCGGCGTGGACTACCACGTGCCCTTCGGCGGCCGGAAGGGTTCCAGCTACGGCCCGCGCGAGCAGGGGCGCTACGCGGCGGAGTTCTACACGACCGTGAAGACCGCCTACATCGCGGCCTGAGCTCCGCACGCCACCGCCGACGGGAACGCTGGCGGTCGGGGGCCTCGACACGCATCCTTGCGTGCGCCATCGCACACGGCTATGGTGGCGCCACAACGGAGAACAACAACATGTCAAAAGGCGCTCCAGACGTCTTTTCCGGCGCACTCGGCCAGCGATTCAACTACGTGAGCCACCTGGGCCACGGCGGCATGGCGGAGGTCTACCTCGCGCGCGACTGCTTCCACGAGCGCGAAGTGGCCCTGAAGATCGTCCGCGCCGCGCCCAATGCCGGGGAGGACCGCAAGCAGCTCGACCACCTGTGGCTCAACGAGATGCGCCTGGCCGGCCGCCTCAAGCACCCCTACATCCTCGAGATCTACGAGGCGGGGGCCGAGGGGGGGCACAGCTTCCTCGTGATGGAATACCTGACGGGCGGCTCGCTCGCCTCCTTCACCTCGCCCGCCACGCTGCTGCCGCCGTCGCGCGTGGCGGACGTCGTGTTCAAGGTGTGCCACGCGCTGGAGTACGCCAACACCCAGGGCCTGCTGCACCGCGACGTGAAGCCCGCCAACGTGCTCCTCGCGGCCGACGGCACGCCCAAGGTCAGCGACTTCGGCGCGGCGTACCTGCTCGGGGAGGAGCACACGCAGGTGATGGGCGTGGGCACCCTCGCCTTCATGCCCCCCGAGCACTTCGAGGGCGCCGAGCCCAGCGTGCAGCACGACATCTACGCCACCGGGATCATGGCCTACCACCTCCTGTGCGGGGCGTACCCGCACCGCGCGGAGACGCAGGCCAACCTCATCCACGAGAAGCTCCACGCCAAGCCCGCGCCGCTCGCCACGCGGCGCAACGACCTCCCCGCGGCCCTCGTCGCCGCGGTCGACCGCGCCATCCACCGCGACCGCGCCGAGCGCTTCGCCACCTGGCAGGCCTTCCGCGACTCGCTGGCGCAGGCCTTCCCGGAGCTCATCGCCCAGTCCGCGACGGTGACGGAGAGCGCCCGCTTCGAGGCGTTGCGCCGCATCCCGTTCTTTTCCGGATTCTCCGAGACGCAGGTCTGGGAGGCCGTCCGCATCGGGGAGCTTCGCGACTTCGACTCCGGGACCGAGGTCATCGCCGAGGGCTCCCAGGACACGACGCTCTACGTCGTCGAGTCGGGCGACCTCGAGGTGATCCACCGGGGCGTGCGCCTCGGCCGGATCCCCACCGGCGAGGCCTTCGGCGAGATCGCCTTCGTCGAGGGCGCGGACCGGCCGCGTTCGGCGAGCGTCAGGACCAACACGCCCACGACGGTGACCGCCTTCTCCGCCGAGTCGCTGAAGCAGGCCTCCGGGGCGCTGCAGGCCGCCTTCGGCCGCGCCATCGTGAGGCTGCTGGTGAACCGCCTCATCCACTCCAACGACCGCTACGTGGCGGCGATCCGCACCAAGAGCGGGGCGAAGTAGCGCGCGGGGACGGCAAACCCCACGCGGGTCATTGCGGTCTCCGGAAGTCGCGGTGTCAAATGGCGCCCTGAATGGACCAACCCGGGGGAAGTGCCATGAAAAGATTCCTGCTGCTCGTCTCGCTAGTCGCGCTCGCCGCGGTGTCGCCCGGCGCGCTCGCGCAGGCGTTCCCGACCCGCGCCATCACGATGGTCGTGCCCTTCGCCGCCGGCGGCCCGGTGGACACGGTGGCGCGCATCCTCTCCGAGCCCATGCGCAAGTCCCTCGGCCAGCCGATCGTGGTCGAGAGCACGACGGGCGCGGGGGGGAGCATCGGCGTCGGGCGCGTGGCGCGCGCTGCGCCCGACGGCTACACGCTGAGCATCGGCCACTGGAGCACGCACGTCGTGAACGGCGCCGTCTACCAGCTCAACTACGACCTGCTGAAGGACCTGGAGCCCGTCGGCCTCATCGGCGGCAACCCCATGATCGTCGTCTCGAAGCCCGACGTGCCCGCCGCGAACCTGAAGGAGCTCGTCGCGTGGGTGAAGGCGAACCAGGAGAAGGTGAACGTGGGCACCGCGGGCGCGGGCTCCTCGACCCACATCGCCGGCATCTACTTCCAGAACGAGCTCGGCGTCAGGCTGCAGTTCATCCCCTACAAGGGGACGGGGCCGGCGATGAAGGACCTCATGGGCGGCCAGATCGACATGATGGTGGACCAGCTCTCGAACTCGCTGCCGCAGGTGAAGGCGAGCCGCATCAAGGGCTACGCCATCACCGCGAAGGAACGCTCCGCCGCGGCACCCGACATCCCCACGGTGGACGAGGCGGGCTTGCCGGGGCTGCACATCGCCATCTGGTACGGCATCTGGGCGCCGAAGGGCACGCCCAGGGAGGCCGTCGCGAAGCTGAACCAGGCGGTGAAGGACGCGCTCGCCGATCCCGACACGCGCAAGCGCCTGGGCGACCTCGGCATGGAAATCGTCCCGCCCGAGCGCCAGACGCCCGAGGCGCTGGGCGCCCACCAGAAGGCCGAGATCGAGAAGTGGTGGCCCATCATCAGGGCCGCCAACATCAAGCTCAACTGAGGCGCTTCACCCCACGAGCCAGCGCGCGACCGGCTGCCACGCGGCCGTTTGCGCCACGGCGAGCGTCCCCGCCTGGGAAAGGACGAGGAAAAGCCCGCCCCACGCGAAGGCCGGGTGCAGCCGGCGGTTCCTCGCCGCATCCCAGGCGACGCACGCGATCACGAGGAGATCGGTGATCGCGAAGAACGCGATGATTCCCCCGGCCTGGAGCGCATCGACGGGAATGCGCGCGATGGCCGGCGTGAGGACGCTCAGTGCGCCCACCAGCATCAGCCGCTTGTGCCAGTCGCCGCGGCGGCGGTTCGCGATCGCCGCACCCACGAGCAGGCCGAAGACGAGCACCCCGCCGAGGGGGATGGCGAGGAACACGAGGGGCGGCGGCCCGGGCGAGACGCCTCGCCGCGCGCCCTCGATCGCGGTCGCGACACCCACGATCACCACCAGCGCGGCCAGCGCGGCGCCGGCGATGCCGAGCTTCCTGTGCAGGTCCACCCGGCGCGCCGCCACGAGGCCCGCCTGCACCGCGAAGAGCACTATCCACGCCGTCATCACGATGCCGTGCAGGTGCACCAGGCCGGGCAGCTCCGGCGAACCGAATGCGTCCTTCAGGTAGTAGGTCCGCGCGAACCCCGCGAAGGCGATCAGCGCGGCGGCGAGGGCGGCGAGGCCGTAGAAGCGGCGCTCGGCGTTGCGCGGGGCGGTTCCATCGATGGATGCCATGCTCCCTCCCTGGGCGGGTCAGGCTGGGCAGCAGCATAGCGCCGTCGGCCTGCGGTGGCGAGCAGGGAGGAACGGGGGTGGATGGAGGTACGCCGCGAAGGTCCACTTGCGCCGGGCATCCGGATCGCGGAGGCTATCCTGAAGCTCACCCCCGGGAGATGACGATGAAACGCGTGCTGGCCACGATCGTCGGACTTTGCCTGGCCCTCGCCGCGACGGCGCAAATGCCAAAACTCGACGATCTCCTGAAGGGCGTCGGCTCGATGAAGCAGCCGGCCGCCGGCGCGGTCGACGACAAGACCGGCGCGGCGGGCATCAAGGAAGCGCTCGCCGTTGGCACCGAGAACGCCGTGAAGAGCCTCGGGCAGGTGAACGGCTACTTCGGCAACGACGCGGTGAAGATCCTCATGCCGCAGAAGATCCAGAAGGTCGCCGACGTGGCGCGCATGGCCGGCTACCAGAAGCAGGTCGACGAATTCGTCCTCAGCATGAACCGCGCGGCCGAGGCCGCCGCGCCGCTTGCCGCGAAGTACTTCGGCGACGCGATCCGCGACATGTCGCTCGAGGACGTGCGCGGCATTCTCGCGGGCGGCGACACGGCGGCCACCGACTTCTTCAGCCGCAAGACGCGCGACAGGCTTTACGCCGCCTTCAAGCCCGTGGTCACGAAGAAGGTGGGCGAGGTCGGGGCGACCAAGGCCTACAAGAACATGATGGGCAGCTTCGAGAGCGTGCCGATGATGGGCAGGCAGTCCCTCGACCTGGACGACTACGTGACGAACAAGTCGCTCGACGGCCTGTTCACCATGGTGGCTCGGGAGGAGAAGAACATCCGCTCCAACCCGGCCGCCCGGACCACCGACCTCCTGAAGACGGTCTTCGGCCGGTAATCAGCCCGGCTTGTCGACGAGCTTGAACACCGTGACCTTGTGGCCGCCGCCAACGCGAACGCCGCCGTGCCTGCCATGTTTTCTCTGCGCATCTGCCCGGGACATCCCGGCTGAAACCCATCCTACGCCGCTGCGGGCGGGCCGGGGTCGCGCTACGGGCGAATGTCGATCATGGGATCGCGGGTCAGCTCCGCATCGAGCGAACGCGCCGGCATTCCCGGGCCGGCGCGAAGGGCCATGGCGCACGGCCCCTCTCCTCGACTCGCAAGCCTTTCCTGCAGGATCTCCGCCAGGCGCGACGAGGATGCCGTCGCATCCGGCAAGGGCGAGAGGAGGACGATCCGGGCCGCCTCCAGCGCGATGAAAGCGATGCGGACCCCGGAGGCCGGAAGCACCACGCCCGGCTCGGACTCGGCCCCGCCGTCGTCCGCGCCGTGCCCCAGC
>JAMPXV010000220.1 GCA_023700985.1 Lysobacter sp.
AAGGAACGGTCAGTCCGCCGCGCCCATCGCCGGCGCGCCCGCCAGCAGGCGGCCCAGGCACTCGGCGGCCGTGCTCCCGCTGCAGTCGGCCGGCAGCTTCACGCTGGAACTGCACAGCCGCTTCAGCCTGCAGATCAGCTCGGTGACCATGCGGTCCACCACGAGGGCGGGCCGGGGAATGCCGAAGTAGAACCCCTGGACGAGGTCCGCGCCCGCCTCGATGGCGTGAAGCGCCTCGGAAGCCTCCTCGATGCCTTCCACGATCACCTCCGTGCCGGCCTCGTGCAGCACGCCCACGACGGAGGGCAGGAGGCGGCGCGCCTTCGAGCAACCCACCGCCTCGTCGAAGCGCGCGCGGTCGATCTTCACGTAGTCGGGGGCGAGCGCCGTCACGCGGTCGATGTTGGATCGCGCGACGCCGAAGCCGCCCACCGCCACGCGGATTCCCGTGGCGCGGCACAGCGACACGGCCTCGGCCAGCAGCCCCTCGTCGCCGCACTCGTCGTCCATGACCTCGATGCACACGCGGGCGGGCGCCAGGCCGTGCAGCGCGATCTCGGTGCGCAAGTCGAGGGCGGCGAGGGCGACCAGGGCCTGCGGGTGGACGTTGAGGTGCAGGCGCCCCCGGCCCTCGTCCAGGGCCGCGAAGCGGGAGAGATGGGACCGGCGGCATTCGCGGTCGACGCGCGCGAGATCGGCGGCGGCGCAGGAATCGAAGTAGCCGGCCGGCGCCACGGGCTCGCCCGCCCCGTTCACCGGCCGCGCCAGGGCCTCGTACCCGGCCAGCGTCGACGAGTGCACCGAGAACACGGGCTGGAAGCTCGTCGCGATGCGCATTGCGGGCGGCATGCCCCCCATCCCCGGTGCCCCGAGTGGCTCACGCCCGCCGTCTGCCATGCTTCTCCCCCAAGTGGCTTGCCGGGACGGAAATCCCGGCTCGTTGCCATGGTGGTCCGCGCGGGCTACGCCGCCGTTACGGAGGGCGGGGCGACGGTTACAGCCGTAAGAGTCGTCAGGAGGGACCGAAGACGCCGCGCAGCGCCTCCCCCACCTCCTGCATGCGGTAGGGCTTGCGCAGGATGCGGTTCACGCCGGCGGAGTGCGCGCGCGTCTCGAAGCCCGCGCCGCCGAAGCCCGTCGCGATCACGATGGGAATCGCCGGCCTCACGCGCCGCAGCTCCACCGCGAGCTGCGTGCCCGGCAGGCCCGGCATCACCTCGTCGCTGATCACCGCCTCGAAGCGGTCGGGCTCGGCGCGGAAGGCCTCCAGCGCCGCGCGGCTGTCGGTGAAGCCGGCCGGCTCGTAGCCCATCGTGGCGAGCATCTCCTCCAGCGCCGCGAGCACCTGCGGCTCGTCGTCCACGGCCAGGATGACCTGCCCGCGTCCCAGGGAGGGCACCTGCTCCCGCGCGGCCGCCGCGCCCTCGCCCTCCAGGCGCGGGAACCACACGGTGAAGGTCGTGCCCTTGCCCACCTCGCTCTCGACGTCGATGGCGCCGCCGTGCTCCTTCGCGATCGAGTGCACGAGCGCGAGGCCCAGGCCCGTGCCGCGTCCGGTCGGCTTGGTGGTGAAGAAGGGCTCGAAGATGCGGTCGATCACCGCCGGCGGAATTCCCTCCCCGGTGTCGCGCACCTGCACCACCGCCCACTCGCCCGCCGGCACCTCCGCCAGGCGCGTATGCGCGGGGGCGGCCAGCGTGCGGCGCTCCAGCACGATCTCGAGCACCCCGCCGCCGGGCATGGCGTGCATGGCGTTGGAGGCGAGGTTCATCACGAGCTGGTGCAGGCGCGTGGGGTCGCCCATCACCACCGCCTCCTCGGGCGAGACCGTGAGCCGCACCTCGACGCCGGCCGACGACGAGCCGCGCAGCAGCTCGCCCACCTCGGCGACCACGGCGCCGAGGATCACCGGCTCCTTCACGCCGCTCTCGGCGCGGCTGTAGGCGAGGATCTGCGACACGAGCGCCTTGGCCCGGTTGCCGGCGCTCACGATCGTGTCCACGTAGCGCTTGAGCTGCGGGTCGGACTCCGCCCTGGCCTGCGCGAGCTCGCCGTAGCCCAGGATGGCGCCCAGGATGTTGTTGAAGTCGTGGGCGATGCCGCCCGCCAGGCGCCCCACCGCCTCCATCTTCTCGGCCTGCCGCAGCTGCGCGGCGAGGGCCTGCCGCTCGGCCTCCGCGCGGATGCGCTCGGAGACGTCGCTCACGAAGCCGATGATGCGCCGGCGCCCGGACCGCCGCCGCGTCGGGTCCTCGATGGCGTAGCCGTTCACGCCGACGGTGATCCACTCGTCCTCGCCGCGCCGCATGCGGTGCTCCACCGCCATGTGGGTGACCTCGCCGGCGAACAGCCGGTCGCGCACGGTGCTCAGCCGCGCCCGGTCGTCGGGGTGCACGCGATCGGCCCACTGCCGCACGGTGGAGATCTCCTCGGCCGGGACGCCCAGGACGGTCCTCGTGTCGCCGTCCCACAGGATGGACCCGGAGCCGGGGTCGAGCTCGTAGAGGAGGTTGCCGCTCGCGCGGATCGCCGCCTCGTAGCGGCGGCGCCAGGCCTCCGTCGCCTGCGCGGCCGTCTCGCGCTCGGCCAGCAGCGCCGCGGCGAAGAGCGTGGTCACCACGGTGGCGGCGACGAAGCCGTGCAGCTGCAGCAGCGACGTCGTGGCCGCGGAAAGCGGCAGCGCGAAGGGCCCGTTTCCGTTCGCCGTGTGCCAGTAGCCGATGAGGGCGAAAACGAAGACGCCGAGGGTGGCGGCGCGCATGCCGAAGCGCAGCGCCGCCCAGATGAGGAACGGGGTGCAGAGGTAGAAGATCGGGCCGGTGGCCACCGCGTCGGCCGGGCGCGTCCCGAACACGAAGTGCGTGGCCACGACGAGCCCGACAAAGAGCGCGATCACCTCGGCCACGCGGCCGCGGAACGGCGCCGCGGCGGCCTCCAGCCCGCCCCGGCCCCACGCGATCACCACGGGCGCCACCACGACCAGGTTCAGGAAGCCCGAGACGAAGGTCAACGTCCACTGCGAGCGGAACTCCGACCCGAAGCGCCACCACGCGATCGCCCCGTCCGCCAGCGACACCGCGGCCGCGAGCGGCACCAGGTTCACGAGGAAGCCCGTGAGGCCCTGAAGCGTGCCGATGTCGACCCGGCCGCCCGCGATGCGCAGCAGCACCGCGGCGAGGACCGCGGGCTCGAGCGCCGCCACCAGCGCCGAGACGGTGGCGGCCTCCAGCGCCGCGCCCGCCTGCAGCGCCGCCACGAGGGAGGCGACGAACGCGATGCCCGCGAAGGGGATCCAGAGCGTCCGCGCGACCACGAGCATCGCGCCGAGCGCCAGGCCGTCGGCGGGCCACACGAAGGCGGGCGACCCCGCCTGCGTGGGCAGCCCCATGGCGAAGACCGCGAGCGCGTAGTAGGCGGCCCCGAAGGCCGCGATTAGCGCCGCGTCCAGCCCCGGGGAGGACCGCGGCGCCTCGGCGGCGGGGGGCGAATCGGTGGGGTTCTTCACGGAAATTGTCCTGGAACGAGCGATTCTACGGGCTCCCGGCGTAAAATGGCCCCCGATCCCCCTCGCGCCACGGTATGGACAAGCCATTGGAAGCGCACATCCTCGTTGTCGACGACGACCCCGCCATCAGGGACCTGGTGGGCGACTACCTCGTCGAGCACGACCTCAAGGTCTTCACCGCCGAAAGCGGCGCGCAGATGGACAAGGTGCTGGGCGCCGAAGTGGTCGACCTCGTGATCCTGGACCTGAAGCTTCCCGACGAGGACGGCCTGGCGATCGCCCGGCGCCTGCGCGAGAAGCTCGACATCCCGATCATCATCCTCACCGGCCGCAAGGAGGAGGTGGACCGCGTGATGGGCCTGGAGCTGGGCGCGGACGACTACGTCACCAAGCCCTTCAGCCAGCGCGAGCTGCTCGCCCGCATCAAGGCGGTGCTGCGCCGCACGGAGGTCAAGCGCGCCGCGCGCCGCGTGGAGACCGCGCGGGCCTACCGCTTCGCCGGCTGGGAGCTCAACACGGGGTTGAGGCGCCTGAAGTCGCCCGACGGCCGCCTGGTCGAGCTCACCAACAGCGAGTACGCGCTCCTCGTCGCCTTCCTGCGCGCGCCCAAGCGCGTGCTCTCGCGCGACCAGCTGCTGGAGTCGAGCCGCCTGCACGACGACATATACGACCGCTCGATCGACGTGCAGATCCTTCGCCTGCGCCGCAAGATCGAGGAGAAGGCCAACGAGCCGAAGCTGATCCGCACCGAGCGCGGCGCGGGCTACTTCCTCGACGCAACCGTGGAGACCGTGTGAGCGCCCGGCCGACACGCCGGTAACGGCCGCGATGGACCCGCTGCCGGAGCTTCTCGCGATCGATGGCGCCATGGTCGTCGTCGTCGCGTGGCTCGCCATCGGGCTGGCCGGCGTGGCGGCGCTGCACAACCTGGCCCTCGTCGCCCGCGTCCTCTTCCCGCTCTCCGCGGCGCTGAGCCTCGCGATGGCGGGCGTGGCCCTCCTCGCCATCCCGGGATCGCCGCAGACGGCGATCCTGCCGATCGGCCTGCCGGACCTCCCGTTCCACCTGCGCCTGGACGCGCTGTCGGCATTCTTCCTGGCGCTGCTGGGCCTCGCGAGCGCCGGCATCTCCGTCTTCGCGGGCGGCTACTTCCGCCAGGGGGAGGGCACGCCGCCGGGGCTCCTGTGCCTGCACTACCACCTGTTCCTCGCCAGCATGGCGATGGTGCTGATGGCCGACGACGCCTACGCCTTCATGGTGACCTGGGAGATGATGGCGCTCTCCTCGTTCTTCCTCGTCACCACGAACCACCGCATCGCCGAGATCCGCCGCGCGGGCTTCCTGTACCTGCTCGTCGCGCACATCGGCGCCATCTCGATCCTGCTGTGCTTCGGCGTCCTGCAGGCCAACACGGGCGACTACACGTTCGGCAACATGCGCGCCCAGTCGCTGTCGCCGTTCTGGGCCTCCTGCGCCTTCCTGCTCGCGCTCTTCGGCTTCGGCGCCAAGGCGGGCATCCTGCCGCTTCACGTGTGGCTCCCCGAGGCGCACCCGGCGGCTCCCTCGCCGGTGTCCGCCCTCATGAGCGGGGTGATGCTCAAGACCGCGATCTACGGCATGGTGCGCGTGAGCTTCGATCTCCTAGGCTCGCCCATCTGGTGGTGGGGGGTCGTGGCCCTCGTCGTGGGCCTCGCCACGGCGCTCTTCGGCGTGGTGTTCGCGGCGGCGCAGGTGGACATGAAGCGGCTGCTGGCCTA
>JAMPXV010000221.1 GCA_023700985.1 Lysobacter sp.
GAATAGACCGGTTCTACAGAACCGTCCCGATTTGATTCTCCACAGAACCGTCCCAAAATGATTCTCTCCAACCCCGTTCACGCGTCGAGGCCGAAGAAGCTGCGGATCTTCGCGAGGATGTCCTCGCCGCGCGGCGCGCGCTTGCCGGCGGTCTCCGCCGACTCGCGCCGCACGGTGAGCTCGGTGTTGCGCGAGGCGAGGATCCCGGAGATGTAGCTGGCGATGTCCGGGCGCGAGCGCAGCACCTTCTCGAAGCCCGCCTTGTCGAGCCGGTAGCACTCGATGTCGGTGCGGGCCGTGATGGTGGCCCGGCGCGGTTCCCCCGTCATGAGCCCCATCTCGCCGAAGACGCTGCCGGGGATGAGAGTGGCCACGTGGTTGCGCTCCCCGCCGGCGTCGACCCAGACGTCGGCCTCGCCGCTCACCACGAGGTAGAGCCAGTGCGCCACGGCCCCCTGGCGGGTGATCGTGTCGCCCTTAACGAACGGCGCGTAGACCAGGTGCTCCGCGAGCTCCCCCCGCTCGGCTTCCGAGAGCGTGGCGAACAGGTCCACGCGCGCGAGGGCCGCCTGGCGCCGGGTGATCTCCTTCGCGTGCTGCGCGGCGCGGTGCGCCTCGTTGTCCTTGATGAGGAGGCGCTCCTCGCGGGGCGAGGCGATGGGGATGTTGTGCCGCGTGAGGGAGGCGAGCGCGTGGGCGCGGACGACCGAGTCGGTGATGTCGTCGGGACGCGGGTCGTCGAGGAAGTAGCGCAGCGCGTAGCGCCCGATGCCGTGCTCGACCTTCATCAGCACCGCGGTGGGCGGCGGGTCGCGGGCGACGTTCGGGATCTCGGCGTCCGTCACCGACTTCACCAGGATCTCGCAGACCCGGATGGGCGGGTGCGCGAGGTCCAGCTCGAACCACAGCCAGCGCCGCCACAGGGGCGAGGCGTCGGCGCGCGAGCCGACCAGCGTGAAGCGGTTCTTCACGAGCCAGCCGTTGGGAATCACGACGGTCTCGCGGTTGCGGGTCTCGACGGCCGTGTAGCGCCAGCGGATCTCGACCACGCGGCCGCTCGTTTCCTCCACCTTCATCCAGTCGCCCACGCGGATCGACTGGTCGAGCTGGAGCACCAGGCCGCCCAGGATGTTGCCGAGCGTCTCCTGCATCGAGAAGGCGACCACGCCCGTGATGACCGCCGAGGTGGTGATGAGGCTGCCCAGGTCCACGCCCGCCAGCCGCAGCCACACGAGGCCCCAGGCGATCGCGAGCCCCGCCGTGACGAGGTCCTCGACGATGCGCGCCGGCGCGACGCGGACGGCGGGCAGCACGATGCGGAAGACGAGGATGCCCACCATGCGGATGAGCACCACGCCCACCAGGACCGTGGAGGCGTCGGCGAGTATGCCGGCGATGGTCCGCCCGCCCATCGTGCCGATGGCGGTGTCGGCCGCCGCGGCGATGGCGCAGAAGACGAGGAGGATGAGGGCGTTGCGCGTGCTGGCGCGGTCCTTCGGGCGCAGCGCCAGGAGGGCGAGCCCCAGCACGAGGGCCACCGCCATCGCGGTGGCGACCTCGGCGCGGAAGAGGCTCGTGGCGCTCAATGCCGCCTCAGAGCGCCGACTCGATGTGGTCGCAGAGCCGCTCGATCACCGTCACGCGCGCGAGCAGCTTGTCGTTGGCCGCGATGAGGTTCCACGGCCCCACCTCGGTCGAGGTGCGCTCGATCATGTCGCAGATGGCGCGCTCGTACTGCGGCCACTTCTTGCGGTTGCGCCAGTCCTCGTCGGTGATCTTGAAGCGCTTGTAGGCGATCTTCTCGCGCTCCTTGAAGCGCCGCAGCTGCTCCTCGGGCGTGACCGCCATCCAGAACTTGGCGACGATCGCGCCGGCGTCGGCGAGCTGCGCCTCGAAGTCGTTGATCTCGGGGTAGGCGCGCATCCAGTCCGCATCCGAGCAGAAGCCCTCCACGCGCTCGACGAGCACGCGCCCGTACCACGAGCGGTCGAAGATCACCGCCTTGCCGTGGCCGGGGATGTGCCGCCAGAAGCGCCACAGGTAGGGCTGCGCGCGCTCCTCGTCCGTGGGTGCCGCGATCGGGATGACGCGGTAGAAGCGCGCGTCCATGGCGCGCGTCATGCGCCGTATCGTGCTGCCCTTGCCGGCGGCGTCCATGCCCTCGAAGACCATCACCAGCGAGCGCTCCTGCATCTTGCGGTGGCGCGTGAGCTGGTTCAACCGCGCCTGCGCCTTGTCGAGGCGCTTGTCGTATTCCTTCGGCTTGAGGGCGCGCGTGTAGTCGAGGCTGTTGAGGACGTTCTTCCTGTCGATGGGGGGCTTCGGCGGCGGGGCGGGCGGCGACACCTTGGGCGGCGACCCCTTGAGGCGCGCGTCCAGCGCGTCGAGCAGGATCTTGCCCGCGGTGAGGGATCGGTACTCGGGGTCGGAGCCCTCGATCACCTGCCACGGCGCCTCGCCCGTGCTCGTCTCGCGAAGGGCGTCCTCGCAGACGTCGACGAACTCGTCGTAGTGCTTGAAGCGCTCCCAGTCGCCGGGGCCGACGCGCCAGGCCGTCTTCTTGCTGGCCATGAGTTCCTTGAAACGTTTCTTCTGCGCGGGCTTGGACAGGTGGAACCACAGCTTCAGGACCAGGGCGCCCTCGGCGACCAGCATGCGCTCGAAGTGGCGGATGCGGTCGAGGCGGCGCTCGAACTCGGCGCGCTTCTCGTGGCCCATCACGCGCTTGAGGATGGGGTCGGTGTACCACGAGCCGAAGAGGATCCCGATGCGCCCCTTGGGAGGCAGCGCCCGCCAGAAGCGCCACATCTCCGGGTGCTGGCGCTCGAAGTCCATCATGGCGCCGAAGGCGTGGGTGTGGATGTGGCGCGGGTCCATCCACTCGTTGAAGAGGTTGACCGTCTCGCCCTTGCCGGCGCCGTCGACCCCGTTCACGAGGATCACGACGGGAAACTTGCCGTTGTCGAGCAGGTCGTACTGCGCGCGCAGCAGCTCCTGGCGCAGCTTCGGCTCCTCGCGCTTGTACTCGGACTTGCTCAGCTTGTGGCCGATCTCGGCGGATTCGAACATCGCGGATTCTCCCCGGGCGGGCGGGCCGCCCCTCAATGTCGCGTCAACGGGACGCGCCGTCCAGCGCGAGGCGAGCCCCCTTCCGGGCGCGTTCGCCCGTCACGGTGCAATAGGCCGGCGGGCAGCGGAAGCCGTAGTAGGCGGCGTTCAGGTGCGCGGCGACGTCGTTCACTTCCTCCTGCGTCCACTTCAGCCGCAGGTTCGCGCTCCAGCGGACCACCCAGGCGCGCACCGCCTCGAAGTCGCGCGCCTCCCGCTTCTCGCGGCCGTGGACGCTCACCGCATGGCAGCCGGCGCAGTTGCCTTCGTAGAGGACGCGTCCGCGCTGCATGTCCGCGGCATCAGCGGCGCCCGTCCAGGCGAGCCCGGCGCAGAGGGCGATGGCGGGAAGCGGGGCGAGGCGCATGGATTGGGCCGGCGCGTGCGTTTTCAGTCTCCCACCCGGGGGGGCGCGTTCCTTGTCTTGGATCAAGCGGGCGGGGAGAGCGCGATGGCCTCCCGCTTGCGGCGCCAGAAGCGGCGCTCCCCGGCGGCGGCGGCGAGGAGGCGCGAGGCCGCCTCGATGCCGGCCAGCTCGCGGGCCGCGAACCAGCCGCGGGCGAACTCCTCGAACCCGGGCGGCGGCGAGAGCTCGCGCACGTGGGCCAGCGCGTTGGCGCAGTCGTTGGCGAGCCCCAGCGCATCCTGCACGCGGGCGAGCGCCCGCGCGTGCCGGCGCACCGGCTGCGCCTTGAAGAGCGAGCCCAGGAACTCCACGGCGTAGCGCTGGCGCTTCACCTCGATGCGCAGGCGGTGGCGCGCCGCGGCGTCGAGCGTGGCGATGGCCGCCGACCCCTCCTCGACCCGCCGTGCGCCCTTGCGCAGCCGGCGCGAGGCGAACTCCTTCAGGGGCGGGGCGCCGTCGGCCGTCCCCGGGGGCGTCGACACCCAGCGCGCCATCCGGATCATGGCCAGCCCGTAGCGCGGGGAGACGATCGCCTCGCGGGCGGCGCGCCGCGCCTCGCGCTGGCGGGCGCGGGCGCGGGCCAGGATCGCCTTGCCGGCCTGCGCGTCGCCGTGCGCCCGGACCAGCGACGGCAGCGTTTCGGTGACGAACACGTCCCAGTCCCGGCAGCGTCCGAGCGCCCCTGCCGCCCAGCGCAGGTCCTCGGCGAAGGCCGCGTCCTCGCCGGACGGGAGCGCCTCGCGGAAGAGCCGCAGGGCCGAGCGCAGGCGCCGAAGCGCCACGCGAAGCTGGTGGACGAACTCGATGTCGGTCGACTCGAGGACGCCGGACTCGTTCGCCTGGGCCTGGGCGAGGCAGGCCGCGGCGATCCGGCGCGCGGCCTCGCCGGCGTCCTGCGCGTCGGCGATGGAGTCGTGGCTCGCGTGCACGGGCCGCGGCCGCGTCGCGACCGCGAGCTGCATCCCGCGGGCGAGCTTGGATGCCGGCTCCGGGCGCAACGCGAGGGTCTTCGCCAGGGCCTCGGCCAGGTCGAAGGCGGCCGACACCGGGCCCTCGAGCACCTCGATCTCGACTTCCGCGATAGGCGACTCGCGGCCGCGCGCCACGATCCGCCCCTCGTCCAGCGCCACCTCCAGCCGCGAGCCCGGTTGCGGCGCGAGATCCCAGGTCGTCCGCCGGAACTCCGTGGCGAGGATGGGCGAGAGCCGCTCGTGCAGGGTCTCGGCGCCGGGAAGGTCGGAAAGCGGCGTTGCGGCGAAGCGCGAGAGGTCCAGGAGGGGACCGGGCATCGGGTATTCCCACTCCGGCCGCTGGTGCAGCCCCCCGCCCGAGGCGCCCGCCGCCTTCAGCGTGGCGCGCCAGTGGCGGCCGATGCGGCGCAGCCGGAGCCCCAGGCCGTGGCGGGAGAGCTCGCGCGCCGGGGTGTCGAAATAGAGGGCGATGACGCCGTTCGAGCGGCCCGCCATGCCGGCGAGCGGCGCGGCCGACGGCACCCTGGCGGCTTCGCCCGGGGCGAGGACGAGCTTCAGTTCGGTTTCGTGGGGGATGGGCGGCATGGAAAAGCGCGGGGCTCACCCCGCACACTACGCAAGATTTCCGCGGCCATCCACCTCGCCTGCCTGCCGGGGCCGGCCTAAAGGGCCGTCCGGGCGTGCCAGAGCTCGGGGAAGAGGACGCCGTCGAGCATGCGCCGCAGGTAGGCCACGCCCGACGTGCCGCCCGTGCCGCGCTTGAAGCCGATGATGC
>JAMPXV010000222.1 GCA_023700985.1 Lysobacter sp.
ACGACGCCCAGAGGCTTCGCTACAGCCGCCACCTCCTGCTCGACGGCTTCGGCGAGGATTCCCAGGAACGCCTGCTCGCCTCGCGCGCGCTGGTCGTGGGCGCGGGCGGCCTGGGTTCCGGGGCGCTCCTCTACCTCGCCTCCAGCGGCATGGGCCGGATCACGGTGGCCGACGGGGACGCGGTCGACCTCACCAACCTCCAGCGCCAGGTCGTGCACCGCGTCGACGCGGTGGGAACGAACAAGGCGCTGTCCGCCGCGGCCACGCTCGCCACGATCAACCCGGAGATCGCCGTCACCGCGCTTCCCGAGCGGCTCGCGCCCGCGCGCCTGCGGGCGCTGGCGGGCGAAGCCGACGTGGTCCTCGACTGCTCCGACAACTTCGCCACGCGCCACGCGATCAACGAGGCCTGCGTGCGCGCGGGCGTGCCGCTGGTGTCGGGCGCGGCCATCCGCTTCGACGGGCAGGTGGCGGTCTTCGACCACCGCCAGCCGGGCTCGGCCTGCTACCACTGCCTGTTCCCTGCCGATGCGCAGGGCGAGGAGGAGCGCTGCGCCACGATGGGAGTGTTCGCGCCGCTGGTCGGCGTGATCGGCACGATGCAGGCGATGGAGGCCATCAAGCTCCTCGCGGGCGTCGGCGACACGCTGGCGGGGCGGCTGCTGCTGTTCGACGCGCGGGCCGTGCGCTGGCACGAGGTGCGCCTGTCCCGCGATCCGCATTGCGCCGTCTGCGGCGAGCCGCGCGCGGCCGCCGCCTAGGAGACCAGGTATGAAGATGCCAGCAAGACTGCTCGCGCCAATTGCGCCAACGCTGCTCGCCGTCGCCTTCGCCGCGGTGGCGGCCGACGACAAGCAGGTCGTCTGGAAGCTCGTCGACAAGAAGGGAAAAGTCACCTATGCCGACAAGGCGCCTCCCAAGGAGTACGACGGGAAGGTGACGCGCATCGAGGTCGACCTCAAGGCCAACCGCGCCACGCTCGTGAACGTGGGCGAATCCTCGCCGCCGGTGCTGCTGCCGCTCACCGCCCCCGAGCTCAAGCGCGTGAAGGCCGACGCCGAGCTTGCCCAGGCCGCCGAGAAGCTGGAGGCCGCGAAGAAGGCGCGGGAGGCGGCCAGCGAACCCACGCCCGAGGAGACGCAGTGGATGGGCAAGAAGGGCGGCGGCGCGCGACCCGTGCCCACCGAGGCCTACCACGCCCGCGTGAAGAAGCTCGACGACGCGCTGAAGGCTGCGGAAGAGGACTTCGAGCGCGCCCGCAAGGCCGCCCGGATGGCCGCCATTGATTGACCGGACGCGGATGCGCGCCCTGCTGCTCGCGCTGGCGGCGGTTCTCGCCGCGCCCGCCGGCGCGCAGCAGATCCTCTACAAGCTCATCGACCGGCAGGGGCGCGTCATCTACACGGACTCCGTGCCGAAGAACTTCGACGGCACCGTGACCCCGCTGGAACCCGTCACGGAATCGAACGTCCTGCCGTCGGCGAAGCCCCCCGAAGGTGCGGCCAAGCCGAAGGCGCCGCCGGGCATCAACGAGACGCGGCGCCAGGCCCGCGACGATCTCGACCGGAAGCTGCGCGCGGCCCAGGCCAAGGCGGAGGCGGCGCGCAAGGCGAAGGCCGAAGGGGCCGATCCGCTGGCCGAGGAGCTGCAGACCATCCAGCACCGTTCCGCGCCGCCGCGGTCGGGGCAGCCGCTGCCGAAGCCCAATTGCTTCCTCGCGAAGACCCCGAGCGGCGCCCCCGTCGTCCACTGCCCGAGCCAGGTTCCCAACGACGCGTACTACGCGCGGCAGAAGAAACTCGAGGACGACCTCGCGGCTGCCGAGGAGGAGCTGACCCTCGCGGAACGGGCCTACCGGCGCGGCACGGACTAGGCTTCGCCGATCGCGGCGAGGTCCCAGCGGGGACGAACGCCGAAGCCCGCCGAGCCGGCCGGGGCATCCCGGTAACGCATCGTCGCGGCGAAGGCGATCATGGCGCCGTTGTCCGTGCAAAGCCGCGGCGGCGGAAAGTAGACCGAAGCGCCTGCGCGGGCGGTCTCCCGCGCGAGGCGGTCCCGCAAGGCAGTGTTAGCGCCCACTCCGCCCGCGACCACGAGGCGTTCCATCCCCGTTTCCTCGAGCGCGCGCAGGCACTTGGCGGCGAGGACGTCGACCACCGCCGCCTGGAACGAGGCGGCCACGTCGGCGCGCAGCCGGTCGTCCAGGGCGTGCTTGCGCACGCAGTGCAGCGCGGCGGTCTTGAGGCCGCTGAAGCTGAAATCCAGGCCGTTCGCGGCGATCATGGGGCGCGGGAAGGCGAACCGCTTCGCGTCGCCCTGGGCCGCCAGGCGCGAGAGGGCCGAACCGCCGGGATAGGCGAGGCCGAGCAGGCTGGCCGTCTTGTCGAAGGCCTCGCCCGCGGCGTCGTCCACGGTTTCGCCCAGGAGCGCGTAACGCCCCACGCCCTCGACGGCCATGAGCTGGGTGTGCCCGCCGGAGACCAGCAGGGCCACGAAGGGGAATGCCGGCCGGGGGTCGGCCAGGAGGGGGGACAGCAGGTGGCCCTCGAGGTGATGGATGCCGACCACGGGGCGGGAGAGCGCAATGCCCAGGCCGGCCGCCACGGAGGCGCCGACCAGCAGGGCGCCGGCCAGCCCGGGCCCCTCGGTGTAGGCGATGAGGTCGATGTCGCCCAGGCCCCGGCCCGCCTGCGCCAGCGCCTCCCGGGCGAGGGGCACGATGCGACGGATGTGGTCCCGCGAGGCGAGCTCCGGCACCACGCCCCCGTAGAGGGCGTGCAGGTCGACCTGGGAGTGCAGCGCTTCGCCCAGCACCCCGGCCTCGCTGTCGTAGAGGGCGATGCCGGTTTCGTCGCAGGAGGTTTCGATGCCGAGGGCGAGCACGGTCGGGGGTGGCGCGCGGGCGCCTTTTCAGGGGTGCAAAACTTTGATATTATGCAGGGTTTTCAGCGTTGCCTAATCACCGGAACCCTACATGCCGACCATCCGCGTCAAGGAAAACGAGCCGTTCGACGTAGCGCTGCGCCGCTTCAAGCGCGCCGTCGAGAAGACGGGCCTCCTCACCGAGCTTCGCGCCCGCGAGTTCTACGAGAAGCCCACCGCCGAGCGCAAGCGCAAGCACGCGGCCGCCGTGAAGCGCCGCTTCAAGCGCATGCGTTCGCAGATGCTGCCGCCGAAGCTTTACTGAGCCGGCCCCAGGAATACCCACGCGGCGAGCCGGGCCCGAGCGCCCCGCTCGCCGCGGTCGTTTCCGCGAGGAGAAAACCATGACGCTGCGCGAGCGCGTGAACGAGGACGTGAAGGCGGCCATGAAGGCGCGGGAGGCCGAGCGCCTCGGCACGTTGCGCCTGCTCACCGCGGCCCTCAAGCAGCGCGAGGTCGACGAGCGCATCGCCCTGGACGACGCGGCCGTGATCGCCGTCATCGAGAAGATGCTCAAGCAGCGCAAGGACTCCGTCGCGCAGTACGAGCAGGGAGGGCGCCAGGACCTCGCCGACACCGAGAAGCGCGAGATGGCCATCCTGCAGGCCTACCTGCCGCAGCAGCTGGCCGACGACGAGGTCGCCGCGATCGTCGCGGAAGCGGTGTCGGCGAGCGGCGCGAAGGCCCCTTCCGACATGGGCAAGGTCATGGCGATCGTCAAGCCGAAGGTCGCCGGCAAGGCGGACATGGGGAAGGTCTCGGCGCTGGTCAAGGCAAGACTGGCCGGCTGACCCGCGTGGCCGGATCGGCGCGCATCGTCGGTCTCGGGATCGTCGGCAACGAGGCCGACGTCATCGAGGCTTTCGTGCGCCACCACGCGCGCCTCCTCGACGAGCTCGTGCTCGTCGTCCACCGCCCCGTCGACGAGACGCGCGCGATCCTGGAAAGCCTGGCCGCCGAGGGGCTCCCCCTCGTCCTGCGCGACGCGCGGCATGCGGCGTTCCGGCAGGCCGACGAGACGAGCGGCGTGGCGCGCGAGCTGTTGCGCTCCGGCGCGGACTTCATCGTCCTCCTCGACGCCGACGAGTTCCTGCGGCTTCCCGACCCCGATTACCTGCGCCGGGCGCTGCCGGCACTGCCGGCCGACCGCTTCGGCGCGTGGCGCTGGCAGTCGTACGTGCCGCTGCCGGAGGACGACGCCCGCGAGCCCAATCCGCTCAAGCGCATCCGCCACCGCCGGCGCGAGGAAGGCTTCGACTGCTTCAAGGTCGTCCTCACGCGGGCGTTCCTGCGCGAGGAGTTCTTCCTCCTGGAGGGGAACCACTGCGTGATGCAGCCGGGCGAGTCCGGGGCCGCGGTACCGGCGCCCATGACGGAGTACAAGGCGGTGCGCCTCGCCCACTTCCCCGTCCGGTCGCGCGAGCAGCTCGAAGCCAAGGTGATCCTCGGGGAGCTCGGAAAGCGCGAGGCGCATGCGGCGGACCCCTCGCTCGGCACCCACTGGCGCCAGCTCTACGAGATGATCCGCGACCACGGCCCGCCGGACGCGCAGGCCCTGCGCCGCGTGGCGGTGCGCTACGCGTTCCCCGGGGACGCGCAGCTCGACCTGCCGGCCGACGGCCTCGTCGAGGACCCGGTGCCCGCGGACTTCGAGCTGCGCTACCTCCCCCCCGGGTCGCGCACGGCGCTGCAGACGGTGCTGCGCTGGCTCGACGCTCGTGCCGGTGCGGCGCACCGGCCGGCGGAAGGCGCGGCGTGATTCCCCAGGACTTCATCCAGTCGCTGCTCGGGCGCGTCGACATCGTCGACGTGATCGACCGTCACGTGCGCCTGAAGAAGGCGGGGACGAACTACAAGGCGTGCTGCCCGTTCCACAACGAGAAGACGCCCTCGTTCAACGTGAGCCCGACGAAGCAGTTCTACCACTGCTTCGGGTGCGGCGCGCACGGCAACGCGATCGGCTTCCTGATGGAGTACTCGGGGCTGCCGTATCCCGACGCCATCCGCGAGCTCGCCCAGCAGGTCGGCATGGAAGTGCCCGAGGTGCGCGGGGGCCCCGGGGGTCGACCGGCCGGCGCCCAGGACAAGGGCCTCACGGACCGGATGATGCAGGCGCTCGAGTTCTACCGGGCCCAGCTGCGCAAGACGCCGGAAGCGATCGACTACCTCAAGGGACGCGGCCTGTCGGGCGAGATCGCGGCGCGCTACGGCCTGGGCTACGCGCCCGACGCGTGGCAGTCCCTCCAGGGCGTCTTCCCGGACTACGAGTCGGCCGCGATGAAGGACACGGGGCTCGTCATCGACTCCGAGGCGGGCGAAGCGCA